>JBMNTK010000069.1:0-17031 GCA_050945695.1 Anaerolineae bacterium | reverse complement strand
CAATACTGACACCGGGATCGTGGCGCAGTATCAGATCACCCCTGACAGTCAGAGGGTGATCTTCACGGACTTCAACTCGGGATACCAGGTCCTCTACAGTCTCCCCATCGAGGGACCAGGCAGCGCGGCCACGAGGCTGTCGGTAGGCGCTGACGGCAGTGTCTGGACCTTCGCCATCACTCCAGACTCCGCCTGGGTCGCCTATCGGGCCAGCTGGATGATGGTCCCGTCCAGGCTGTATCGCGTTGCGGCGGCGGGTCGCGACGAGAGCGCCAGGATGATCAGTGGGTCGGTGACGCCAACAGGTAGGATAGGCCTCACGCCCGACGGCGGCCGTGTCATCTTCGAGGCACGGCCGGCCGGAGGGGGGCCTCTCGACATCTACAGTGTAGCTTTGGACGACCCAAACTTCGTGGCCAAACTGAGCGCGAGCCCCGACAGCTCGCGCTCCGTGGATGACTTCCTCGCCTCGCCCGACAGCGCCTGGGTGATCTACCGCGCCGACCACGACCTTGCCGGTACCGCGGAGCTGTACGGCGCCCCGCTGCTGTGGCCAAGCCCGCCCCTCAAGCTGAACGATCCCCTGGCCGCAGGCGGCAGCGTTGCGTCCTTCCGGATCGCTCCCGATGGGGCCATCGTCTACCTGGCCGACCAGGAGGTCGATGAGAGGGCGGAGTTGTTCAGCCTGCGCGGCGCCAATCAGACGGGTGCCACCAGGGTCAACGACGCCTTGGTGGCGGGCGGGGGTGTCAGGGCCTTCCTCCTCAATCCCAATCGCGATAGGGTTGTGTACCTGGCCGACCGGGAGACGGATGAGGTAGTAGAGCTCTACAGCGCGTACACCTGGGGCATGATGGTTGGAGGTGATCCCTCGTTCCTCAAGCTGAGCGGTCCTCAGGTCCCCGGTGGAGAAGTCCTGGACTTCGACCTGACCTCAGATGGGGCCCGAGTGGTCTACATAGCCGACCAGGAGCTGGACGGCATCGCCGAGCTCTACATGGCCGACTTTGGACCCTTCCGGGTGGGGTTCGAGAACACCACCCTATCCGTCCCCGAGAGTGCAGGCGTGGTGAGCATCCCGGTGCGGCTGGCTGAGGCCTCGGTTGGGACCGTGAGCGTCAACTACGCGGTCACCGGCGGGAACGCGACCGAGACCGATTTCAGCCTGGCCCCGGGCCCGGCTGTGTTCGCCCCGGGTGAGACGCTGACGACGATCGGCCTCACCGTCCACGACGACGATGCTGTTGAGGCAGGCGAGTGGTTCGAGCTGTCCCTGGGGGGCACCACTGGCGCCTACCTGCAGTATCCCTTCAGCCTCACCATCCACATCGTCGACGACGATGACGGCGATGTGGCCAAGCCCGTGGGGCATCTGTTGTATCTGCCGCTCACGCTGCACTAGCGCACTGGCCAGCCCGTGCCGGCTGGGTGTATCCAACCGGCACGGTCGGCTCCTGGAGTGAAAGCCGCGAGGTCTGCTCGCCAACAACCGCGATATGGTTTCTTTCCTAAACGGCCTAGTCGTGGTATTCTTAGAAAGTCCTGCACTGATCGAGCGCAGGACGAGCACATAGTTGTCCACTGCACGACCCAAGATCTTGAGGAATGACATCCGAAAGGCCAGGAAAGTACAGGGGCAAAGTTTCAAACGGAGGCCATAAGGATGGCAGATCGAGTCAAGGGTACTGTGAAGTGGTTCAATCGGGACAAGGGCTACGGCTTCATCACCCGTGAGGATGGTGAGAAGGACGTCTTCGTCCACTACTCCGCCATAGAGGGCCAGGGCATTCGCAACCTGGACGAGGGCGAGCGGGTGGAGTTCGACGTCGAGTCCTCCCCGAAGGGCCCTCAGGCTGCTCGCGTCAGCAGAGTCCGCTAGTAGCCTGAACTAGTTTGACTCCAAACCCCCGGCTCGTATTGAGCCGGGGGTTTTCTTTTGCCTGGGCTCAGGCATAATGGACGTAGCTGCTGGTAAGCGGATGTCGGCCCACAGGCTCCCGCGTATCATCAGCCCCATCAGCGCGCATTTCCCCAAGGGGGCCACGTGCAACCTGAGCGAGGCGATCCGAACATCGAGGTTCGACCCGAGGACGTCACCCGCGCCCTCCGCTCCGTGGGAGTCAGCCCGGGAGACACCGTCTTCTTCCACAGCTCACTGAGCAGCATGGGCACCGTGCTCGGGGGCCCGGAGGCCGTCATCGCCGGCTTCCTCGATGCCGTCGCCCCTGACGGAACGGTGGCCGTCCCCACCCTCTCCCAGCGCGACCGTGACCGGCGCTTCGAGACCTGGGACATCCGCCGCTCCCCTTCGGACGTGGGTCTCATCACCGAAACGTTCCGCCTTCGGCCCGATGCCATCCGCAGCGACCACCCCACCCATTCGGTGGCCGCCATCGGCCCTCGCGCCGAGGAACTCACCCGCGACCATGCCCGAACGGGCGGCCGCCCTAGCCCCTGGGGTGATAGGGCCTTCGCCCCTGACAGTCCCTGGGACAAGTTCTACCACTGGAACGCCTCCATCCTCTTCATCGGGGTGGACTTCCACGTCAACACCATGATGCACTACATCCAGAGCCTCATCGTCGAGCGGGCCGTGTCCCGGCTGCCCGAGGGCAAGCGGACTGAGCTGCTGGCCCAGGTGCAGGGCTGGCGCAAGCCAGGAGTCTGGCCCCACTACCAAGATGCTCGGCTGGAGCCCCTGCGCCGAGAGGCCGGCCTCATCGCCGACGGCAAGATCGGCTCCGCCACCCTGCGGCGCATCGAGGCCCGGCCCATGGTGGATCATGCGCTGGCAGTGTTGGAGGCCCGCCCGCAGGAGTGGTTCGACCCGGCGTTCCTGCAGTGGTACCAACTGGCCCTAGGAGACAGATCGCAATGAGATGGCTGGACACGCACATCCACGTGAGCGCCTTCGGCTCCGACGGTAGCCCTCGGGGGGACATCCTCCCCGAGCTGCTGGCCGTCGTGGAGCGGGACGGAGCTGACCTGCGCTTGGTGCTGAGCTGCGACACGCCGGAAGTGAAGCGCATGCGGACTGACCCCGAATGGCTGGAGCGCGGCAACCGGTTCCTGCACGAACTGTGTGTCCGCTCTGGCGGCCGCTTCTATGCTGCCTGCCTGGTGAGCCCTCAGTTCCCCGAAGGGTCAGAGCAGGTCCTGCGCCTGGCCGCGGAGGAGTGGGGGTTTGTGCAGTACGGCGAAGTGCTGGTGGATGTGGTCGAGGACGGGCTGACCCGACCGGAGGTGATAGCTTCCGTGGAGCAGGCGACGAGCTACGGCCTGCCCATCCACACCCACGTCTCCACCAACTACGAAAAGGGCATCGCCCATATGGCCCAGCTGTTTGCCCTCGCTGAGGCCGTACCCCAGGCGCGCTACCTGGTGGCCCACACCATCGGCGGCCGCATGTCGGACTACTACATTGACCAGCTGGCCCCCCGCCTGGCCCGGGGAGAGAACTTCTGGGTCGAGATACGCGACCATCAACAACGTCCCGGCCCTGTCTCGGGCGCTGAAGGAGATCGGGGCAGAGAGACTGGTGGCCGGCACGGACTGGACCACCCGGGTGGGGCCGCCCTTCCTGCCCTACGGAGTCCTGTTCGATGTGCCCGATAGCGCCTCTCCCATCGGGCGGCGCCAAGTGCGCTCGGTGGAGGACGTGCCCTACGTGCCCAGCACCGCCGCGCTGGTGGGCTTCCTGGAGCAGGCAGGAGCCACCGCGGCCCAGATCGAGCGCATCGCCTGGCGCAACGCCACCGAGCTCTACGGACTGACCTGGGGGTAGGACGTCCGAGGGCTGAACCCCCCGGCGTGCTCCCGGCCCACGGCTTCCCCGATGGGGGCGGCGGACCGTCCCCCGCTCCTACAGACCCATCAGCGCGTGTGATCCCCCGCAGCCGCCCACGTTCGTGGCAACTTCCCCGTTTCGGCATTCCTCATCACTTCAGTGTATAATTGATACATTACCTCAATACAACCCTTGATAGCTGCCGACGCCAGTCGGTGGCGCATCTCAATGAAAGGTGGCAGAGTGTGACCTGGAAGAAGTTGGCCTACCTGACAGTCCTCATACTAGCTCTCGGCGTCCTGGTAGCCTGTGCCGCAGCCGTGACCGGCGCCGACCAAGCCCCGGCCCAGCCGGCCGCTACCGCCCTGCCCACGTCCGAGGCGGAGCCCACGCCGGCCGCCACCCCAACCAGGGTCGTGGAGCTGGAAGCTTGCGACCTGGAGCCCATCGCCGTGCCCACCCTGCCGGCCGTGATCCCCGGCTATACCGAGCTGGACCCGGCCACCGGGCTCAACGTGACCGGGGACGTTCAGGTCATAGACCTCGAGTCCTATCGCCTCGAGGTGGTCGGGCTGGTAGACACTCCCTTGAGCCTCAGCTACGATCAGCTTCGCTGCCTACCCAAGGTCGAGGCCGGGCCGGAGTTGGTCTGCCCGGGGTTCTTCGTGAACAACGCCAGCTGGGGCGGCGTGCCCATCATGGACGTGCTTGCCCTGGCGGGCGTTCAGGAGAAGGCTACCACGCTCCGGCTGGTGAGCGCTGACGACTACTTCGCCTACGTAACCCTGGCCGACCTGGAAGAGAAGGGGGGCTTCCTGGCCTACGAATGGGAGCGCGAGCCGCTGCCGGTGCTGCATGGTTTCCCGGTGCGGGCTGTGCTGCCCGACCAGGTGGGCGGCAAGTGGGTGAAGTGGCTGGTGCGGATTGACGTCCTGGCCGAACGGCCCAGCCAGGGGGATGCTCCTCTGGGCATGTAGCGGGTCCCCGGCACCTCACCCCCTCCCGGAAATGGTCACGGCCAGATCCAAGACAGCAGGCGCTGCCTTGGATCTGGCTTTGGCTCAAGTTTGGCCCTCCCGTTGACGACAACTGAGTGATCCTTTCCGCCTGGCCACCAGGACCACAGCCCTCACGGATGAGGGCCTCTCCCGATAGGAGGAAAGCCGGATGAGGACCGCCCTGTTGCTGCTCTGCGCACTCGCGCTCATGACCGGTTGCCAGGTCTCGGTGGACCTGGGTGACTCCCCAAACGCTGGGGTGTCCGTGGTTCTGGCGTCCACCTCGACCCCCACTCCCGAACCAAGCCCCACACCAACGGTAACCCCGACCCGGAGTCCAGACCCGGCTGTACTAAGCGGCTACCTCCTCACTCTGGCGGACCTTCCGCCCGGCTACACCATGACTCAGAATGTGGATGAGTGGCCCTCCGAATGGGAGATGGCTCTGGAGCCCAGCGACGACCCACTAGACCCGGTCATGGCCAGCGTGTTCTTCGAGCTAAAGGACCTTGAGTCCACCGACCTGTTCCGCGAGCCCCTACTAGTGCACGAGGTGCTCCTGTGGTTCGAGACCCCCAAGATGGCCCAGGCGGCCTACCTCCTGATGGACACCTACCTCGAAGAGGAGATGGACCTGGCCTACGAGGGCACGACCATTGAGCAGGCTGAGCTGGGACCCTTCGGCGACGAGTCGGTTACCTACCGCTCAGTGCTGGAGGACGGGGACTTCACCGGTGTGAGCTACGTCGTGTGGGCCCGCCGGGGGCCCTTTGCCGCCATGCTGATTGTCGCCGGCATGGACTCGGGCATGTCCGACCAAACCGTCGCCGACCTGGCACAGCTGGCCCTGGATAAACTGCGCTAACGGGAGCATCATACCGGTCACCTGGCTACGTCAGCGCTGCCAGGTGAGCCTGAACACTCAGCTTCAGAGGAGACCCGCATGACCGACATGGTTACCCGCCTGAGCACGCCTCCTTACACCGACCTAGGACCGGACGAGGGCCTGGAGCCCCTCTTTGGCCCCGACGAGACTCCCTCTCGGGAGCTCTGGGAGAAGCGGCGCCAGGGACTGAAGGCCCGATGGGAGGCGGTGCTGGGTTCCCACTCGTACCGTCCTTTCGACACCACACCAGAGGTAGTGGACTCGTTCGACCTGCCCCACTGCCACGCCACCCTCTACCTGCAGCCCAACAGCCCGGAGACCCGCCAGCAGGTGCTCATCCTGGAGCCCGAGAACGCCGGCCCCTCGCCCCTGCCCTGCGCAATCGTCCCCTTCTACGACCCCGACCGGATGGTGGGCTACAACCTGAAGACGCGCGAGCCCCTGCCTCCGGACCGGCGCACCACCTTCTTCGGCCGGCACCTGGTTGAGCACGGGTTCAAGGTGGCCTGCGTGGAGGCCTTCCCCTACAACACCGTCCCCGATCCACAGAGCGATGCCAGCTTCGCCTGGTGGCACGCCGGTGCCGCCAAGGTCCTGGGGGATAACCCCAACTGGACAGGGATGGGCAAGCTCATCCACGACACCCGTCTGGCCACCGACCTGCTTCTGGCCCAGCCCGATGTGGACCCGGAGCGGGTGCTCATCATCGGGCATTCCCTGGGGGGCAAGATGGCCACCTACAACGGCTGCCTGGATGAGCGCATCAAGGCCACCATCGCCTCGGATCTGGGGATCGGCTACACCTTCACCAACTGGCAGGATCCCTGGTACCTGGGCCGCAAGTTCGGGGAGGGCATGGACGGGCTGGCCCACCATCACCTGTTGGCCCTGCACGCCCCTCGGCCCTACCTGCTCGTAGCGGGGCTCTATGACGGGCCGGCCAGCTGGCAGTACCTCAATGCCGCCCGGGCCGCCTACGCCATCTACGGGGCGGAGAAGCACATCGGCTGCTTCGACCACGCCACCGGCCATCAGCCCACCGAAGAGTCCATGGTGGCCGCCTACCAGTGGCTGTGCGAGCAGTTCGGCCTGCCCACCGAGCCCTGGGAGATCTAGCGGGGGAGCCTCACGGGGAGCCTCACGCAAAGACGCCAAGGCGCAAAGCCAAAGAGGAATGGAAGAGATGGCTGGAGTAGGGTCTGGAGCTAGATGGTGGGGTCATGCTATGTCCCATCAGATCTGTCTCATCTCGCCTCTCCAAGCCTCTCTTGTTCCCGGTCCGTTCCTCCTGATTTCCTTGGCGCCTTTGCGGCTTTGCGTGAGGCAGGCTGGTCATGAACGGGGAAGGGTAGGGCCTCACGCCAAGGCGCAAAGACGCCAAGAAAGGTAGCCCTGGGTGGCTTCGAGTGGTAGACTGGTGCTCAGTAAGGCAACGCTCGGATAGTAAGGAGAACCCTCATGTGGATGGCTAAGGTCACCGCGAAAGGGCAGATCACCATACCGAAGGAAGTGCGTGAGCGCCTAGGCATAAAGGAACAGGACCATGTGCTCTTTTCCCTCGACGAGCGCGGAGCGCGGCTCTTGCCGGTAGGACAGCCGACGGTCGCAGGCCTGGCCGGCCGGCTCGCCAGCGACCGGCCCTACCCGGGCGTCGAGGCCATCCGTGACGAGGTCGGCAGAGCTCTGGGCGAAGCCCTGGAGCGAGAGGACGAGCGATGCCCGAGCGAGCCTATGTAGACGCCAATGTCATATTGCGCTTTCTGCTCGGCGACCCTCCTGACATGGCCGCCCGGGCGCGCGCTCTCTTCGAGCGCATGGAACGAGGCGAGATCACGCTGATCGTGGATACCGTCGTCATTGCTGAGTGCGTCTGGACCCTCCGGTCCTTCTACAAGATCGCCATCAGCGACATAGCCACCACCATGCGCGACTTCCTCCTCCTGCCCAACCTGGAGGTGCCGGAGCGGGCGGTCCTGCTGGAGGCCCTCGTGACCTACGAGCGGAACGGCGTGGATTTCGTGGACGCGCTGTCAGCCGCGCGCATGCACGCGGCAGAAGAGGAGTACGTCTACTCCTTCGATCGCCACTTCGACCGCCTGCCATCAGTGAGGCGGGTGCAGCCATAGCAGAAACGAATCTCGACCACGTTGACCAACAACCCGAATAGCGATTCCGGTGACGGTCCGACTCACACACTAAACCCACATTGTAGCACTGGAGCTGGACATGCGTACACGGCTTCTCGAATTGGTTGTCGCCATCTCGTCTCGCGCACCGCAAGTCATCGCGACCAGGCGGCGACTGCTGGTGTTGCTCCTTCTATTTACTTCCGCCGCGGCCGGGCTGGCACTCACCGACGCCCACAGTCAAGCATCCCCAGAGTCTCTGGCCGCTCAGCTTCAGGCCCGCGATCAGGGCGAGATCGCCTACCATCCGCGTACCGGCCTGGTGCGCTTCTACAGCGCCGGCGCTGAAGCATCCGCCCGGGCGTTGCAGGCGGCACCGAGCGGAGAAGGCGCCCCAGCCGATCCGCAGACCACCGCTCTTACCTTCCTGGAGGCTTTCGGCCCCATCTTCGGCGTCAACTCACCCGCCAGGGAACTGGCGACGTTTCGGGTGACGGAAGCGGACCGTGGCCGCTCCTTTACGCGCTACCAGCAGCTCTATCAGGGCGTGCCGGTGATGGGGGGCGAGCTGATCGTGCAAGTGGCCGGGGGCACGGTGCTCTCGGCCAACGGCGAGATCGCGCCCATCCAGTCCCTCAGCCCCGAACCGACGCTGAGCCCACTTGAGGCCAAGGAACTGGCCCTGGCACTGGTCAGGAAGGGCACGGGCCTGGCGGCCGATCAGCTGCAGGTGACCGAGCCGGAGCTCTGGGTGTACGACCCTCGCCTCCTCACCCCGCATGACTTGCCCCCCTCCCTGGTGTGGCGGATGGAGATCTCCAGCCAGGAGGCGATGCTGCACCAGATGGTCCTGATAGACGCACACCGGGGGGCGGTGGTGCTGCAACTGGACCTGGTCGAGAGGGCGCTCAGCCGGGCTATCTACGACAGCGGCAACACCCCAAGGGACGCGCTTCCGGGGCTGCACCTCAGACGCTCAGAGAATGAGGGGCCAAGCGGCATCACTGACGTGGACCTGGCCTACGACTACTTTGGCGACGCCTACAACTTCTACGCGAACATCCATGGGCGCGACAGCTACGACGACGCCGGGGCCCAGCTTGTGGCCACCGTGCGCTACTGCGACACCAGCGAGGACTGCCCTTACGAAAACGCTTTCTGGCACCCCGACTACCAGCAATTCGCCTTCGGTGCCAACATGCTGGCCGACGACGTGGTCGCCCACGAGTACACTCATGCCGTCACTGAGCACACCTCCGGGCTCTTCTACATGTATCAGTCCGGTGCCATCAACGAATCCCTCTCGGACATCTGGGGTGAGTTCGTGGACCTCTCCAACGGCAAAGGCAACGATAGCCCAAGCGTGCGCTGGCTGACTGGCGAGGACTTGGCCATCGGGGCGGCGCGGGATATGGCAGACCCGCCATCCTTCGATCAACCTGATAGGGTGACGAGCGATCTCTATTGGTGCTTTCCCCCCTTCTCAGACTACTTCGACGAAGGCGGCGTGCACATGAACTCGGGCATACTCAACAAGGCCGCCTACCTCATCACCGACGGTGGCAGCTTCAATGGGCAATCGGTGACTGGCCTGGGGATCGAGAAGGCGGCGCACATCTTCTACGAGCTGCAGACCAACCGCCTCACCTCCGGGAGCGACTTCCTGGATGTCAGCAGCCTGCTCCCCGCCGCGTGCGACAGCCTCGTGGGCAGCCACGGTATCACCACAGCCGACTGTCAGCAGGTACGAAAGGCGGTTGTGGCGACGGAGCTGACCATGACCCCACCAAGCTGCGGCCCTAGTGAGGCGCCAGTGTGCCCGGCCGGCTATGCACCCAAAGACCTTTTCTTCGACAATCTTGAGAACCCGGCATCGGGCAACTGGGTTACGCAGGTGATTACGGGAAGCTATGTTGGGTGGTACTACCCTCAAAACAGCCACGGGGTCAGTGGTCTAGACAAGACCAACGCCACGAGCGGCGTCACCAACTTCTGGGGCATAGACATTCCGGAGCCAGCCGACTCTGCTATCGCCATGTCCCGCGGCGTCGCCCTACCGGCTGGCAAGCAGGCCTACCTCCGCTTCAATCACTCGTTCCTCTTCCATCACTACACCAGCAAGAGCGCCAACTACGATGGTGGAGTGATCGAGTACTCCGTGGACGGTACCACGTGGCAGGACGCAAGTTCACTGTTCGAGGACAACGGGTACAACGGCACCATCGCTTCGGGCAATGGAAACCCACTGGGAGGGCGATCGGGATTCGTGCGCACAAGCCACGGCTACACTTCCAGCCGGCTGGATCTATCTTCGCTGGCTGGGCAATCCGTGCGCTTCCGCTTTCGGGTCGGTACCGATAATGAGATAGGATACCCACAATTCGACGGCTGGTTCGTGGATGACATCCGCATCTACACCTGCAATGCTGCGCCACCCACACCAACACCAAGCCCGACCGTGAAGCCGACCGCCACGCCCACTGTGGTGCCGACAGCAACACCGACGCCCGGACCGAACTACTTGCCCTTCGTGCCGCGGTGGTAGGTCTGGTTGTTGGCATAGACAGGTCGTGGTGTGAAGCGATAGCAGTTCCGGCCCACACGAAGGGGAACGCGCCAGCGACGCCTCCGTAGGCGGGCGATGACGCGGAACCTTCCAAGACGCCAAGGGCTCACCCCCTTGGCGTCTTGGCGTCTTTGCGTGAGAATGCCCCCAACATCCGCTAGGAGATACCCCATGCCTAACCCATGGTGGCTCCAGCCCGTACGCATGCTCCGGGTGGACAACGCTCCCGACTTCGACTCCCTCAAGTACGCCGACTTCGAGGCCATAGCCCGCAGCCATCACGAGGATTGGCGCATCAACTGCGAGTGGATCATGGGCTCCTTCGGGTGGGACGGCCGCGGCTACCTCACCAGCTTCCAGACCCCCGAGTTCGATACCTGGCCCGGCTACGACGACTTCGACTTCCTGCGCTCCTACGTCCCCCACGCCCACAAGTACGGCATCCACGTGCTCTCGTACCTGAACATGCACTGGTTTGCCTACGAGTTCGCCGATCAGCACCCCGGCTGGGAGCAGATCACCTCTACCGGCGAGGCCTACGGCCGCCTCCATCCCCTCTACGGCAATGGCACCACCCTATGCGTCAACTCCCCCTGGCGCGACTGGGCCTTCACCATGATCCGCGAGGCCATGAAGACCGGCATTGACGGCGTCTTCCTCGACGGACCGGTGATCTACCCGGACTCCTGCTACTGCGATTCCTGCCAGGCGCGCTTCCGAGAGCTGCACGGCGCCGACATCCCGCACGAGGACTGGACCGATCCCCTCTGGCGGGAGTTCATCGAGTTCCGCGAGGACTCCATGGCCCGCTTCCTGGCCGACGCGCGGGCAGCCGTCAAGAGCGTCAACCCCGATGGCGTCATCTTCCTCAACGGGGGCAGCTGGCCGCCGGGCTCCTGGCGAGTGGCACGCGACATCCAGAAGCTGGGGCCGTACGAGGACTTCAACGGGGCCGAGGCCTTCTTCCACCACGGCCGGCGCCACAACGACTACGAATACATGATGGCCGCCAAGTACCTCAGCGCGGGCGACAAGCCGGCCGTTGTCTTCATGCATTACATGAACGGCTCCTGGCACTACCGCCTCATAGACCCCAAGGAAGTGCAGCTGGGCATCGCCCAGACGGTGGCCGGGGGCGCCAATCCCTGGCTAGCCCTCATCCGCTCGGCGCTCCAGTCCCAACCCGACGGGGCCGCCCCTCCGCGCGAGCTCTTCGCCTTCCTGGACGACCACGCTCAGTACTACACGGACGTCCAAAGCGCCGCCGAGGTGGCCGTGCTCTTCTCCAGCCGGACGGGCCGTCACTACCTTTCGGTCCACGACTCCCTATACCAGACCTCCGCCTCAAGCAAGGAAGAGAACCTGGTGGTGGACATCCGGCAGCACTCGGTAGAGGAGCTGTCGGCCCGCAAGCGCCAGGTCGAGGCCCTGCTCACCGCCGCCTGTGAGGGCTACTTCCACCTCCTGGCCCGCTCCCACGTGCCCTTCGACGTCATCCTGGACCAAGACCTGACCTCGGGGAAGCTCGACCGCTACAAGGTGCTCATCCTGCCCGATGCGGCATGCCTGACGGACGAGGGGGCGGACGCCATCCGCCGGTTCGTGGAACGGGGCGGGTCGCTGCTGGCCTCCTTCGAGGCCGGCATGTACGACGGTACCGGCAACCCCAGCCAGCGGATGCTCGACCTGCTGGGCGTGGCAGCGGTCGAGGGCGCCTTCCCCGTGGCCCGAGTGGACAACTACAGTGAGGCGGTTCAGGACCACTGGGGCTTCCACCAGGGAGCCCTCATCGAGCGGGGGCCCTACGCCCTCCAGGTGCGGCCCCGAGAAGGCGCCGAGGCTCCCGCCATGCTGCACCAGGCCATGGACCGGCCCTACGTCGCCCTCAAGGGCCTCTCGCCCTATCCCGCGGTGCTCCTCAGCCGCTACGGGCAGGGGAAGGTCGTCTACTTCGCCGAGGCGCTGGGCGTGTTCTTCAGCGAGACCTACATGTCTACCGCCGAACAGCGCTTCCAGGCCGCCCTGGCGCACCTGTTGCCCGAGAGCTTCATCCAGCTCGAGGCCCCGCGCTCGGTGACCATGAACGTTTACCGCCAGCCCCAGCAGGGCCGGCTCCTCATCCACCTGGTCAACAACGGCCACGACGCCCGGCCGGTGAGCGAGTTCCTGCCCGTCCACGACCTGGTCATCCGCCTGAACCAGGTAGCGGGGCCAGTAGAGGTGTACTCGCTGAGGGAGAACGAACCCCTGGCCGCCAAACGGGCCGGCAACGGGATCGAGATCCGACTGGACAAGCTCACCTTGTACGAGGTGATCGTGGTAGAGGAAGCCAGGTAGACCGGCGGGAATGCGCGGCCACCTTCCCTGGCTCCGGCATCAGGCAGTAGTGCCTGGTGCCGGAGCCATTTGCGCCTTGTTGTCTGAGCGCTGCGCGCAGAGCCACAACGACCGGTGCGCAGCCACTATCCGGAAACTGACGGGGCGCCTAGAGAGTTGACACAATTGCCCCCGGTCAACTATTCTATTGCCAGCGCCCGCTCAGCGATGCGCATGGGCATCAAGATTACAGGCAACGGGGTTCCGCCCTGGAGCCCCTTGGACAACGTTACTGACAATCCTTAGTTGCTGGAGTTGCTCATGCCCCGCCCATCACCTCAGGCCAACCCTTTTCGGTCCTCAGTTCACGTCAGAATTCTGCTAGCTGCCGGCTATCTCTGGCTGTAACGTGTCACGACTTCAGCCAGAACTCACGTGACGCCTCCATCCCCCGTGAGGCCGGCGCCTGGCGGGATGTGGCCTCCTCAGAGCTATCGCACAAGGCTCACTGGTTTACGCCACACATGCAGAAGCAAGAAAGGAGGAACGCGCTGGAGTAGGCGAAGTTGATGTCGTTGGATCGCCGCTGCGCCGGCCGGCGAGTCCTGTGCCCGATGCTATCTCGTTAGTACAAAGTGGAGGCAATTGTGAACTCGAGTGTCACGTCGAACCGGGCAGCCAGGCGCAACGTAAGCCCCTTACGTAGCACTGCCTTCGTAGGGCTCAGACTTGCCCTCACAGTAGCGTTCGTCTTTTCCGGGCTGCTTACTCCAGTCTACGCCGATACACCGCCAGACACGGTATAGTCAGACCCCACACTCCAGGGCGCCGATGGAATCGTCGCCCAAGCTATTCCTGTTCCAGCTCCACTACCCCTGAACAAGATCCCGGTTCCCGAACCGCCGAACCTGGCCGACTACGTCCGGGACAAGGACGCGGCCATTGCGCTCGGCAAGGCGCTGTTCTGGGATATGCAGGTCGGCACCGACGGCAGGGTAGCCTGCGCCACCTGCCACTTCCATGCTGGCGCCGACGGCCGGACCAAGAACCAGATCAACCCTGGGCCAAACGGCGCCTTCCAGGCAGCCGGCCCCAACGAAACGCTCGACCCATCCGACTTCCCCTTCCACCAGCGAGGCGGGCTCGTCGATTTCCAGGCATCGCCCGTACTCAGGGACTGGGATGACATTGGCGGTTCCCAGGGCGTGCGGAAGGCCACGTTCGGTGGCGTCACGCCAGGTGCCCCTGCCGACATCACCATCCCCGAAGACGACCCGGTCTTCCAGGTGGGCGGCGTTGAGGTTCGGCAGGTGACGGCGGTAAGCGCCCCCAGCGTGATCAACGCCATCTTCAACTACTCCAACCTCTGGGACGGCGCCGCCAAGACGATCTTCAACGGCGTGAACACCTCCGGCGCCGCGGACCAGAACGCCAGGATATTCGTGCAGACCGGCTCCGGTTTGCAGCCCGGCATCGCCCGGATTCCGGACGCCAGTGTCGCCTCGCAGGCCGTCGGGCCCCCACTCAATAGCACGGAGATGTCCAGCATAGGCCGCTCCTTCCCAGACATCGGCAAGAAGCTGCTCACCCTCACCCCGCTTGGTCAGCAGCTGGTGCATGTGAACGACAGCGTGCTCGGCCTGCTCTCCCGTCAGCGGGTGACCCCCGGCCAGCCGGGCCTGAACACCACCTACGCTGACATGATCAAGGCCGCCTTCCATCCCCAGTACTGGTCGAACGAGGATCAGATCGTCACCTTCTCCGGCGGCACGCCGACCATCTCTCCGCGCCCGGCAGGGTCGTTGGGTCCCGGTCAGTACACGCAGATGGAGGCCAACTTCTCCCTGTTCTTTGGCCTGGCGGTTCAGCTCTACGAGGCCACTCTGGTTTCCGACGATGCGCCCTTCGATAGGGTGATGGCAGGGCTGCAGCCCTTCTCGCCGATCGAGGAACGAGGGTTCAACCTCTTCATCGGAGCCGCGGGATGCGCGGTCTGCCACGCCGGCAGCGAGTTCACTACCGCGTCTCAGTCCAACTTGGTGTTCAACCTCGGTGGGCCCCCGCTGCTCGTCGAGCGGATGGCCACCGGCGACCCGACCATCGCCCCGGCGAACTACGATGATGGCTACTTCAACATCGGCATCACCAGAACCACCGATGACCTCGGCTTGGGCGACGTCGACAGCTTTGGCTTCCCGCTGTCGTACTCTGCGCTCGGCAGGATGAAGCACGAGGGATTGCTCCCGCCGCATCTGGCCGAGTTCGTGCCTGATCTGCCACCCAACACCATCGGCGCCGTCCGGGATGCCGTCAATGGCACCTTCAAGGCTCCCAGCCTGCGCAATATCGAGCTGACCGCACCTTACTTCCACAACGGTAGCGTGGCTACGCTGGCCGATGTGATCCGGTTCTACGCCCGCGGGGGCAACCACCCCGTGGACAACGTGGATGATCTGGATCCGAACATGATCGAGATCGGTGCCTTGCAGGGCCATCCGGAGGAAGTGGGAGCGCTGGTGGCCTTCCTGCGGACGTTGACCGATGAGCGGGTGCGTAACGAGCAGGCCCCGTTCGATCATCCACAGCTGTTCGTGCCCAACGGCGCCACTGACGCCAATCCGGCAGTGGATGAGGTGATGGAGATACCTGCTGTCGGCGCTGCCGGGCGGACGGCACAGGGACTGCCTCCGCTGGGCCCGTTCGTGGCCACCAACACCGCTCCCGTGGTCATCAACGACCAGTTCAGCGTGCCGATGAATAGCAGCAATACCCTCGACGTCCTGGGCAACGACGGAGATCTCGACGGCCAAGAGCTGACGGTGGTCGGTGTGACGCCGGGCGCCAGCGGCAGCGTGTCCGTTGGCCTGGATGGAATCACCGTCACCTACGCGCCTGCCCCGGGCTTCTCCGGCTTGGATACGTTCGAGTACACCGTGAGCGATGGCACCCTCACCGCTACGGGCCGGGTTGACATTGCCGTGCTGCCAGAACCCAACCGGGCCCCGGAGGCACGACTCGACTTCTTCCTGACGGTACCGGCAGACAGCGTCGACGTCCCTCTCCCGGTGATCCTGAACGACTTCGATCAGGATGGCAACCCTCTGTGGATCTCTAGCGTGGTTCCTCCTGTCGCAGGCACCGTGAGGATCGACCCGCTCGGTGACCAGCTCCTGTACACGCCACCAACCGGATTCGTGGGCTTCGTGAACATCAGCTACACGATCAGCGACGGGGCTCTGACCTCCACCAATGTAGCCACGGTGAAGGTGAACCGGGCGCCGACCGCGGTTGACGACACCGTGACGGTGGCCGCCAACTCCGCGGGCAGCCAGCTGTGGGTCCTGAACAACGATAGGGACGCCAACGTGGATGACGTGCTCTTCCTGGCTGCGATCAACCAGCCGGCAAAGGGCGAGGCGATCGTGGATCCGTCTGGAACGTACATCATCTACACCCCGGACCCAGGCGCCACCGGCCCCGATACCATCACCTACGTTGCCAGCGACGGCTTCCTGGTGAGCTTCGCCAGGATCCACATCACCATCGCCGAGGGCAATGCTCCGCCGGTTGCGGCCGACGACAGCTTCGACGTGCCGCCGGACAGCATGAACAACCAGCTCATGGTCCTGGATAACGACTACGATCCCGATGGCGATAACCTCGTCGTCGCGTCCGTCACCTCTGCCGCCAACGGCGTGGCCAGCGTCGGCCCGGGTGGTGCCTACGTCCTCTACACCCCCAATGCCGGCTTCCAGGGGCAGGATAGCTTCAGCTACACGGTCAGGGATCCCTCCGGGGCGGAAGCGACTGCCAACGTCAGCGTGACTGTGCCGCCATCCGGCGTCCAGCCCAACCGCCCGCCGGAGCTGAACAACGATGCTTTCTTCGTGGACCCGGACAGCACCAACACGCCTCTGCCGGTGCTGAACAACGACACGGATCCGGACGGCGATGACATTATCATCGTGTCCGTCACCGCGGCGGCGAATGGGTTGGCCAGTGTCGGCCCAGGTGGGCTGTACCTGCTCTACACCCCGAACCCCGGCTTCCAGGGACGGGACACCTTCAGCTACACCGCCCGGGACATGTACGGAGCGGAGAGCACGGCTACGGTTACGGTAGATGTCCTGCGAGCTGAGGAGGTCTACCTACCGCAGATCGCCCGACAATGATGTACGACGTTCGCTAGTCCCAGTGCTTCTCCCCGACGGAGGGCTCCGTCGGGTAGAAGCCTAGCGGCGAGGCGCTGATCGTGCCCCCGACAGACCGTCGGAGAGCACGATTGGCGCCTCGCTCTGTGGAAGGCAATCGGTGCGCACCGGTCGGCCTATCGAGATACCACCCCGCGGCCA
>JBMNTK010000068.1:0-17064 GCA_050945695.1 Anaerolineae bacterium | reverse complement strand
GGTCAACGGCCGAGAGGTGCTCCAGGCCCTGCGCGCACGGCCGGGCGGCAAGCAGGTTCCGGTGGTGGCCATCACCGCCTACAGCTTCACCCGAGATGTGGCTGCCCTGGGCCAGGGGGAGATGGTGGTTCGCCGCGGGGAGCACTTCAGCGCGCTGGAGATGACCCGCTGGCTGGAGACGGTGCTGCAGGCCATGCCGGCCCGGCACCTCACCCCCGGCGGGCCTGTGTCAGAGCCAGCACCAGTGCCGACTGGGTGATGGGCTTGCGGAGGTAGCCGTCGGCGCCGATGGTCTGGGCCAGGGCTTCTTCCCCCAGCACCGAACACACGATCACCGGGATGGGGCGGGTTTCGGGGTCGGTCTTGAGGGTCTGAAGGATCTGCCAGCCGTCCACATCGCGCATCATCACGTCCAGCAGCACCACATCCGGCTGGAGACGACGTATCTCACCCAGGGCCTGAGAGCTGTCCTGAATGGCGGTGACCTGGAAGCGGTGAGGCTCGAGGTAGCGCTGGAAGAGCCGCAGGGTCTTGGGGTTGTCATCCACGATGACCACGTGGTCCTCACGGGCGGAGGGAAGAGACAGGGTCAGGGCGCGTCCCTGGTCCCCGTCGGCCAGGTGGAGCCGGCCGCCCACTCGCAGGGCCAGCTGCCGGGGCACGCCCAGGGCAGCCTCCAGGGCTTCGCTTCCCAGCGTGGGGGGCAGCCCCGAGATGCGCAGGTCTACCCAGCGCTCCTCATCGTTGACCTCGAGTTCCAGGTAGCTGCCGGGCGCGGCCTGGGCCAACCCGCTAAGCAGGGAGACGAGCAGCTGGCGGGTGAGGGCTTCATCGGCAAAGGCCTGGGCTGGGCGGGCAGCCGGCAGGCTGAGGGCGACGCCGCAGGAGTCGGTGAGGCTGCGCACGGCAGCGACGGCCTGGCCCAGCACTGTGCTCATGCACAAGGGACCGGGCTGCAGGCCTAGCTGCTCCAGTTCCTCGCTAAGGGTCTGCTGCCCCAGGTCTTCCTCGTCACTGCGGCTGAGGCGCCGCTCCCAGAGGAGGGTGGCCAGAGCCTCACAGGCGCGCTGCTGCTCGCGGAAGAACTGGCGGCGACTGATGGCGAGCCGGTCCATGATCTCTTCGTTCGAGGCGCCCTCGGCGTACTTGTGGCGCAGGACGGCATAGGGCCGGTAGGCGGGGTCCCGCGGGGAGACTCCCGGTGGTGGCTTGAGGTCGGTAATGGCCTGGAGGAGAGCCTCGGTCAGGGCCTGGGCGCGGGCCTTGGGGTCGGAAATGGTGGCGGGGACGAGGTGAGCGGCGAGGGGATGGTTCTGGAGGCGGGCAGTGTCGAACAGGTGCGTGAGGGCATCACGCACGTGGGAGAGGAAGTCACGATCTAGCTCGCTCTGGAATACCTGGTCCAACCTTCACCGCCCGAGCAAGTGGAGACAGAGGCTCCGCCCGCTGTAGGCATTCGCTTGGCAAGAGGCTGCGTGTTCATTGGCAGTATAGGGTAGTGCCTTTGCCGTGGGCAACGGGGCCCTAGGCGCGATTGGCGCTCGGTGGCACTGATGCGGCACTCTAGGGCTTGCCTGCCCCAGTGGTGGCTCAGTAGTCTTGATTGACTTGTTCCGCACCGTCGCTGGCGCGACCACCTACGCTGAGAGGAGTGTGGAATTGCTTCGCGTCATTCCTACACGGGCGTATTCGGCGAGATGACGGCCGTATCCACTACACTACGAGCCCGACGCAGATCCTCAGCCGTGACCAGGCGGCGCAACCTCTACTTCTTCCTCTTCATCTCACCCTGGTTGCTGGGCTTCCTGATCTTCCGCGCTGGGCCGATGCTGGCGGCCGTCTGGATGAGCTTCCTCAAGTGGGAAGTGGTGAGCCCGGCGCAGTTCATCGGACTGAAGAACTGGACCGACCTGCCGTCCGACCCCCTCTTCTGGCAGTCCCTGAAGGTGACCGTTCTCTACACCGCCGCCGTAGTTCCCCTTAGCGTGATCTTCGGGTTCATGCTGGCGGTCCTCATGAACCAGAACGTCAAAGGCATCACCACCTTCCGCACCATCTACTATCTGCCGTCAGTGGTATCGGGTGTCTCCGTCGCCATGCTGTGGCTGTGGATCTTCAACCCCGAGTTTGGCCTGCTCAACTACGCTCTGTCCCTCATCGGGATTGAGGGCCCACGGTGGGTGTTTGACGTCAAGTGGGTGCTGCCTGCCTTCATCATCATGAGCCTGTGGGGCGTCGGCGGCACCATGATCATCTATCTGGCCGGCCTACAGGGCATACCTACACACCTGTATGAGGCAGCCGAGATAGACGGGGCCAACTCCTGGCGGAAGCTGCTCAACATTACAGTTCCCATGATGACGCCGGTGGTCTTCTTCAACCTGGTGATGAGCGTCATCAACACTTTCCAGGTCTTCACCTCCGCCTTTGTAATGACGAACGGCGGGCCTAGCAACGCCAGCCTCTTCTACGTGCTGTATCTCTTCCGCCACGCCTTCCAGTACTTCAACATGGGGTATGCCTCCACGTTGGCGTGGGTGCTGTTCGGGATCATCGGCTTCTTCACCCTCCTCATATTCGGGTCGTCCGACCGTTGGGTGTACTACGAGGGCGGCGGTCAGGGGGCATTGTAGGCATGAGTGTCCAAGAGTCCTCGGCGATACGGTCAGGGTCACTTACCGTGACTCGAGTGGCCAAGAAGAGAGATCGCCTTGCCATCATCCGGACCAAGGTCGTGCCACGGATCCTGATCTACTTGCTGTTGCTGGCGGGCAGTGCCCTGTTCATCCTCCCTCTCGTGTGGATGATCTCCAGCTCACTGAAGACGCCGGGCGAGATCTTCGTCTTCCCGCCCAAATGGATCCCGTCAGTGCTGCAGTGGGGCAACTACCCCGAGTCACTCACGGTGCAGCCCTTTGGCCTCTACGCAGCCAACACCCTCAAGGTGACGATCCTCTCGATCATCGGCTCTCTCGTGTCCTGCTCTCTGGCAGCGTTCGGGTTCGCCCGCATTCGTGGCTGGGGTAACCAATTCCTGTTCGGGCTTCTGGTTGCCACCATGATGCTCCCGTATCAGGTCACGATGATCCCCACCTTCATCCTGTTCCGCTACGCCGGCTGGGTGAACACGCTCTACCCCCTCATCGTCCCGAACTTCTTCGGGAACGCCTTCTTCATATTCCTGCTGCGTCAGTTCATGATGACCGTGCCCATGGAGATGGACGAGGCAGCCACCCTGGACGGCTGTTCACCGATCGGGGTGTACTGGCGGGTGATGCTGCCGATGTCCAAGCCCGCCCTGGCAACCGTGGCCATCTTCTCGTTCATGAACCACTGGAACGATCTGATGACGCCCCTGATCTACCTGAACAGCCGTCGTCTCTACACTATCTCCCTGGGCTTGGCCACCTTCCGTCAGCAGTACTCCACCGAGACTCCTTGGCACCTGTTGATGGCTGCCTCGGTAGTCACCATGATGCCTCCGCTGATCATCTTCTTCCTGGCGCAACGCCTGTTCATCCAGGGGATTGTGGTTACTGGGCTGAAGGGATAGTAGCGCGCTCTAGTCTCAGGCAATGGGTTCCACTCGAGAGCGGACCCAGCCAAAAAGGAGGAGGTTCACTACTATGTCGAACGGAACCAGACTATCACGCCGGAGCCTACTGAAGCTTGCAGTGGCATCAGCTGGTGCCGCCGCTCTGAGCGCGTGTGCCGCTGCCACGCCCGGGGGACAGCAGGCTGGCGGGTCTGCCCCTGCGGAGTCGGGCGCTCCCGCGGCTGCCTCGGGTGAAGCCGTACAGCTGGAGTACTACTTCGCGACCGGTGGCGCCCCCAAGAACGTCGAGGTGATGCAGGGTCTCTTCGCTCGGTTCACCGAGGCCCATCCAGAGATAACCGTCGAGCCGGTGGTTGCACCCCAGGGCGTTACCTCCGCTCAGAAGCTGCAGACCATGGTGGCTGGCGGAGTGCCGCCGGACTTGGTCTACACCGGTGCGAGTGTGAGCTTCGCCGCTCGCGGTGTCTATCTGGATCTCTTCCCTCTCCTGGAGAAGGCCGGTAGATCGCTGGAGGACCAGCACCCGAACGCACGGGCGGTCTATACCATCAAGGGTGGCTCCTTCCTCTGGGGCCTGCCTAACCACCTGAGCGGCCACTTCCTCTGCGTCAACAAGACCCTGTTCGACCAGGCTGGCGTCCCCGTTCCCAGCACGGACTGGGCAGACCCGACCTGGACCTGGTCCAAGTTCCTGGAAGTTGCCGACGCCGTCACCCAGAGGGATGGCGACACCGCCACTGCCTGGGGCTGCCGTTCGTTTGGCAGTAGCCTGTACTACACCGGCCCTGTGATGTTTGGTGGGCGGTGGTACGACAAAGAGACCATGCAGTGCACCTGCGATGAGGAGCCGGCGTACAAGGGATTCCAGTACGATCATGATCTGATCTACACTCACAGGGTGGCGCCCACCCCAGCGGAAGGGCAGGCTCTCGAAGGCGGCTTCCTTACCGGCAAGCTGGCCATAACGTACGACGGCCCGTGGTCCATCGCCACCTACACCACCATCCAGGACTTCGAGTGGACTCTGGCGCCGGTGCCCTACGCTGATGGCCTGGACGTCAACGCCCCGCGCCTGAACCCGGCCTTCTGCAACGCCCTGGCTATCGCCTCGAAGGATCAGGTCGACGCGAGCTGGACGCTGCTGGAATGGCTGGAGTACACCGACGACATCTACGCTGAGTGGTGCTGGTTTGGCGCCGGGCGTCTTCCCAGCCGGGTGGCCGTCACTGACAAGTGGCTGGAGTACGCCAATGACTTCGACTCGGACGTAGCCTGGAGCGTGTACGTAGACGCTTACGACTACGCATCCGAGGACTGGGATGCCAAGCAGGTCAACCAGTCCAGGCTTTACGACCTGGTTATCGCCGAGTACATAGACCCGCTCCAGCAGCAGGAAGACGCCGTAGCCAAGGAATTGGCCGTGGCCATCAAGCCCAAGATCCAGGAGCTGCTCGAGGAAGTCTAGTACTCTTACTTCTCTCGGGTGCGGGGGCCCGTCCAGTGGCGGGCCCCTTCGTTCGCCACCCGCTTGCACCAACACCCCATTCGACGCATGATACCCCCGCGCCGGGCGAGGCAGGGGCCCTAGCCCTTTGCGGGCCCGCGTACCTCAAGGAGGCACCAATGGCAGACAGAAAGATAAGAGTCGGTCTCATCGGCCTCGGCCGTGCTGGCTGGGGCATCCATGCCCGTACCATTCAGAAGCCCGCTGTGGCCGAGAAGTTCCAGGTTGTTGCCGTCACCGATCCCATCGCCGCCCGCATGGAAGAGGCCAAGCAGGTCTTCGGCTGCCGCACCTACGACAGCATCGAGGCCCTGCTCCAGGACAAGGACGTGGAGATGGCGGTCGTGTCCACCTACAACAAGGATCACCCCGCCCACGCCATCGCCGCCATGAAGGCTGGCAAGCACGTCCTGTGCGAGAAGCCCATGGCCACCAACGTCGCCGAGGCGGACGAGATGATCCGCGTGCGCGACGAGACCAAGCTGGTCCTCACCTTCAACCACTGCTCCCGCTACGCCTCGGACTTCCTGGTCGTCCAGGACGTCCTTCGCTCGGGTAAGCTGGGCGAGATCCTGCTGCTCAAGATCTACGGCGGCTCCTTCCGGCGCCGGTGGGACTGGCAGACGCTCAAGTCCTTCGGCGGCGGCGAGATGCTCAATAACGCGTCTCATGCCGTGGACGTAGCCCTGGCCCTCCTGGAGACGATAGGCGCCTCCACCGACCTGCAGGTCTTCGCCGACGTGCGGCGCACCCCGCTGTGCTTTGGCGATGCCGACGATCACATCAAGATCGTGATGCGCAGCAAGGCCGGCGGTCCCATGGTGGACGTGGAGCTCAGCAATGCGGCCTCCGTGCGCCAGGAGCATTACATCATCGAGGGCACCACCGGTGGCCTCTGGGGCAATGGCAACGAGGTCCACTGGCGCTACTTCAACCCCAAGCTCCTGCCGCAGCGCGAGGTTCTGGCTGCGCCCACCCCAGACCGCAGCTACAACAGCGAGAGCATACCCTGGCAGGAAGGCATTTGGCAGCGCAGCCAGGACGACTCCGATGGCTACGAGGGCATCTACTTCAACATGTACGATGCCATCACCGCCGGAGCGCCGGTCACCGTTGCCCCGGAGCTGGTGCGCACCCAGATCGCTATCTTCGACGAGGCCCGTCGCCAGAGCCCGGTCTAGGCCCAGACGGCTGCACCGGATTGCGGTAACCCGCTGAACGACTGATGATGGGCGCGCCGGGCCACGGATCCCGTGAACCCGGCGCGCTCACGACGGAGCACAGGAGAGGAACTCATGGCAGACAAGAAGATCGCCGTCGGCATACTGGGCCTGGGTCGTAGCGGTTGGGGCATCCACGCCCGCACCATCCGCAATCCAGCCGTGTCAGAGAAGTTCCAGGTGGTTGCCGTTACCGACCCCATCACGGCCCGCATGGAAGAGGCCAAAGAGGTCTTCGGCTGCCGCACCTATGGCAGCGTGGAAGAGCTGGTCCAGGACAAGGAAGTGGAGCTGGTGGTAGTTGCCACCTTCAACCACCAGCACGTCGAGCACAGCATCGCTGCCATGCGCGCCGGCAAAGACGTGCTCTGCGAGAAGCCAATGGCCAGCAAGCTGGCCGATGCGGACCGGGTCATCCAGGTGCGCAATGAGACCGGCCGCATCCTCACCTACAACCACAACAAGCGCTTCTCCCCGGACTTCCTGGTCGTCCAGGACGTCCTGCGCTCTGGCGTACTGGGTGAGATCCTGCTCATCCGGATCGCCTCGCATTCCTTCCGGCGCCGGTGGGACTGGCAGACCCTCAAGTCCCACGGGGGCGGAGAGATGAACAACAACGCCGCTCACGCTGTGGACGCCGGTCTCACCCTCCTGAGCACGCTGGGCTACGATGTCGAGCCCGACGTCACCTGTGACGTGCGCAAGACCCCGCTGTGCGCCGGCGATGCCGATGACCACGTCAAGATCGTCCTGCGCGCCAAGGGCGCTCCCACGATAGACGTGGAAGTCACCAACGCTGCCGCCATCCGCCAGGATTCCTGGTACATCATGGGCACCCAAGGTGGCCTGGTCGGTGGCGCCCAGGAACTGCGCTGGCGCTTCTTCAACCCCAAGCTCCTCCCGCAGCGCGAGGCAACCGCCGAGCCCACCCCGGACCGGGGCTACAACCGCGAGGACGTGCCCTGGCAGGAGGAATCCTGGAAGAAGGGTGAGGAGAAGACCACCGGCTACGACATGGTCTACCTCAACCTCTATGAGACTATCCGTAACGGTGCCCCGGTAGCTATCACTCCCGAGAGCGTGCGCAAGCAGATCGCCATCTTCGAGGAGTGCCGTCGCCAGAGCCCAGTCTAGTCGGGCAGGCAGTACGCGGGTGACGCTGATAGAGCGCGGACAAACGCTGGTCGGATGGATTCCAGATCGGCGGGAGTCAGCGTAATATCAGCGTCATCTGCGTTCTAGAGGGAGCGCCCGTGATCGGTGGTAAGTGGAGGGTAGCCGCAGACTATGCCCTCATCGCGCTGGGGGCCTTTCTGGTGGCCGTCGCTGCCGACGTGTTCCTCATCCCCAACCGGGTGGTCTCCGGTGGCCTTACCGGGATAGCCATCGTCCTGTACTACCTCATCGGCACACCGGTGGGGTTGGTGAGCCTCATCCTGAACATTCCCCTGTTTCTGGCCAACCTCAGGTGGGGTGGAGGGTTGCCGGCCACCATAAAGACGATCTTTGCGGTGGTGGTGATGTCGGCCTCGATCGACCTGCTTCAGCCCTACGTGCCCCGCGTGACCACCGACCCTCTGCTCTACACCATCTACGGTGGCCTGGTAGACGGGCTGGGTTTGGGGCTGGTGTTTCGGGCCGGCGGTACCACCGGCGGCACCGACATCATCGCTAGCCTCGCCCATCGCCTAGCAGGGGTGAAGCTGGGCCATACGCTCCTGGGCTCCAACGTGATCATTCTGGGCATGGCCGCCTTCGTCTTCGGCCTAGAGCCGGCTCTCTACGCCCTGCTTCTGGCCTTCGTCTCCAGCCGGGTCATTGACGTCGTCCAGGAGGGGCTGTCCCAGTCGCGCTCCACTTTCATCATCTCCCGCCGGCCGGACCAGGTGAAGCAGGCCATACTGGAGCAGATGGAACGGGGCGTGACCGTTCTCTATGGCGAGGGCGCTTTCACGGGCGAACCCCGGGAGGTGCTCCTGTGTGCCGTGCCCCAGTCAGAGCTGAGCCGGCTCAAGCGACTCATCCAGACGGCCGACCCCGAGGCCTTCGTCATTGTGGTTCCGGCCCACGAGGTCCTGGGAGAGGGCTTTCGGGGCCTGACTACATCGTAGAGCGGTCAGCAGCCAAGCATCTGGGAGGTTCTCGACATAATGAAGCTATCCCTGGCCGTGCAGACGCCCGAGGTCGGCCCTACCATCCGCGTGGCTCTCTTGAGTGGCACCTTCGAGGAGAAGCTCGCCAAGGCGGCGAGGATGGGAGCCCAGGGCGTGGAGCTGATGAGCGCCGACCCTTCCGAGCTCGATGCTAGAGGCGTGCGTCGGACGGTGGAAGAGGTTGGGCTCGGGGTGGCCGCCATCGGCACCGGGGCCGTGGCTGCGTCCTCTGGGCTGACCCTGCTGCACGCTGATGCCGAGGTCCGTCTCCAGGCCCGCCGGCGGCTGGACCAGCTGATCGAGTTCGCTGCCGCTGTGGGCGCCCCCATCGTCACCATCGGGGCATTTCGGGGCCGGGCCGCCTGGATGGGGGAGGGAGCGCGGGAGGAACTGCAGGGCGCCCTCCGGGCGGCGGCTGAGTTGGCAGCGGCCTACGACGTGCGCCTGGCGCTGGAGCCGGTGAACCGCTACGAGGTGGACCTCATACACACGGTGGAGGAGGGGCTGGCGTTCCTGCGCGAGGTCGGGCGCGAGTCGCTGGGGTTACTGCTCGATACCTTCCACGTCAACATCGAGGAGAGCTCCTGGACAGAGCCCTTCCGCAGGGCCCATGCGGCGGGCAAGCTCTTTCACGTGCACCTGGGCGACAACAACCGCCTGGCCCCCGGCCAGGGCCTCATAGACTTCCCCGCCATCGTGGAGTGCCTGCGGCGCCTGGGCTACGATGGCTACCTGTCTGCCGAGCTCCTCGCCCTGCCCGACCCCGACACCGCCGCCCTGCAGACGCTCACCTACATGCGAGAGGTGTTAGCACGCAGGTAGCGCTGCCTACTCCGGGGTAAAGACGCAGCACTCGTGGCCCGTGCGCCAGCTCAGCCCCAGCTCCTCGGCCAGGGTGACTGCCGCCCGTACGGGATTGACGATCACGTTGGCCCCGGCCCGCACTGCCAGCGGGTCCAGCTGCTCCCGGTAGGCGCCTTTGGGCCGCATGCAGCCCAGTTGCAGGGAGACGTCCGGGAAGCGCAGCCGCGCCTCCGCCAGTATCTCCGCCACCGCCTCTGGTTCTGGCGGCTGCACAGCCTCGTAGCGGGTCCCCGCGGTGGGGATGAGCACGAGGAACACCAGGGAATCGAACTCGAAGCGGCCCAGCCGCTCCAGGGCCGGCCATTCATGGCCCAGGCGGCCACCGCGCAGCCCCACGGTCACGTGCGGAACCACCCGCGCCCGCGGCATGAGCGTCTCTAGGCAGCGCTCCAGGTCGGCGACGGTGGTTCCGGGCCCATACACCTCCTGCAGGGTCTCATCATCCCCCACGAAGTCGAAGGACACCACGTCCAGCAGCCCGTCCAGCGCCTCCAGGTCCTCCCCTTCCACCACCCCCAGGTGCCAGTTGGTCCGCCGGCCCTGGATGTGAGGCAACAGCTCGTCTCGATGCTCGCGCACCGGGACCCTTCCGCAGGCGTTGCACCCGCCGGAGATGAGGAGCGAGGGGGCGGCCCCAGGGCGCAGCCCTTCCAAGGGGCGCATCCCGCGTAGGTAGTGGCCGCCGCAGTGGGCGCAGTCGCGGCCGCAGTGCGCCCCGGTCACGCTGATGGGCAAGGTGTCCACGGGCACGGAAGCGGTGATGACGGGTGGCCAGTGCCGGGTGCGTACCGCCCAGGCTCGGCCTAGCAGCTCATCCAGGTTGGGCGAGAGCCCTGCCATCACCATGCTCCTCGGCAGTCAAGGGTCTGCACTTCGCCATTCTCACAGTCCAGGATCAGGAGGCGGTGGCGGAGGGGTTCACCTACCCCGGTCAAGAGCTTCACCGTCTCCTGAACCTGCAGGGCGGCCACCAGCATAGGGGTAGCGGCCGGGGTTCCGGTGGTCTGTTCCAGGCCGCGCTCGGGCGCCTGGCCCTCGGGGTAGAGCGCCTTCAGCCCCCGGTCACCGGGCAGTATCACCATGACCTGGCCCATGAAGCCGGCGATGGCCCCGTGTACCAGAGGCTTACCGAGGGCGGCGGCAGCGTCCTGTAGCGCCAGCCGGTCGGTCAGGTTGTCCAGGGCATCCACGATGACGTCGGCCCCGGCCAGGAGGTCGGCGGCACTCTCGGCAGTAAGGCGGGCCTGGCGAGCGGTCACCTCCACGGCGCCGTTGATGGCCGCCACCCGGGCTCGGGCGGCCTCGGCTTTGGGCTGACCCAGGTTGTGCTCGCTGCTGAGGGCCTGGCGGTTGAGGTTGTGCTCCTCGAACCGGTCGCTGTCCACGGCGATGATGTGCCCCACCCCCGACCGGGCCAGTCCCTCGAGGTTGTACCCGCCCAGGCCCCCTAGGCCCACCACGGCCACCGTGGACCGCAGCAGGGCAGCCTGACCGGCCAGGCCGATGGTGCCGATGTTGCGCAGGTACCGCAGGGGCGCCACGCCCGCCTCCAGGGCGGCCAGCTCCACCTGGCGCCGGCTCAGCCCGAAGCGCTCCTGGGCGGCTTTGGCCGCCTCCAGGGACAGCGTGGGCCGGCCCTGCACCTCGACGGCCGACTGCTGAAGGGTAGCGGACAGTAGTTCGGCTGCGCTCTCATCCATAGCCTGGATCCTCCCTCGCCGTCCGAGAAAACGACTGGCGGGGTTAGGATACGGCAGGCTGGCCACGGCGGGCAACGGAGAGGGATCCTCGACTCCCCTCTCCCACACGTGGGAGAGGGGACCGCCATCTGGCAAAGCCAGATGGTGGGGGTGAGGGCCCCCACCGCCAAATCCCAAGAACCAGGTGGCGTGCGGTAGCCTGCTGTGCTAGGGTGTAGCCCTTGCTTCACGGGGTGGCTAGGCTCACCTGCCCCGCGGCGCAGGATGCGGCAGGCCGACGAACGCGCAGTTAGTACGGGAGGAACGATGGTTGAAGCTAAAGCCGGAAACACCGTGAAGGTACACTACACCGGCAAGGATGAGACCGGTCAGGTATTCGACAGCTCCAGAGGGCGGCAACCCCTGGAATTCACCCTGGGGCGGAGGATGATGATCCCCGGCTTCGAGGCGGCTGTGATGGGCATGAGTGTCGGTGAGTCCAAGACGGTGACCATACCGGCAGATGAGGCCTACGGCCCGCGCCGCGAGGAACTGATGCTTCGAGTCCCCAGAGAGCAGGTCCCACCGAACGTGGAGCCCGAGGTGGGGGACCGCCTGCAGGTACGCCTAGCCACCGGCCAACTGGCACCGGTCACCGTGGCTGAAGTCACCGATGAGGCCATAGTGCTGGATGCCAACCACCCGCTGGCAGGCAAAGACCTGACCTTCGACATCGAAGTCGTCGAGATCGAGTAGAGGGCAGGCCCGGCAGGCCGCGTGGGGACGGGCCGCCTCGCCTTTCCCCACGCGGCCGCAGAGCGCAGTGAACCGCCCAGCCCGAGGGGTCCCCCTGAACCATCCCCCTATCCAGTCCACCCCCACTATCCGCTTTGTTCCCCTGAACCTACAACCTGTTATACTGATCGACAGTGTGCCCGCTGCCTCTAGCGGACTAGAAAGGCTTACGCATGTCGCGAGTGATCCTCTATACCGGCAAGGGTGGCGTAGGGAAGACCAGCGCCGCCGCCTCCACCGGACTTCGCTGTGCCGACCGTGGCCTGCGCACCATTGTCGTCAGCACCGATCCCGCGCACAGCCTGTCGGATTCACTAGACCTGGATGTGGGCCCGGAGCCCAAGCAACTGGCGCCCAACTTCTGGGCTCAAGAGATAGACGTCCTCTACCAGATGAAGAAGCACTGGCGAAACGTCCAGGAGTACCTGGCCTCGCTCCTGTCCTGGAGAGGGCTCGATGAGGTGATCGCAGACGAGGTGGCCGTCATCCCCGGGATGGACGAGCTAGCCAGCCTCTTGCAGATCATCCACCTGCAAGACTCGGGTGAGTTCGATGTCGTCATCGTGGACATGGCGCCCACGGCGGAGACGCTGCGATTCCTGGCCTTCCCCGAAGCGGCCAACTGGTACCTGCAGCGCATCTTCCCCGTTCAGCGCCAGGCCCTGAGGCTTGCCCGCCCCCTCCTGCGCAACGTCACCGACATGCCCCTGCCAGACGATAGCGTCTTCGCTGGGCTGAGCGAGTTGATGCAGGACCTCAACCGTATGCACGGCGTGCTGGCAGACCCGGATATCTCCAGCGTGCGCATCGTCCTCAACCCCGACAAGATGGTGATCAAAGAGGCCCAGCGCACCTTGACCTACGTCAGCCTCTACGCTTTCCCCATGGACGCCGTCATCTGCAACCGGGTGATACCGGAAGAGGTGACCGATCCGTACTTCGCGGAATGGAAGCGGTCGCAGGCCGAGAACCTGGAGCTAGTACAGCAGGCATTCTCACCCATTCCCCTCTTCCAGGTGCCGATGTTCTCGCGCGAGGTGGTGGGGATAGATATGCTGCGCCGTGCCGCCGAAGCCGCTTTCGGGGACCAAGACCCCTCGCAGGTGTTCTACCGAGGCCGCTTCTACGACGTTACCAAGGCTAACGGCACCTATCGGCTGCGGCTGCAGCTCCCTCTGGCTCGGCGGGAGGACATTGACCTGGTGCGCAAACGGGAAGAGCTGATCATCATCGTGGGCAGCCACAAACACAACCTCCTTCTGCCCGACAGCCTAGCGCGCCTGCCCGTGGAGGGGGCGCGGTATGAGGAGGGCGCACTGGTGATCACCTTCCGGTCTCAACCGTCTGGAGGTGGAGACTGACGTGACCGGTACCGATACCGGCAAGCTGGCAGCAGAACCTGTCTGGCGCCGCTATCTGACGGACTACAACGAGGGGCTGGGCCTGGTCTACGAGCGCCTGATCCTCAATGACTACCTGGAAGGCCTCAAGCACCGCTTCGGCCTGGAGCGGGTGCTTGAGGCTCCGCTGTACGGCATGGCCGGCGTCTCCGGGATCAACAGCGTCCATCTGGCCCGGCTGGGCTGCGCCATCACCCTGATGGACACGAACGAGGAACGGCTGCAAGGGGTGCAGCGCATCTGGGCCGAGCTGGGCCTGGAGGCCGACTTCCGGTTCCAGCCAACCCTGGGGTCCTTGCCCTTCGCGGACGGTTCCTTCGACCTGGCCTGGCAGTGGGCCGGCCTGTGGTACCTGCAGGACGCCGAGGCGCTCCTGCGGGAGCTGTGCCGGGTCTCAGGCCGGCTGGTGTTTGTGGCCATGCCCAACCCGCGTCAGCCCGGCTACTTGCTGCGCAAGTACGTCGCCGAGCCGGAGTTCTTCCGTGGGGTGGATGAGAGCTGGACGGACATCGGCCGAGTGCGGCGGGTGCTGGAGACCTGCGGTTACCGGGTGATCGAGCGGGGCGTGATGGACGTGCCCCCCTGGCCGGATACGGTGATGCCGGTAGCGGAGCTCCTGCAGCGCCTGGGGATCCGCTCTGAGCGCCTGCAACAGCGCTTCAGCGGGGACTCGTGGGAATGGAGCACCATGGACTACTACCTGGGTCGCCAGCCCGACCTGCGGGAGCGGGTACTGCGCCATGCTTGGCTGGAGCGCTCGCGGCTACCCGCCTGGCTGAAGGGCTTCTGGGCCCACCATCGCTACCTGCTGGCGGAGAGGGGCTGAGCGTGAACCCCCTGTCCTTGTTGCCGGGGCTGGCGCGCCAGTGGGGCTTTCGCCTGCTGGGGGTTCCGAGCCTGCCCTTCAGCCTGGTGGTGAGTGTCACCTACCGCTGCAACAGCCGCTGCCGGACCTGCAACGTCTGGCGGAAGCACTCAGATGAGCTCACGCTGGAGGAGTGGCAGAGGGTTTTCGCCCGCCTGGGCCACGCGCCCCGATACCTGACCTTCAGCGGCGGCGAGCCCTTCTTGCGGCGCGACTTGGCCGAGATCGTTGCCTCTGCGTACGAGCATTGCCGGCCCCTGGCCATCACCATTCCCACCAATGGCCTCCTGGGCGACCGGATCGCCGAGACCTGTGACCGCATCGCTGCCGCCTGTCCCCAGAGCAACGTGGGCATCAACCTCTCCCTGGACGAAGTGGGTGAGCGCCACGACCAGATCCGAGGGGTGCCGGGCAACTGGGAGAAGGCGATGGGGACCTGGGCGGCCCTCAAGCAGCTGCGGCGGCCCAACCTCACTCTGAGCATCCACACCGTGATCTCGCGCCACAACGTGCAGCGGCTGCCAGAAATCCGGCAGGCGCTGGCGGCGCTGGAGCCCGACAGCTACATCACCGAGATCGCGGAGCAGCGCCGAGAGCTGGACACGCTGGACAGCGACATCACCCCGAGCCCCGAGGAGTACCGGCAGGCGGTGGAGGACCTGCTGGCCGCCGGCTCTGTGTCGGCCAAGGGGTTTGCTGCCCTTACCCAGGCCTTCCGGGCCCGCTACTACCGGCTGGCGGCCGAGATTGTGGAGGAGGAGCGGCAGGTCATACCCTGCTACGCCGGTTGGGCCAGCGGCCACTTCGCCCCCGACGGTGACGTCTGGACCTGCTGCACCCGGGCGGAGCCCATCGGCAACCTCAGGCAGACGGGCTACGACCTGCGCCCCATATGGCAGGGGGAGGAGGCGACGCGGCTGCGCCGCAGCATTCGCGCCGGTGAGTGCGCCTGCCCCATGGCCAATGCTGCCTACACCAACATGCTTCTGGACCCGGCGTCGCTGCTGCAGGTGGCCGGCCACCTGCTACGGCGGTAGGGCGGACGACACCTGGGGCAGGCGCGGTGGCCTGCCCCTACCGGACGTCACCGCCGCGCCCAGCCCCTCGGTCGAAAGCTGTAGGGGCGGACGACCCTGTCCGCCCTCTGGGGCAGGCGCGGTGGCCTGCCCCTACCCGGACGTCGCCGGCGGGAGAACCGGTATCGCGAAACGGTAACGCCCCTTCGCCCTGCTCAGGGCGAAGGGGCGTCCTGTCGAAGAGACCAGGTGTGTGCCTGGTTAGGGGAGACTAGCCCAGCCCACCAACGGCGAACGTGGCTGCGTTGCGCCCGGCGATGCGACCCATGACCATTGCGCTTCCGATGGCGCTTCCAGAGCCAGGGTAGTAGCGCCCGAGGGCACCGGCAGTGTCGTCACCGGCGGCGTAGAGGCCTGGGATCGCGTCGCGCTTGGCGTCGAGGACCTCAGCCTCGGCGTTGATGATCAACCCGCCATAGGTGAGGGTGGGCTTAGGTGTCCATACCCGAGCAGCGTAGAAGGGCGGCTCCGCGATCGGCACCAGCTGCTCCGCCGGCTTGCCGAACTGCTTGTCCTCGCCTGCTTCCACCCCATCGTTGTATGCCGCGATGGTGTCAACGAAGGCAATCGGGTCCACGAGAAGGGCGTGGCCCAGGTCTTCGATGGTGTCGGCCTTGAGGAGGAACCCCTTTGCCTCCGCGTCCTGCAGCTGTTCCTCGGTGTATCCCTTGGCCGCGACGACCTCCGAGCCGAACACAGCCCAGACGACGCCATCAGGCTGGTCGTGAACGCGGGGAAGAACGAGCATGTAGCCGGAGTGCTCGCCGACGAAGCGCTTGCCGTCGGCGTTGACCATCACCATCTCGCCGGGGATCATCCCGCCCAGGATGTTGCCCTTGAGCCAGTAGTAGTCCATCCCCCATTCCATGTCCTTGACCAGCGCGCCGGCCGACAACCCCATGTTGATACCGTCGCCCGTGGCACCAGGACACCCAGGGATGCCCTCAGAAAGAGCGAACCCATAGCGGGTGAGCATCTCAGGGTTGTTGGGGAAGCCGCCTGTGCAAAGGACGACCGCCTTGGCGTTGAACTGGATCTTCTGGCCATCGGCATTCACGGCCATTATGCCGGCGATGGAGCCATCCTCTCCGAAGACCAGCTCGCGGCCGGGGGTCTCGTAGAAGATCTCAACCGTCGTCTCCTTGAGCTCAGCCTCGAGGGCCTCGACCCAGGGCACGCCGCGGTTGTCGGTCCAGTGGGCTCTTCCCACAGTGGTCTTGTGGTTGAGCACCCACGGTACCACCTGCATCTCCACCCCACGGTCTATGAACCAGTCCACGACCTCGCCGCTACCTTCGCAGTAGGCGCGGGAGATCTCGGGGTCGGCGGTCATACGGGAAATGCGCATGTGGTCACGGAAATGGGCCTCCGGGTCGTCCTCGATCCCGGCTTCCGACTGCCCCTTGGTGGCGCTACCGACGATGGCACCGCCACAAAGGGCACATCCGGACAGCAGTGAGGTGTTCTGCTTCTCCAGCAGAGCCACCTTTGCCCCGCCGGCGTGCGCTTCCAGCGCTGCCCACAGGCCGGCTGCGCCGGCGCCCACCACCACCACGTCGAAATCGTGGACCTCGGCGGGGGCGTCCGCTTGTGCTTCCTGGGCCGCTGCCATGCCGCCCTGAGCGGCCAAAGCTCCCGCCCCGGCGATGACCGAACCCTTGAGGAAACCTCGTCTGCTGGTGCCCCGATGCTCCGACATTGCGGACCTCCATTGGTCTGCCAGACTGTCTGATTGGCTCGGGCCCAGCTCTGGCTGAACTGCCCCGTGCCACAAACCCGGCGTTGATGCGCACCACCATCGGTGCGCTGTGGGCCCTTAGGCAGACCGTGCCCCCGGCCGACGGTACTCAGAGGCCTCGAGCAGCGCATTCACCGCTTCGGTCAGCTCAAGCACGCCGAAAGGCTTGCAGAGGTAGTCGTTGGCGCCGCGGGTCAGGCCGCGAACCATGTCT
>JBMNTK010000067.1:0-17086 GCA_050945695.1 Anaerolineae bacterium | reverse complement strand
ACGGCGGGCTGACTGGACGCGCCGACGAGATCCGGGTAGGGGCAGGCACGGTGGCCTGCCCCAAAGGGCGGACGGGGTCGTCCGCCCCTACATCCACCATCGCATCCGGAGCCTGCCGCTGGTTGGGGTTACTCGCTCCACAAGACGAACCGCATAGGGAGGGATCTGTGCAACAGGAAGGAACGTATGCCGGTCTGCGAGCCGCTGCCGTCACGGTAGACATAACGCCGCCGGTGGGCTACGACCTGGGTGGCTATGCCGGCCGCAAGGAGCCCAGCAACGACGTCCACGATCCGCTGTTGGGGCGGCTGCTGCTCCTGGACAACGGCCACACTCGCGTGGTCATCGTCACTTTGGACCTGCTGGGGATCTCGTGGGATCACACCCGGGCCATGCGCAAGGCCATCAATGAGGCGGCGGGGGTCCCCGAGGCGCACATCCTCGTCAACTGGTCGCACACCCACGCCGGGCCCGACACCCGCAAGTATGACTGCTACCTCTCGCAGGTGGTGGAGAAGATGGGCGGCGCCGCTCGGATCGCCAGCCGGGAGCTCCAGCCTGCCGAGGTGTTCTACGACGAGGACACCATCGAGTTCAACGTAAACCGGCGGCGGATGACGGCTGATGGCAAGGTGATCATGGCGCCCAATGAGACCGGGGTGGTGGACCGGCGAGTGCGGGTGCTGCGCTTCGACATCGGCGATGCCCGACCGGGCGCCGTGCTCTTCCACGCGGTGTGCCATGCCAACGCTCTGCGCAGCGAGAACCTGGCCATCAGCGCCGATTTCCCCGGCTACGCTCAGGATCTGGTCTCCCTGGGTTTCGGCCTCCAGTGCACGCCCATGTTCATGCAGGGGTGCACGGGCAACATCCGGGCCAACCTGGGCGGGGGCGACGGCTTCCGCAGCGGTGATGAGGAGGATCTGCGCTGGTGCGGCTTCTCCCTGGGCGGCGCTGCGTTGCGGGCGGCCTCGCGTGCCGGAACCCGGGAGGGTCGGGCGAGGGGAGCCGTAGGTACGGCACTGGGCGGCGCCGAGAAGGTGCTGGACCTGACCGACCACGAGGGCAATCCGCTGCCCTATCCCATCCAGGCTCTGAGGATCGGCGACATCCTGATCGTCGCCCTGCCGGGTGAGCCGGTGGTCGAGTATGCGCTATGGCTGGAGGAGCGCCTCGAGGGCTGGCAGCAGGTGCTGGTCGCCGGCTATTCCAACAACGGTCGAGCCGGCTATCTGGCCACCGCGGCCCACTATGCTGAGGGCGGATACGAGGCCACCTTGCCGGCGTCCAAGCTGACGGCCGAGGCAGAGCCCATCGTCCTGGAGACGGCTCAGCAGGTAGTTGCCCAGCTGCGTCAGGCCTGAACCAACACGTATCGGACCCTTCAGGCACCCTGGGCATCAGCGGCGCCTGAAGGGTCCATTGCCGTGGAGGCACATGCGTGAACAGACCGGACTACGAGCACGCTCGCCAACAGGCCGGGTTCCGGTGGAGCGTGGGCGCCACCCAGGCGGCCCTGCGGGAGCTTGCCGGCATCCCCATCAAGCAGTTCAACCTCAACCCTGACGCATGCATCGAGGCTTACCGCCGCGGCCAGCCGATGCTGGACGAGATGTTCCCGGAGGTGGTGGCGCCGGTGCCCCTGGCCACCCCAGCGGTGAGCTATGGCCACGTCAACGGGCTGGGCTCCGAGCTCATCTTCCCTGAAGGCGGTGAGGTCGCGCACGCCCACATCTACTCCTCGCTGGAGGAGGGGATCGCGGCCCTGAAGGAGCCGGTGGACTTCGCCACTGCCGGGATGGCCCCCTTCTTCCTCGACTTCCTGGAGAAGCTGCAGGCCGCCTTCCCCGGCCAGAAGGTCGGCTTCTCCTACGGCCTGGAGGGCCCCATCACCACCGCCTGGGAGCTCCGGGGCGAAGGCTTCTTCACCGACATCTTCGACCAACCCGAGCGAACCAAGGAGTTCCTGGGTCTGGTGGTGGACAGCATCGCCGAGTTTCACCGCTTCCGCTGTCGCGTCAGCGGAACCGAGCCCATCAACCCTAACGGCGCGGGGATGTGTGACGATATCGCCAGCAACATCCCGCCCTACCTGTTCTCCGAGATGGTCGTGCCGGCGTGGGACGGGTTCTACCGGGCGATGACCACGGGCAGGCGCCGCGCTCACGTCGAGGACCTGCGGCCGGCCCAACTGCCCTACTTGGAGGAGGTGGGCCTAAGCTACTTCGATCCCTCGATCTCGCACCGGCTCAACCCTCGGATCATCTGGGATTGCTGTCGAGTGCCCTTCGGGTGGCGGCTGGGCAGCTTCCACTATCTCAGCATGAGCGCCGATGACGTGCGGGACTTCGTGTTCCAGGCGGCGGCCGACGGGGCGTGCGCGGTGTTCACGTACATCGAGGGCCTGCTGGTGCACGAGCCTCAGCGCAGCAAGGTCTATGCTTTCATCGAGGCTGCTCAGGAGGTGGAGCAGGCCCTGGACGAGGGGGCGACGCGAGCGGACTTGGCCGCGATGGTGAGCGACGCCGGCAAGGCCAAGTTCTGGGATCACTGGCTGGAGTAGAGAGCGTGGCTAAGCACTTTCGCCTATGGGCCATGGGGTGCGCCCACGTGGGCACCGACCTGCGACACGGCAGGGAGAGCCTGGCTGACGCCATCCGCCAGTCTGAGCTTGGCGGCTCCGAGGGTGGCCCACCCTTCGACTGGGACATCGCCCTGCACCTGGGGGATCTGTCGGGGAGCCAGACCTCGCCTCAGGACGACGAGGGCCGGGAGGTAGTGCGGCAGTTCGGCGCTGCCCGCAAGCACCGCCGCGAGCATTTCTACAACCTGGTCGGCAACCACGACGCCAACATCCCCGGTGAGCCCTGCCAGTGGTGGTTTCGGAAGTGGGTGGACCCGACCGGGGAGAACACCGAGTTCTCCGGAGTGGACCCCGCACGCCGTCCCTACCCCATTGAGGGCACCTGGGAACGGTATTCCTTCCGGGTGGGCAACCTGCTCTTCCTGATGATGGGCGACCGAAATGACGGCGACCCTCCCGTGGGGCGGGGGGAGAAGGGCGGCTACCCGGCCGGTGCCGTCACCGGCGAGACGTTTCGCTGGTGGCGTGAGATGGTGGAAGCCAACCGGGACTGCGTGATCATCTCGGCCCATCACCACATGCTCAAGGAGACGACGGTGGCCTCCGGGCCCTGGGAAGGGTTCGAGCGCGACGAAGAGGGCCGCTGGGTGTCTCACTACCACGGCTACTTCCCCGATGGTGGCCCCGAGGGCGCCTCGTACCTGTACTTCGTGGACGGGAAGCCAGATGCGCAGGCCTTCGAGAGCTACCTGGCCCAGAACCCCGGGGCTGTGGACCTGTGGCTGGGCGGCCACACCCACACCCACCCCGATGACCGCAAGGGCGGCCGCTCCCACGTGGAGTGCAAGTGGGGGACGACATTCATCAACGTGGCGTCGCTCTCGCGCCATCATGCCTGGAAGACGACGCTGCCCATGAGCCGCCTGCTGACCTTCACCGAGGGGAGCGACGAGCTGCGGGTGCAGTGCTACCTGCACACGTCGGATTACGCGCCCCAGGGGTGGTATGCCCCTGCGGAGCGGGTAGTCAGGCTGGGCAAGCCGTTCCGTTGGGGGTAGGGGCGGACACCCCTCTCCCATGGAAATGGGAGAGGTGATCGCCATTTGGCGAGGCCAAATGGCGTGGGTGAGGGCTGTCGGCGGGGGCTGAACCCCCCGGCTACCTAGGCGAAGCCGGCCCTTCGGCCGGCTGGGGATGGACCCGCCACAGGCACAAGACGCGCCAGTAGGTGTAAGAGCGCACGACCCTGTCTGCCCTTTGGGGCAGGCGCGGTGGCCTGCCCCTACTCGGATGTCGTCGGCGGCCGAAGGCCTTCAGCGCTAGGCACGGCGAAGCCGTGTCCGCGGGCGGCTTCAGTCGCCCGCACACTCCCCCTCCCTGGGGACACCCGGGCGGGGCTCCGGGCTGACGCCCTCCGCGCCGCCCCTACACGGATGCTCCAGGGCGCCCGCATCCCGCTCCCTACCGCCCCTATCAGGCCGGGCGCAGGATGCGGTGCGCGTTCAGGCCGGTGATCTTGTCATACGCCGCCTTGCTAAGCTTACCCTCGGCCAGGAGTCCCTTCAGGTAGGGCAGGTGAGGCATGCGCAGGTCACGACGGCCAAAGGTGTGGTCGGTACCGAACAGCAGCTTATCCTGGAACTCATTCAGGAAGCGAATGCCGAACTCGGGTGTGCGGGTGAGGGCGTTGTAGCCGCTGTTGGCCGAGATGTCGGCATAGAGGTTGGGGTAGGTCCGCAGCAGCCGGGGGAGCGCGCCCTCAGCGGTGACCGGGCCCTTGGGGTAGCCCATCTTGGTCTCCGGGGTCACGTCTGCGGCGATTTCCGCCCAGAAGCCCTGGCCGTGGCCGATGATGATGGTATCGGGGGCGGACTGCAGGAGCTTCTCCAGCCGGGGCATGCCGGGGTCATCCTGGAGGCCGTAGGTGCCGGGCTGGAACCCCACGTTGTGGATGAGGACGGGGAAGCCCAACTCCCCGATCTGCTGGAAGAGGTTGACCGTGCGCGGGTCATCGGCGGGGATGTTGGCCGTGATCTCACCGATGCCGCGGGCGCCGTGATCAAGGAACCAGCCCAGCAGGGGCCGGAAGTCGGCCGTAGGCTTGTTGCCCAGCCAGCGGGGGTCGAGGTTGCCGAACGGGATCAGGCGGTCGGCGTGGCGGGCAGCGCCCAGGAACTGGTCGCGGACGGACATATTCTCGCAGTACACTAGCGAAGGGAAGGTGACAGCCTCGGGCGACACTCCGCTGGCCAGGAGAACCGCCTGGTCAATGCCTTCGGTGTCCAAGCGGGCGATGATCTCCTCCCAGGTGATAGGCTGGCCTTCGCCGATGGTGTAGAGGCCGTAGAGCTGGCCGATGTGGGTGTGAATGTCAATGACCACGGTATCCTCCCTGCAGCGGGTGGGGGAAGTACCGGGAGTTGTAGGGCATCGAGGAAGGCCGGTCAAGCGGCGCCGGTGCCCTCTTGACGGTCAGTCGGGGGCATGGTCTACTGCCGGCTCTATCGGCGGCCGCCTGCCGCTCTAACCCAGTTGCTGTGGGGGTTACTACGATTACGAGACGAGTCACCTGGCGTCTATCCGTCTCTCCGGAGGTCCTTACCGAGTACGCCGGGACCCGGCTGCGGGCGTACTACACCGATCCGGAGGTGATGTTCCGCACCCAGGAGCGAGCCCGGGAGCGCTTCCTGGAGCTGTTCGGGGTGGAGGTCACCCGCCCGCACGTGGCCGTCCCCGCCTACATCGGGGCGGCTGCCCTGGGCGCCCACATCTACTTCCCCGACGACGATTCCCCGATGCTGGCCGACCAGGGACGGGTCCTGACTGATGACGAAGCCGTCGCCGGCCTGACCCCCGCCGACCCGGCAGCGGACCCCAACGTGGAGCGGATGCTGGAGGTGCGCGCCGTTCTGGAGGCCCGCTCCGGGGGAAGAGTGCCACTCTCTGCCGGTCAAGAAGGGCCGGTCACCACGGCCATGCTGCTACGAGGGCAGCAGTTCCTGGAGGACCTGTACCGGGCGCCGGAGCTGGCCCGCCACCTCCTAGAGGTGGTGACCGATACCTACCTGGCTTACGTGCGGCACGTCAGTGCACTCAACGGAGGCGGTGGCGGGACGGTAGGCATCGCCGACGACTTCGCCGGCCTGATATCGCCGGCCATGTGGCCGGAGTTCGTGGTCCCCTACTGGGAGCGCATTTTCACCGAGCTGGGGCCGGGGCGCCGGGTGGTGCACTCGGAGCTCCTACACGTCGAGCACCTGGCCTTCCTCGAACCTCTGAGGGTGGATCACTTCGACCCCGGAGCCGACCAGTACCTGACCGGTCCCCTGATCCGCCAGCACACCTCCATCCCCTTCACCCGCTACCTGTTGCCGGTGGATGACCTCCTGCTCATCACCCCGGAAGGGGTGCGGCGACGGTACCAGGAGGAAGTGGAAGGGGGCGCTTCCCACATAGACGCCGATGTGAGTTGCCGGGGAATTCCAGCAGAGAACATACGGGCCTTCATCGCGATAGCGCGCGAGTATGAGTCATTCCAGGAGACGGACGATGATCATTGACTTCCACCTGCATGTTGGGGACTTCCGCATGACCGGACGCGAGGATCGGGTCCCAATGACCTGGGAGAACCAGTTGGCCCGGCTCGAGGAGGAGGGCATAGACAAGGCTGTGTTCCTCCCGGTCTACAATGCCTCGCCGGAAGGCTGCCCCTTCCCCATGATCTTCGATGAACGCGCTTCGGTGCGTGACCAGGTGGTGGACGCGGGCCGGTATCCGGACCGGATCATCCCCTTCGGCAACATGGACCCGCGCTGGGGCCCGAACAGTCCCAGCACGGACTTCTCGCCCATTCTGGACTGGTTCCAGGCCCATGGCTGCCGGGGAGTGGGGGAGATCACCGCCAACGTCCCCTTCGATGACCCTCGCAATGTCAACATGTTCCGGCAGCTGGGCGAGCGGGGGATGCTGGTGACCATCGAGAGCACCGTGTTTGGGCCCGGGCACTACGGCTACCAGGACGACCCGGGGCTGCCGCACCTGGAGAGGCTCCTCCAGCTGGCCCCGGACACGATAGTGATCGGCCATGGGCCCGGATTCTGGGCCAATATCGCTGAGGTCAAGACGCTGGACGAGATGCGCGGTTACCCCAAGGGACCAGTGCACCGGGAGGGGGCCGTGGCCAGGCTGCTGCGGGAATACCCCAACATGTACGCCGACACCTCGGCCGGGAGCGGGTGGAATGCCCTGACTCGCGATCCGGAGTACGGCATCCGCTTCCTGGAGGAGTTCCAGGACAAGATCCTCTTCGGCACTGACGTGTGTTTCGCTGACGAGGAGGGGCGGGCGCCGCAGCTGGAGTACCTGAAGCGGCTGCTCGCGGAAGGACACCTCAGCCAAGTCGCTTTCGACAAGATCGTATCCGGCAATGGGCTGCGGCTACTGGGCATGGCGTAGGCGAAGGCTCGGGCTCCGGGGATTTCCCCTTGACGTCCGGGCGCTGCCCCGTTAACTTTGGGTAAGCGATACGTCAGCCGCGTAGTATCGAGATTCGGTTGGGAGGAACGTGAGATGTCTGCAGAACGGTTGAATCGTCGGAACTTCCTGCAGGTAGCCGGCCTCGCCACGGGGACGGCCGTGATGGCCGCTTGTGGGGGCACGCCCGCACCGGCGCCGGCAGCGACGGACACCCCGGCCGCTGCCGCCACCACTCCGCCAGAGGCCACCACGGCTCCGGAGCCCACTACCGCTCCTGAGGCGACCACCGCCCCCGAGCCTACTACCCCCGCCGCTGAAGCCACCGCTGCTCCCCCTTCCCGCTACACCGAAGCTCCCAGCCTGGCCAAGCGGGTGGCGGCAGGCGAGCTCCCTCCGGTCGAGGAGCGCCTCCCGGCTGAGCCCCTGGTGGTAGAGCCCTTCGAGGAGATCGGCCAGTACAGCGATGACTTCCACCGCGTCTTTACCGGACCGACGGACGCCTACGCGTACACCATGATGCTCCTCGAGAGCCTGGTCCGCTTCGACAACCGCACCGGCGCCATCGAGATCGTGCCTAACCTGGCCACCAGCTGGGACATAGGCGACGAAGGCCGGGAGTACACGTTCCACCTGCGCCGGGGCGTGCGCTGGTCGGACGGGGAGCCCTTCACTGCCGATGACATCCTCTTCTGGTATCAGGACATCGCCCTCAACGAGGAACTCACCCCCAGCTTCCCCGACTGGCTGAGAGTAGGCGGCGAGCCCGCGGTCATCGAGAAGGTGGACGACTACACCGTCACCTTCCGGTTCGCTCAGCCTTACGGCATCCTGCTGGACTACCTCGCCTTCGTCGGCGACGGGATCATCGTTCCCCGTCATTACCTGGAGCAGTTCCACGTCAACTACGCCGATGCTGACGAGTTGGCAGCCAGGCTGGACGAGGCTCAGTTCGAGAACTGGTACGAGCTCTTCGCCGACCGTAACAACATGGCGCTCAACCCTGACCGGCCCACGGTGGCTCCATGGATGGTGACCGTTCCCCCGCCAGCCGACCGAGTAGTCTGCGAGCGCAACCCCTACTACTGGAAGGTGGACACCGAGGGCAAGCAGCTGCCTTACTTCGAGCGCATGGTGGTTGACCTGGCCCAGGACGGTCAGGTGGCCCTGATGAAGGCCGTGGCTGGCGAAGTGGACCTCCAGTACCGGCACATGGGCTTCGCTAACTACTCGCTGCTGCGCGAGAACGAAGAGCGGGGCGGCTACACCGTCCACGACTGGATCGGTGGCCCCTTCCCCTGCGTCTACATCAACCAGAGCGCCAACGACGAGGGGTTGAGGGAGGTCTTCCAGACCACCGAGTTCCGGCATGCGCTGTCCTATGCGCTGAACCGGGAAGAGATGAACGACCTGTTCTGGTTCAGCTTGGCCACGCCCGGCAACCCGGTGGCTAGCCCGCGCGATCCCTACTGGGCCGAGGGCTTCGGCAGCAACGCCATCGAGTACGACCCGGACCGGGCCAATGAGCTTCTGGACCAGGCGGGGTTGGATCAGCGGGACGCGGATGGCTTCCGGCTGCGCCCCGATGGCCAGCGCCTGACCATGATCCTGGAGTCCTACCCCAGCGAGATGGGTGTGCCCGCCATCGACATCTTCAGCCAGGTGGCCATGTACTGGCAGGAGGTGGGCATAGACGCCCAGGCTCGTGAGGTTGAGCGGTCGCTGTGGTCGCAGCGGGCCCTCGGCAACGAGATGGATCTGCCCTCCTACGACATCGCCAAGATCCTGTGGGTCATCGACCCCGGGTGGTTCGTTCCCTACGGCAGCTACTGCTACTGGGCGCCCAACTACGCCCTCTGGCAGCGCTCCGGCGGGACGGCGGGGCTGGAGCCCACCGACGAGGTCAAGGAGATCATCGAGTGGTACGATGCCCTCAAGACCGAGCCTGATCCTGACCGCAGGATCGAGCTTGGCCGCAGGATCCTCGAGCGCCACAACGAGCAGATCTACATCGTGGGCACCTGCTCCATAGACATCCTGCCTACTGTGGTCAAGAACGATCTGGTCAACGTGCTGGACCAGGCGGTGGGCGAGAACCGGCTGCGGCACGAGGCCATCACCTGGCCGTTCCAGGTTTGGCGTCGCCAGTCCTAGCCTTCCCGCGACCACACTCGCAACCCAGCGGGGGCCCCACGGGCCCCCGCTTTCGTTGACCCTTCCCCCTATCCCTCACTGTCTTCGTGTACCGCCACGTCGGCCTGGCGGCGGGCGCGGCCGGCCGCGTGAACACCTCCGAGGCTGTCCTCCGGGCGTTTCCTGGGCGCTTTGGGCGCGTTTCCCGGGCGGCCAGCCGGGCGCCAGTTGACAAGATCAAGAAGCGCGTGGTGTAATACTAGCCTAAGTCCCGCGTTCCCCGAAGCAATGCGATAGGAGAGAGGCTCATGGCCGGCAGCACGTTCACCCGACGGTCGTTCCTTCGCACCGCTGGACTCGCCACTTCGGCAGCAGCGATGGCCGCTTGTGGCGGCGGACCAGCCCCGACCAGCGCACCGGCGGAGGAACCGGCAAGTACCGCGCCGGCCGCCACCACCGCACCCCAAGCAACCACTGCCCCAGCCGCAACCTCCGCACCCGCCACCACCGCTCCTACGTCGGGCTCCCGCTACAGCGAGGCCCCCAGCCTGGCTGCGAAGGTGGCTGCAGGCGAACTGCCTCCGGTTGAGGAGCGGTTGCCGCTCGAGCCCGTGATCGTGGAGCCCTACGAAGAGGTCGGCCAGTACTGTGACGACATGCACCGCGTGCTCACCGGCCCTGGGGACCTCACCGGTCACCGCACCCTCGTGTTCGAGGCGTTCACCCGCTGGGACTACCACGGAGAAGAGCTCAAGGCCATCCCCAACATCGCCAAGAGCTGGGATATCACCGACGACGGCGCCACCTACACCTTCCACCTGCGCGAGGGGATGCGCTGGTCCGACGGTGAGCCCTTCACCGCTGACGACATCATGTTCTGGTACGAGGATATCGCTCTCAACGAGTTCCTCACCCCTACCTTCCCCGCCTGGCTGACCGTCGGTGGAAAGCCCGTGGTGATCGAGAAGGTGGACGACTACACCGTCACCTTCAAGTTCGCTACCCCGTACGGTATCCTCATCGACTTCATGGCTTTCCAGGGCCCGGCCATCATCGCTCCCAAGCACTACCTCATGCAGTTCCACCCCAAGTACACCCCTGAGGACGAGCTGCAGGCCAAGGTCGAGGAGGCGGAGTTCGAGCAGTGGTACGAGCTCTTCGCCAACCGTAACGAGACCATGACCAACCCCGACTGCCCGGTCCTGTGGGCCTGGAAGGTGGAGACTCCCTTCCCTGCCCAGCGCATGACCTGCGTCCGCAACCCGTACTACTGGAAGGTGGACACGGCCGGGCAGCAGCTGCCGTACTTCGAGCGGGTTGTGGTGGACCTGGCTGAGAACAACGAAGTGATCATGATGAAGACCATCGCCGGTGAGCTTGACTACCAGTACCGGCACATGGGCTTCGCCAACTACTCGTTGCTCAAGGAGAACGAAGAGAGCGGCGGGTATGAAGTCCGGCACTGGATTGGCGGCCCCTTCCCTTGCGTATACGTCAACCAGAGCTGGAGCGACGAGCCGGTCCGCGAGATCTTCGCCCAGAAGGAATTCCGGCATGCCCTGTCCTATGGCATCAACCGGGAGGAGATGAACGACCTGTTCTGGTTCAGCTTGGCCACCCCCGGCAACCCGGTGGGCAGCAACCGCGATCCCTTCTACAAAGAGGGCTACGGCACCACGGCCATCGAATACGACCCGGACAAGGCCAACGAGCTCCTGGACAGCATCGGGCTGGACCAGCGCGATCCCGAGGGCTTCCGGCTCCGCCCGGATGGGGAGCGTCTCCAGCTGATCCTGGAGTGCTACCCCAGCGAGATGGGCGTGCCCGTCATCGACATCTTTAGCCAGGTGGCCAGCTACTGGCAGGCGCTTGGCATCGACGCCCAGGCTCGCGAGATCGAGCGCACGCTCTGGTCACAGCGCGCACTGGCCAACGAGTCCATGATGCCCGCCTACGACATCGCCAAGATCCTGTGGATCCTGGACCCGGTCTGGTTCGTCCCGTACGGGAGCTGCTACTGGGCTCAGGCCTACGCCACGTGGGCCCTCAACCCCGACGCGGGGATGGAGCCGCCGCAGGAGATCAAGGACATCATCGACTGGTACAACCAGCTCAAGGAAGAGCCCGATGAGGCCAAGCGTATCGAGTTGGGCCGGAAGATCCTGGACCGGCACAACGAGAACGTGTACATCATCGGCACCTGCTCCATCGACATTCAGCCCACGATCGTCAAGAACGGGATCGTGAACGCACCCAAGGAAGCTCCGGCCGAGTACCGTACCTATCACGAAGGCATCGGCTGGCCGTTCCAGCTCTGGCGCCGTCCGGCGTAGGGTAAGTTAGACAGGGGCCATGGGCGACTACTCGCCCATGGCCCCTGAGCGTCACAACGAGGCACTGAGGGGGAGCTTTGATAGTTGACGCCCATGCGCATGTGGGCGTGTGCTGGCCTGAGGAGGGGGTGAGGCCCACGGTTGCGCAGGCCATCGGGATGATGGACCGTACCGGGGTCGACCTCGCATGCACATCTGCCAGCCGGTACCTGCGCTGCGACATGCGAGGGGGAAACCAGGTCACGCTCTCGGCGGTGCGCGCTTTCCCCGATCGCCTGATTGGGTTCGTGATCCTGTGCCCCCGCTACCTCCAGGACTCGTTGGCCGAGGCAGACCGCTACCTCGGCGACGAAGGCTTCCGCGGCATCAAGGTGCATCAGTCCCACAACAGTGTCCCATACGACGATCCCCGCTATGACCCCCTCTATGCCAAGGGCGAGGAGTACGGCGTTCCCGTGCTGGCTCACGCCTTTGGCCCGGCGGAGGTCAGGCAGGTGGTGAATGCGGCCCAGCGGCATCCCGGGGTGAACTTCATCGTTGGCCATTCCGGGGGTTACGCTTGGTCAGATTGCCTCAGCATGATGGCCTCTGTACCCAACACCTACCTTGACATCTGTGCTTCGTGCACCGACTTGGGCAGGGTGGAGGCCTTCGTGGGTGCTGTGGGAGCAGAACGCGTCCTCTACGGCACCGACAACCCCTTCCTAGAGCCCTCGCACTGCCTGGCCCAGGTCCGGGCGGCCGAACTGAGCGAGCCCGAACGGGAGCTGATCCTGGGGACCAACATCCTCCGACTGATAGGGGCGCGGCGATGAGCGCCTTCGACGCCAACCTAGTACTGGGGCGCTTGGGATGGCGACCCATTGGGGTGGACTCGGCGGAGGAGATGCTCCGGGCTATGGACCGGTTCGGCATAGCGCGGGGCTTGGTGTCTCACCTCACAGCCTGCATTCATGAGCCCGGGGCCGGCAATCGAGCCCTCTTCGACGCTGTGGCTGGGCACGAGGACCGGCTGATACCGGTTCCGGTGGTGGACTTGAACGACGGAGGCCAGTGGCGGTCGCAGGTGGCCGAATGGGCCGAGAGAGGGGTAAGGGCCGTCCGGATCGCTCCTGCGTTCTACCACAACCGCGTGGACGGCGAGGCGGCCGAGGGGCTGGCCCAGGAGGCCGTTTCGCGCGGATGGCCAGTCGTTGTGGCGCTAAATGCCGTTCGCGGTGTACCCTGGGTTAACGGCCGGCCGGGGGATGCTCTGCAGCTGGCTCAGAGGTTCCCTCAGCTTAGGATACTGCTCTTGGGCGCCAATCGTAGCCAGTGGTATGAGACGATTGACATTCTCCGGAATGCTCCCAATGTACACCTGGAATTGTCCAACCTGGAGATTGGTCTGGCACTGGAACAGCTAGTGCAAGAGGGGTTCGGCAATCGCCTGCTGAGCGGCAGCAATTATGGTATGTCATATCCCAACGTGTGTATGGAGCGAATCCGCTGTTCCAGCGTGGACGAGCAGGTCAAGCATGCCGTCCTCAGCGGGAATGCAGCGACTATGTTAGGCGAGGCCGAGGCCCCATAGACTGAGCAACGCCCGAACGGAGGAAGGTGCATGCTACGGTACGTTTTGCGACGAATCATATTCATGATTCCGACCCTGCTGGCGGTCTCGATAGTGACGTTCGTCATTATCCAGCTGCCACCAGGAGACTGGCTGACCTCCTACATCGCTCGCCTGAGCAGCACGGGCGAGACGGTGGACCAGGCTACTATCGAGTCGCTGAAAGTGCGCTATGGGCTCGGGCAGCCGATCTACATGCAGTACCTTAAGTGGATGGGCAACGTTCTGCAGGGCGACTTCGGCCAGTCGTTCGAGTGGAACAAGCCCGTCGTTGACCTCCTGAAAGAGCCCATGGCACTGACCTTTGTCATTTCCTTCCTGGCGCTCATCATTCACTGGATCACCGCCTTCCCCATAGGCGTGTACTCGGCGGTGAAGCAGTACAGTGTCGGTGACTACCTGTTCACCGGCATGGCCTTCCTGGGCGCCGCCATCCCTCAGTTCCTGGTAGCGCTGGTGCTCATGTGGTTCGTCTTCGTAAAGACCGGCACGAATATCACGGGCCTCTTCTCGCCCGAGTACCGCGAAGCGTCTTGGAGCCTGGGCAAGGTGCTGGACTTGCTCAAGCATGCGGTCTTGCCGGTGCTCATCCTGGGGTTGCTCGGTAGTGCCGGGTTGATCCGTACCATGCGGGCCATGATGCTCGACGAGCTGCGCAAGCCCTATGTGGTCACCGGCCGGGCCAAGGGCCTCAAAGAGAACCGCGTGATCCTGAAGTACCCGGTTCGGGTAGCGCTGAACCCGTTCGTGAGCACCGTGGGCTGGTCCCTCCCTGGCCTGATCTCCGGTACCACCATCATCTCCATCGTGCTCGGCCTTCCCACCACCGGTCCCATTCTGCTGCACTCGCTCATGAGCCAGGACATGTACTTGGCCGGCAGCTTCCTGTTGCTGCTGAGCTTCCTGACCATCTTGGGCACCCTGATATCCGACATCCTGCTAGCTTGGCTCGACCCACGCATTAGGCTGAGCGACTAATCTGGAAGGACGAGAGCGAGAGGCTAAGAGATGACTCAAGCTGATGTAACCACGACTGCGTGGGAAGAGGCTCCGGACCGCGAGGAAACGGCGAGCATCTTCGTGGCGTCGCAGTGGAAGCTCATGTATTGGCGCTTCCTCAAGCACAAACTGGCAGTGGCCAGCGTGATAGTGCTGGTAGCACTGTACATCGTGGCGATCTTTGCCGACTTCTTCGCCCCCTATGACCACAACAAGCAGAACACCAAGCTGCTCTTCGTGCCGCCACGGAAGATCCATTTCCGCGATACGCAAGGCAACTTCAGTCTGCGGCCCTTCGTCTACGGGCTGGAACAGCAGGTAGATACTCGCACTCTGACCAAGACCTACACGGAAGACACCAGCGTCAAGTACAACATCGAGTTCTTCGTGCGTGGCGACCCCTACAAGATGTTCGGGCTGATCGAGAGTGACATCCACCTCTTCGGCCTGGAAGGCGGCGAGCGCTCCCTGTTCTTCCTGGGCAGCGACCGCATGGGGCGCGACATGCTATCCCGAATCATCCACGGCAGCCGGATCTCGCTGTCGGTGGGATTCGTGGGCGTGATCATCTCGCTGGTCCTGGGAGTCCTGATCGGTGGAGCGTCCGGGTACTACGGTGGGGTAGTAGATACCATCGTCCAGCGTATCATCGAGTTCCTGCGCTCCATCCCGGAGATTCCCTTGTGGATGGCTCTGGCCGCGGCCCTGCCCGTGTACTGGTCGCCGGTCAGGGTCTACTTCTCCATCCTGGTGATCTTGTCCTTCATCGGCTGGACCGGTCTGGCGCGCGTGGTGCGTGGCCGCTTCCTCTCACTACGTGAGGAGGACTTCGTCACCGCCGCGAGGTTGGCGGGGGCTTCGGAGCTGCGGATCATCGTGCGGCACCTGGTGCCTTCGTTCCTCAGCTACCTGATCGCCAACCTGACGCTGGCCATCCCGGGCATGATCTTGGGTGAGACCTCCCTGAGCTTCCTGGGGGTGGGAATGCGGCCGCCCGCGGTGAGCTGGGGCGTCATCCTGAACGAGGCCCAGAAGCTGAGGGTGGTGGCGCAGGCCCCGTGGCTGCTGCTGCCGGGTATCTTCGTCGTGATCGCTGTGCTGGCCTTCAACTTCGTGGGTGACGGTCTGCGCGACGCAGCCGACCCTTACGCCCGGTAGTCCGACACTTCTACTACACGCCGTACCAGCCGGGGCGCACCCAGTGCGTCCCGGCTTTCTATGTGTACATGTCCATGTCGGTCTGCCACTGGAGGAAACGCAGCACATCGTTGCGGCTGACCATTCCGGCCAGCCGCCCCCGATCCACCACCGGCAGCTGGTTGAGGTCGCGGAGGGCTAGGCGCTCTAGGATGAGGTTCCCGTCGTCTTCGGGGGATACCACGAGCAGATCAGAGGTAGGCGTCATGACCTCCCGCACGGAGGTGTTGTCCCAGTGGAGGCTGTCCACCCGACTGATGTCGTGAGGGCACACGATTCCCAGTAGCCGGCCATCGTCCAGGACGGGGTAAGCATGCTGATAGCGGCGGACGACGTACTCCTCCATCAGCTGCCGCAGGGTAAGGTCGGGGCTCACGCTGGTGAAGTCCCGGCTCATGATGCGCTCGGCAGATATCTGGGCCATCACCTCGCGCACCACGATCTGGCGAAAGCTGGACACGGCGGCGTTGCGCAGCAGCCATCCGGCGGAGGTGACCCAGAGCCCGGTGAGCCGGTCGCCCTGGAAGAGCCGCAGGGCCCCGTAGACCACCAGCAGGAAGGCCAGGGTCTGCCCGGCCCAGGCCGCGGCCCGGCTGGCGGCTCGGAGATCCTTGGTGACCTGCCACCACGCCAGCCGCAGCAGCCTTCCCCCATCCAGGGGCAACCCGGGTAGCAGGCTGAAGCCGGCGGAGTAGGCGAGGACCACAGCCAGGCGATCGAAGAGGCCGTCCAGGAAGCTGCCTGGAGGCAGGAGCAAATGCGCGGCCAGGCTCAGGAAGGCGGCCAAGGTCAGGGATATCACCGGCCCCGCCACAGTGATGACTGGTTCCACCAGGGGATGGGGAGGCTGGTCCCCTGCCTGTGAGGCCCGTCCGAAGAAGTGGACGTTGACGCGGTCGGCCGGCTCCCCGAGGGCGCGGGCCAGGAAGGCGCGGATCAGCTCGCGGCCCAGGGTTGCCAGGAAGTAGAGGGCGGCGATGAGCGAGCCGGCCAGCCATCGCTCCCACACCGGCCACTGAGGATGGGAGCGCGGCAAGTAGCCGGCGGCCAGGGCCCAGGCCAGCAGGATGAGCGCCAGGGGCCAGCTGGAATCAACATAAAGCACTGTGCCCAGGTAGCGCCCCAGGCGCCACGATCTGATGCCAGTGGCCTCACGGAGGAGGGAGGCAGCGCTGACAGTGGGTGAGTGTTCGCGCGCTTCTTCCTTCACCCGGTGATTATACGTAGCCACGCGGATGCGGTTCAACTGGTGAGCTGAGACGCCCTCACCCCCCGACCCCCCTCTCCCATTCCATGGGCGAGGGGGCGACCTCCCCTCTCCCACACGTGGGAGGGGGTCGGCATTTGGCGAAGCCAAATGCCGTGGGTGAGGGCCCCTATCGGACTGAACAAAGGTGATCGGAAGGTGTCTCTGCTGAGTAGAACGGTGCGCGGCCCAGCCACTCTTGACCGCTGGCAGCCTCCGGAGGAGCTCGTCCTGGTGGTTACCGGACTGGCGGTGGGGCTGGCGTCGGGCCTGGGCGCGGTCGGGTTCCGCTTGGCCGTGCAGGCGACGGCCTCGGCCGCCGTCTGGCTGGCCGGGCTCACCGCTGGCTTCGCGAGGCCGGTGGCCCTGGCTCTGCTGCCGGCGCTGGGCGGGCTGCTGGTGGCCCTGATCGGACGCTACGTGGCGGCGGAGGCGCAGGGCGGTGGGATCCCGCAGGTGATGGAAGCGGTGGCCCTGCGGGGCGGGCGGATCCGTCCCCGGGTGTCCTT
>JBMNTK010000066.1:0-17157 GCA_050945695.1 Anaerolineae bacterium | reverse complement strand
GCGGTCATTGACCACACCGTGCACGTGATGGACCTGGTGGGCTGGTTCTGGCGCTCACCCGTCCGGCGTGTCTACGCCGAAGTCGGCTATGACCTGCTCTGGGACGAAGGGGTGGACGACTCGGGGCTGATCAGCTTCCGGCTGGAGAATGGCATCTTCGGTACGGTGGACACCAGCTGGTCTCGCCCGGAGATCTTCCCCACCTGGGGCGACGTCACCATGGAGATCGTGGGCTCACAGGGATGGCTGCAGTTCAACCTGACCGCTCAGGACACCTCCCTCTACAGTGACGTCCTGGACGGCATATCCTGGGTGCCCTGGGGCAGTGACATCAACCTCGGCCTGATCCGAGACTTCGTGGATACTATCGAGAACGATCGGGAGCCCGCGATAACCGGGGAGGATGGGCTGTACGCCCTGGAGGTGGCACTGGCCGCCTACCGCTCCGCCGAGGCGGGCGCCGCTATTGACCTGCCCCTGGAGTGATCCGTCAGGAGAGCAGGGGGCAACCGCCGCATCTAAGCGCCCGGAGACCGCCGAGCGGTCTCCGGGCGAGTGAACGCCGTCTGAACACGTCCCAGGCCCCACGAGGGCAGGCGAGCCGTGCTGTGGCGCGAATGTAACCAGGAGGATGGAATGGAAGGAACCATCGGTATAGGCGTCATCGGATGTGGGGCCATCGCCCAGGAGGCCCACCTGCCCAACTACGCCAACCACCCCCAGGCCCGGCTGGTGGCGGTGGCGGACACGGACAAGGATCGGGCTCAAGAGGTCGCCAAGCGCTTCGACGTCCCGCACGTCTACACGGACTACACCGAGCTCCTGGCCCGGGACGATATCCAAGCCGTAAGCGTCTGCACGCCCAACTACCTCCACGCTCCTCAGACCATCGCGGCGGCCGCCGCCGGCAAGCACATCCTGTGCGAGAAGCCGATGGCTATCACGCTCGAAGAGGCCAACGCGATGATCACCGCCGTCGAGGAAGCGGGGGTCCAGCTCATGGTGGGGTTCACCCATCGCTTCCACTACTTCAACCAGAAGGCGCGCGAGCTCATCGCCGATAACGCCATCGGCCGCCCCTACACCATCCGGGTGCGCTTTGCCCATCGCGGCCCCTACGAGTCCTGGGTGGCCAAGAGCGACTGGTTCTTCAACACCGCGCAGGCCGGCGGCGGCGCTGTGCTGGACATGGGCATCCATGCCCTGGACATCGCGCGCTACGTGCTCAACCAGGAGATCCGCACCGTCGAGGCGAACCTGGCTACCCTCAACCTGGACATCCAGGCAGAGGATACGGCCATCATCTCGCTTGAGTTCCTGAATGGCTCGCTGGGCTACATCGAGACCGGGTGGCACTCGCACCCTGGCCCGCTGGGGCTGGAGATCTACGGCTCCGGGGGCACGCTCATCGTGGACTACACCACGCCCATCCGGCTGTGGACCCCAGACAAGGGGTGGCAGGAACTGAAGGACTTCCCCGCCGGCGGCGGTTGGCCGGCAGAAGTCCATTACTTCGTGAATGCCCTCCTGGCGGGTGAGGAGATCACACCCAACGGGTACGATGGGCTCATTTCCGTGCGGGCTGCCCTGGCTGCCTACGATTCGCACCGGCTGGGCGTACGCGTGAGCTTGGCCTAGCCGCTTAGGCCCATGGGGGATGGGGGTTCTCACCGCAGAGACCGCAGAGAGCACAGGGGGGTAAAGGAGGACAGAAGGAGGGGAGAGACATGGCTTCGGAGCTGCGGCGCAGGGGAGCAACCGGCGCAGCCCGCCACACGACCCCGGTTCCTTTCCCTTCTCATCCTTTCTCCGCGTTTTCTCCGCGATCTCAGCGGTCTCTGCAGTGAAACCGGCCACGCGTTTGGCCGCCGATCTGGGCCAGGTTATAATCCCGGCCCACCGCAAGACAATCACTTTCGACGCACTTGCGTGCCAAGGAGGGTTCTCATGCAAGGCCCGATCAGAGGGCGATCTCTGGTGCTTTACTGCTTCCTCATACTGGCGCTGGCGGGGGTGCCAGCGACGGCCTGGGCCCAGGAGAGCACAGCCGAGGCGCAACTAGTCCCCGACGCTCACGTGCGTGATGAGGAAGTCATCCTCATCAACCGCAACGACGGCCAGATCGTCATCCGCGACTATGCCGTGGGTCCCAACCAGCGCGACCTCAGCGGCAAGTACTCTCAGTGGGGCGGCCCCTACCACATGGTAGCCACCGGCGACTTCAACGGTGACGGCACCAGGGAGATCGTGGTGACCGGCGGCCGCGGCGTCGACACCCCCGGCCCGATCCTCAACGTCTTCGACCCGGTGGTGCCTGGCGGCTCCTTCGCCGTCCCTAACCCTTCCATCAACGTCAACCCTTACGACTGGACCCACCTGGGGACGGCCGATGTGGACGGCGATGGCCGGGACGAGATCGTGGCCATACGCACCGCCAACGAGCCGGGTAACATCCTCGCCCGTGTCCAGTGCTACGAGCTGGAGGGCAACCAGTGGCGCGAGAAGTGGAGCCTGGCTACCGGCGGTGGCTTCCGCGACATGACCCTGGGCGACTACAACGGCGACGGCCGGGCCGACGTCCTCTTTGCCCGTGACTTCCGCTACGTCCTGGTCCTGGACGGCCAGAACCCGACCATCGAGTACTTCAGTGCCCAGGTAGGCGGCATCGGCGAGTGGAACAAGATCCGCATGGGCGACATCAACGGTGACAACTCCCGCGACCTCATCCTGCTGCGGGACACCCAGGCCCAGAGCGGCAACTTCCCCTCAGCCGTCTACACCATCCATCCCACCGGGTTCAACACCTGGACCGACATCTTCGGCTGGGGCTTTGGCGATCCTCCCGAGGACATCGAGCTCCTGGACTACAACGGCGATGGCCGCCTGGAGATCGCGGCCATGAACACCGGCACCTTCGCCCGCATCTACATCCTCAACCCGCGCCTGAACAGCACCGAGAATAACAACACCGAGGATGAGCAGTGGATCGGCGACCGGGAGTGGGGACCTAACCTGGTAGTGGGAGACCCCAACGGCAACGGCCGGCCCGAGTTCCTGTTGATCCACACCGCTGAGGGCGATAGCGTGCCCGACTACTTCCTGCGCATCCTGGGCTTCCATGACGCAGGCGGTTACGCCGACGACACCACCAACTTCCCCTTCTGGTACAACCTGGCCGTCGGCAACCTGGACGGGTCGGGTATCACCGAAGCTCCGGTCATGCGCGTGCCCAGCACGGTGACCCTGTTCGTCGAGTCGGGCAGTGGCGCCACCCGCCAGGAGACCATCCGGGTGGAGAACACCGGCACCGGTTCCTTCACCTGGACCGCCAGCATCGTGGGCGCGGCAGCCCCTTGGCTCACCCTGAACCCCACCAGCGGCACCTCTGATGCCCTGCTCACCTTCTCGGTGAACGCGGCCGCTGTCCCGGCAGGTGGTGCCTCCACCACCGTACGGGTACTGGCCACCGCCTCCGGCGTGTCGGTCAGTAACGGCCAGCAGAACATCAACGTGAACGTGGTGGTCGTAGATCAGGTCCAGCGGCAGTACCTGCCCCTGACATTCCAGCGCCGGTAACCCGCTAGGTTCACAGCAGTACAATCAGGCCCCGGGCTCATCTCGAGTCCGGGGCCTTGGTTTCTCACCGCAGAGATCGCAGAGACCGCCGAGAAAACGCAGAGGAAAGACACAGAGGGAAAGGGCATACGGCGGCGGTATCGGCTCCTGGATGCCTCGCCTGCGTCGAGCCTAACCCCGACAGCCCAAAGCTCATTCATTCTCCCTCTTTTTCCCCTTTTGCTTTTCTCCTTTCCCTCTCTGCGCTCTCTGCGGTGAAATCCCCCTTACTCGTACCGGAACCGCCACACCCCCACCACGAAGAAGAGGGCGGCGAACCCCAGCAGCACCCCCACCTCCGGCAATACCCCCGCCACGTCCTGTCCCCGTATGATCACATCCGTGAGCCCGCGCATGGCCCAGGTGGTCGGAAGTACCTGTACTGCCACCTGGTAGCCAGGCGGGGTGACCTCCAAAGGCCACCAGGCCCCACCCAGGGCCGCCATCACCATGGAGAACATCACCGTGAGCGACCCAGCCTGGCTGCGCGTCCGAGCGAACGTGCCCAGTGCCACACCCAGGGCCACCGCTGACAGCCCGAAGGCCACCAGCACCAGCACCAGGGCCAGTGGGGACCGTCCCCAGTCCACCCCAAAGACCAGGGCCCCCACCCCCACCAGCAGGGCCATCTGCACCAGCCCCAGGGCCAGGCGGCCACTCACCTTGCCCAGCAGAATGGTCGCCCCCCGGATGGGCATGACCCACAGCCGGCGCAGTGTGCCGCTCAGCCGTTCGTTGACCACCGTCGCCGCCGCCCCGATGAGGGTGATGAGCACCCAGGTCACCAGCTGCCCAGGCGAGGACTGCTCGAACCCAGAGGCGACCTGGGCCCGCGTGCGGGGCGCCGAGGTGACGGTCACCGTCGCCGGGGGCTGAGCGAGCCGGTCCCGGGCCATCTCCAACGCCTCCTGGTAGTAGGCCTCGCGGGCGGCCGTATCGGGGAAGGGCTCGATCCGCTCCGCCTCGGCCACCGATAGGCTAGCCACTAAGACCGCGTCGGCCAGCGCATCGGCGGCCGCGCTCACCGCCTGCTCCACCGTCAGGGCTCGGGTGTCCGTGCTCGAGACGCTCAGCTGCACGGTCGTGCCCGTCCCCTGGAGCAGGCCCTCCTCGAAGCCGGCCGGGATGGTCAGCAGGGCGGGGAAGTCGGAGTCGGCGAAGCGGCGGGCGGCCTCATCGGCGGGCAGGACCACCGGGTCCACCACCTCCGAGGCCTCCAGGGCCTCGACCAGCCGGGCGGAGGCGTCGGTCCCGTCCGCGTCCACGAGGGCAAAGGGAAATCGCGTGCTGCCTCCTCCCTGGTCCTGAAGGGCGGAGCCGACCACGGCCGTAAAGATGAGGGGCAGAATGAGGAAGAAGACTATGGTGGAGCGCTCCGAGAACTCGATACGGATGTCATTGAGCGCGATCCGCGCTATCCTGCCCATGGATCCTACTCTCCTTCCGCGTACTGGCGGCGGAAAGCAGCCACCGCGGCCAGAAACAGGACCACCGCCATAGCCAGCAGCGCCGCCACCGGCACCAGGACGGCACCCCAGCCCTCACCCGCCAGCAGCCGCGTGAACGCCTCCAGGCCCCAGGCATTGGGCGAGATGAACCCAGCGTACTGCAGCCATTGGGGCAGCAGGAAGCGAGGAACGAAGTTGCCGGCCACCGCTCCAAAGACCAGGGAAACGGCAGTGCCCACGGCGTTGGCCTGCCCGGGAGAGCGGGAGTAGGCGGCGATGAGAGTGCCCCAAGCAGTCGCGGCCAGCACCAGCGCCACGGTGAGCAGCGCGACGGCGCCCGGATTGCCGTAATCCAGCCCAAAGAGCACGCGGCTGGCGACCAGCAACACGGTCATCTGGGCCAGGCCCACCACGAAGGTGCCGCCCACCTTGCCCGCCAACACCTCCGCGGTGCGACTGGGGGTGATGAGCAGGCGAGCCAGAGTCCCGCCTTCGCGCTCGACCAGGAGGGTGCGGCCCCCGGCAGCGGCGGTGAACATGAGGAACATCACTGCCATGCTGGGCGCCGAGTAAGCCAGCCAGTCGAACCCTGCCGCCTCGACCTGGTCCCCCGTCCGCTTGTCCACGCTCACCAGCTTGGCCTCACCCGCCGAATGCGCGGTCCGCTCGGCGATCTCCGGCGCCTTGGCCATGAGGTCCGCCGGCGCCAGGCTGCCGCTCTCCACCAGCTGGGTCAGGCTCACCTCGGCAGCGGCGGACGCGGCGCAGACCCGGCCCACCACCTGCTCCACCACGGACCGGACCACACTCGCCCCCACCGGGCGAGAGGGGCTGACGTAGACCTCGACCTCCACCGAAGCCCGTGCTTCCACGGGGCCGGTGGGGATCACGGCGGCGCTCAGCCCAGACGGCAGTACCACGGCCGCCGCGGCAGCGTCCCGATCTACGGCCTCTCGGGCAGCAGCCACGTCGTCCATCACGACCGGCTCCAGGAGGTCCTGCAGGTCGGGCGCGGTTAGGGTCTCCACGACGGCCTCCCCGATCGGCCCGGTGTCCTGGTTCACGATCACCAGGGGGATCTCGGCAATGCCTCCGGACGACCCCGAGCCTCCGAGGCCACCGAAGGCAAAGGCGATGGCCAGCGTCAGGGCGAAGGGGGTGAGCAGCATGTAGATGACGGCACCGGTGTCGCGGAACGCGACCAGCAGGTCCTTTCGGGCGATGAGCAGCACCTTGCGCATCTGCTAGTCCCGCAAGGCCCGGCCGGTCAGGTGCAGGAACACCGTCTCCAGATTGGGCTCCTCGATGTCCACGGACCGAATGCGGATCCCCAGCTTCTCTGCCTGCGACACGGCCGGGGCGAGCGCCTCTTCGGCACTGGCCACCAGCACCACCACCTCGCTATCCCTCTCTGATGCCTGCAGCACCCAAGGCTGCCCCTGCAGCGCCTGGGCCAGTGGAGCCACCGGCTGCCCCTCGGCCACGTGCAGGCGCAGGGTATCATGCTGGCCCACCGTCTCGGTCAGTTCGGCCTGGGTGCCCAGGGCGATCAGCTCTCCGCGGTCCATGATCCCTACCCGGTGAGAGAGCTCCTGGGCTTCCTGCATGTAGTGAGTGGTGTAGAGCACGGTCATGCCCTCGCGGTTGAGGGCCTTGACCAGATCCAGGATGTTGCGCCGGCTCTGGGGGTCGATCCCCACCGTGGGCTCGTCCAGGAAGAGCAGACGGGGCCGGTGCAGGAGGCCCACGGCGATGTTGATGCGCCGCTTCATGCCCCCCGAATAGGTGCTCACCCGGTCGCCGGCGCGGTCGGCCAGGCCCATGAGCTCGAGCACCTCATCCACCCGGCGGCGCAGGTCAGCCCCCGCCATCCCGTACATGCTGCCCCAGAAGCGCAGGTTCTCCCGAGCGCTCAGGCTCTCGTACAGGGCGATCTCCTGAGGCACGACCCCAATGCTGGCCTTTACCGCCAGCGGCTCCTTCGTCACCGAGTGCCCGGCCACCGTGGCGTCACCCGCCGTCGGGCGCACCAGGCACGAGAGCATGGAGATGGTGGTGGTCTTGCCGGCCCCGTTCGGGCCCAGCAGGCTGAACACCTCTCCCTCAGCGATATCGAAGCTGATGCCCCGTACCGCCACAATGTCGCCGTAGCGCTTCTCTAGCCCCCGAACCGAGACCATTGTCCCCACAGCTTCCCCTCCGTAAACAGGGGATCCTAGCGAGTATGTGCGTATCAGTCAAGTATTAGGAGGGATATCACGGCAGAGAGGGGGTTTAACCGCAGAGATCGCAGAGAACGCAGAGAGAAACAGGAGAATAAAGGGGAAGGGACGAGGATGGGCCGTAGACCAGTGAGATGGCGCCGGAACGGGTAGGGCTCACTCCGGTTCACCGGGCTCCTAAGCCCCCTTTCCCTCTTTCTCTTTCCTCTGCGCTTTCTCTGCGCTCTCTGCGATCTCTGCGGTGAGATCCCTCTCCCCTAGCACAGGAACCCCCGGCGCGTTATAATCCTCATACGCCCACCGAGGGGCTGGTTGTTGCCGTTAGTCCGCCACGCTATTCCAAAGGAGAACACCAATGCTGTCAGAGTACTATCTGAAGGGAGCCACCGACCTCGACGTCTACCGCGACCGGGTTGACCGCTGGTCCCGACGCGAACTCCACGAAGAAGACCCGGAGATGCGGCGCCGATACTACGAGGAGATCCAGGGGCTGGAGTCTAAGTGCTCAGCCGCTGAGATCGCCCTCAATACCTGCAAGTTCGCCGAACCGGAGGACGAGTCCGCCCGCCAGAAGCTGGAAGAGGCTCTCACCGACCTCCGCGAGGCTATGGACCGGTTCATCGAGCGCTTCGGGGTAGACGAGGATTGACCACCTCGGGAGAGGCGGTCACCGTAGGCCTGGGCCAGATGCTCGTACGCGGCGGCCGCCCGGACGAGAACCTGGCCCGGGCGGCCGCAGTCATCGCTGAGGCCGGCCATCGCGGCTGCGACGTGGTGGTCCTGCCCGAGTGCCTGGACCTGGGCTGGACGCACCCCTCTGCCCGGGACCTGGCTGAGCCCCTGCCCGGCGAGCGCAGCGACTTCCTGGCGCGCGCCGCCCAGGAGGCAGGGGTCTACGTAGCGGCCGGCCTCACAGAGCGGGACGGTGACCGCGTCTACAACGCCGCCGTCCTCATCTCCCCTTCCGGCGACGTACTCCTCAAGCACCGCAAGATCAACGAGCTGTCCATCGCGCACGATCTCTACAGCATCGGCGACCGGCTGGGAGTGGTGCACACTCCCATCGGCACCTTGGCCCTCGCCATCTGCGCCGACAACTTCCCTTCCTCGCTGGCCCTGGGCCACGCCCTGGCTCGCATGGGAGCGCAACTGATCCTATCCCCCTGCGCCTGGGCAGTGGAAGCCGACTACGATAACCAAGCCCGGCCCTACGGCGCCCTCTGGCGGGAGGCCTACACCCAGCTCGCCCGGCTCTACGACCTGACCGTGGTGGGCACCAGCAACGTGGGCCCCATGGAGGCCGGACCCTGGGCGGGCAGGCAGTGCATCGGCTGCTCGCTGGTCGTGGGCCCGGGAGGGGAGATCCTGGCTCAGGGACCCTATGGCCCCCTCGCCGAAACCCTGGTGGTCGTGCGTACCCACCTCCGTCCCCCCATCGCTGCCGGCACCGACCTCGCCCCCGCGCTCCAGAAACGCGGCTACGAGGGGCCGTAGGGAATTCACCGCAGAGACCGCTGAGAGCGCAGAGAGGAAAAGGGGAAGGACAAAGGAAAGAGGAGGAGAGAGCGTCTTCGGGCTGGCGCCTGAAGAGCTAGACTGGCAGGGCTGACTCTAGCCGGCCAGGCCATTCCCTTCTTCCTCTTTCCTTTTCTGCGTTTTCTCTGCGATCTCCGCGGTCTCTGCGGTTATATCCCCTCCGCGAGTCTGCCGTGATATCCCTTGCCACGCATAGAAAGCCGATGGTAACATGCGATCTTGATAGGTATTCAGTGTATGATGCCGTCGCTTTTGTTAAAGGCGGAGGTAAGTGATGAGTTGGGAGCCGCTTCGGCCAGGTGTATATCGCGGTACAGACCAGCCTACCATCTCCATACAGAAATCGGGCGCGGTGACGTGGAACCAAGCTGCGCATCGCGCATTGGATAGCCCCGAAGAGGTGGAAATCCTCATAGATCAGAAGAACGGGCTGCTTGCCCTTAGAAAAGGGACGGATTCCGAGAACGCTTTCCGGGTGCGCAAGCTAGGCCCCCAGAACACGTGGATCGCGTCCGCGCGGGGGGCGCTGCGGCGAGTGGGGCTCCTTCCCGAGACCGCCTACCGTCGCGTGGCCCGGCAGGAGGACGGGATGCTGGTGATTGATGTCTCGGACCTCCTCCAGCGCGGTCGCCGGCGGGGCTAGGCTCGGTCACCTAGTCGTCGCGTCGCCCGCCCCAGAGCTCGCGCACGTCCTCGGCCGCCAGCAGCCGCTCTAGCGTGGTAGGGATGAAGGTGACTCGGCGGAGGGCCCGGGCCGGCACCGGCCGTTCCAGCGGTTGCAGGGGCCCCAGCCGCAGACACAAGTAGAGGCCCTCGGCCCGGGGATGGTCGCTCTCCTCCGGGATCAGGTCCCGTCTTGTCTTGACTTCGCAGCGTTCGATCTCTGCCAGGTAGCGGACCGCCCAGCGCTCCGGCCCGAAGGCCGACGTCAGGTAGAGGGCCAGATAGTGGGCACCCAAGGGGATGGGTGCTCGGCCCAGGGGAATGCGGTACCAGCCTTCGTCGCGTGCCCGGCCCAGGTCGGCCTGATTGTTCAGCACGGCCACCAGCACCGGGGCCGAGCCTTCAGCCGGCGAGCCCGACGGCGACACCCTGTGCCTCCTCCCATCCCAGTGCCTTCAGGTCCCGGCGCAGCTTCAGCAGGGCCAGGTCCCTGGCCCCCGCCTCCAGCATGACGTCACACTCGGACCCCGATGGCAGCAGGGCGGCGAAGTCCATGAAGCCGAACGGGTCCAGGTACTCGCCATGCTCGCGGGGGCGAGGTGGGCGCCGCCCTCCCCCCGTCTCGGGAGAGGAGAAGTGAAGCTTGGGGCGCACGCCAAGCGGCCACGTGGCCAGGGCAGCCTGCACCGCTGCGCGCCCATCCCGGCCGGAGCCGTGGTTGCACCGCCAATGCAAGTAGTCCAGGACCACCGGCAACCCGACCTCCCCCGCGGCCCACAGCACCTCTTCCAGTGAACATAGGCTGTCGTCGTTCTCCAACGCCAGCCTCCTCCGGGCCCCGTCCGGAAGCCGTAGAGCGTTGGCGACGAACCGCTCCGCCGCCCGCGGCGTCTCTGCCCCGCCTCCCACGTGTACTACCACCACCGACTCTGCCGGAAGCCCCAGGGCCTCGAAGAGCCCCGCCCAGGCCCGCGCCGAGGCCAACCCCATATCCACTACCCGCTGGTCCTCGCTGCCCAGTTGGATGTGCAGCAAGGGATGGGCGGTGAGGCGGATCCCCATCGTCCTCACCTGGGCCCCGAGCCAGGCCAGCATGTCGGCGCAGTCCTCCAGCTGGCGCTCGAACCCCGCCTCGTCCTCCGGCCCCATCACCGTGACCAGGTGGGAGGACACCCGATAGAGGCCGATCCCCAGGGCAGCCGCCTGGCGCAACAGGTCCCACAGGCAGACCAGGCTCACGCTCAGGTGCCGCCGGCTCACGGGCGTACGGGTATCGTGGGTGAGCAAGTCCGGCCGGCTGAGCAGCCGAGGCCCAGTTCCCAGCCGGAGCACCCTACCCCTCCACCGGGATAGGGTGGAGCCCCCGCTCTCGCGCTGCCCGCCGCACCCCGGGCTCCAGGCAGAGCACGCTGTCTACGCCCAGCCGCTCGGCCGCGGCCAGCACCAGGGCGCCCGTGAGCGACAGGTCCGCGTGTGCCTCCAGGATGCCGCGGGCGACGACCAGGTCGCGATGGTCGAGCGGCTGAAAGAGCAACTCACCGGCTGTGGCCGCCTCCAGCAAGCGCATGCCAGCCTCCCAGCCTAGCAGCCGCATGGCCAGCCGAGATGCCTCGGCCAACACTGGGGCCACTACCACCAGTGCCCCTCCCGTGCCCTCCAGAGCCTGCACCGCCTGCGCGTGCCCCGCGTCCGACCGATCAGCCAGCGCGTACAGCCCGCCGGTGCTCACCAAGGCGGCCATCAGGCCTTGCCCAAGAGCTCGTCGGGCTGGCGGGAAACGTCACTGCGCCCGCTGGTGCCCAGCCCCACGAAGGACGTTCTCTGCTCCTCGGCGGCCTCGGTGACGTAGGCCGCGACCGCCTCCCGGATCATCTCCGAGGGGCTGCGCCCCTGTCGCTGTGCGAGCTTCTTGAGTTCCAGCCAATCTTCTTCCGGCAGCATCACCGTGGTTCTTCTCATACGCTCACCTCAGCGTACATGATAGCATATGCATATATGCATATCAAGGGCCAAGAAGGGGGATTTCACCGCAGAGATCGCAGAGACCGCAGAGAAGACACAGAGAAGAGAGAGAAAGGGGGAAAGGCAAAGGTTCTAGAGGGCATTGCTGGCCGGTCTGAGCCGCCAGGTCAACGGTCACGAGACCATCTCTATGTCGCTCTCCTTGCTGCTTTCTTTCCTTTCTACCCTCCTTTCCCTCTCTGCGGTCTCTGCGGTGAAATCCCCCGCCGCGGACTCTGCGGTGAATTCGCCTCCCACGGTCGGGGACGACTCACCCAAGGATCATTCGCCACGGCGAACCGCCAGGGCGCCAGGCGGGCCTCCTCAGAGACGTTCAGCCCCACCCGTGGGCCCACGGCCACCTCGGCGTCCGGCACCGGTTCCCCCCACTCCAGCCACAGCTCCTCGCCCGAGCACAGATCGGCCCCGTTGAGGGTCCCGTCTATCCCCAGGGCCTGGCAGAGCTTGGCCGGCCCGTTGGTCAGCTCGAGGTCCGGCCGGCCCCGGCGCCGCCTCATCTCCTCCAGCCCCTCCCGTGGGTGTAGCGCCCGGATGAGGACGGCACCGGCCACCCCCTCGGTCTCGGCCACGGCGTTCAGGCAGTAGTGCATGCCATAGATCAGGTACACGTAGGCGTGGCCCGGGGCCCCAAACATCACCCGGTTGCGCGCGGTCAGACCCCGGTAAGCGTGGCTGCCCTCGTCCTCCTCGCCCAGGTAGGCCTCCGTCTCCACGATGGTGCCGCTCAGGCGCAGCCCGCCCACCTGGCGCACCAGGAGCCTGCCCAGGAGATCTCTGGCCACGGCACGCGTGTCTCGGGCGTAGAACGACCGAGGGATGATCCCGCTCACGACTGGGTCTTCCCCCGCAGAGCTCGCAGGGCCCGCTTCACGCCCTCCCAGTGCGGGCGCACCCCGCGGGCGTAGGCCTGATCCACGGGATGGGCGCTGTAGCGAGCCTCGATGAACGCGTCGGTCAGCGCCGACAGATCCTCCTCAGCCTCCGGAACCTGGTCTCGGAGCCGGCGGCTGTACTCCTCCGGCGTCTGATTGCGGCGCCGGGGCACGCCCACGGCGGCGCCCCGCCTGACCGTGGACAGATAGTAGTAGCGCACCATCTCCCGCGCCGTCAGTCCCCGGGGCCGCCGCCAGCCACCGGGGACAGGCGCCCGGGCACCCCGCACTCGCCGCACCAGCGCCCGCGTGAGGGCCGTCCCGGCCCTGGCCGACCGCCCCAGCAGCTCCTTTATCGCCGCGAGCACCAGGTCCAGCGCCCGCAGCAGCGGCTGCAGCAGGCCCACTCCCCTCAGGCTGGCGCCGTGCTCCCGCAGGAAGTTGCGCAGGGCATAGACCACCATGGCAACGGCCAGGCCCCACAGGACCACCGTCTTCAGGATCTCCAAGAAGGGTGGGGCCCCGGGGCCAGCCGGCTGCGGATCGGGCATCTGCATCGGGGGTGGCGGTGGTGGGGCCTCCTCACCGCCGCCCATGGCCACCAGCCAACGCAAGGGATACAGCAGCAGGCCTATCACGTATAGGATCGCATAGGCTATCGTGGCCAGGATGCCGGCCAGGAGCTGCACGGTATAGGAGATGGCATCCAGCAGCCCCACCGAGTAGTCCACCGGCAGCGCCAGGGCCACCACCAGAACCAGTAGCAGCAGCCCTGCCACCAACGCCGGCCATCGCCGGGCCACCGCGGGCGAGATCTGCGCCTCTTCGTGCTGCCAGCGGGTCCGCAGCAGCGTCAGCCGAGCCTCGGCCACCAGCGCCAGCCCCAGCACGAAATACACTAGCACGTGCAGGATGAGCAGGCGTATGGTGCCTCGGCGGAAGTCTACGATGGCCGCCGGGTCCACCCGGGCCAGCCCGGCCAGCACCAGGATGAGGATCCCTCCCGCCAGGAAGGTGCTGAGCACCTTCCTGAACGCGGCCGTGTGCTGGACCCGTCGGGCCGGGCTGCTCAGCCACATGTCATACTCCGGAGAGGTGACCGGAGGTGGCTTCTCCGCCGGGTGGAACTCGATCTCCTCGAACCAGCGCACCAGGGCATTGGCCAGCCCCCAGAAGCCCAGGAGCACCCCGGCGCTGAAGAAGAACTCCAGGTCTAGCAGCCGCTCCACCCGGCCACCCAGCTGGGGCAGGCCCTGCCAGGCAAACCGCAGGACCAGCAAGACCACGACCAGGGTGATCGCCTCTGCGACCCGGAACCGGGTGAGGTCCTCGCCGCGCAGCTCACGGCGGACGATGGCTCGATGAGAGAGGTACGACTCCAGGGGCACCAGCACCGTGGCCAGGGCCAGGTACCCCCCTCGCCAGGGCAGCCCGGCCGCCGCAACCAGGTCCAGCAGGGTGAGCACGGTCACCCACATCATCCCTGAGGTCAGGAGCAGCCGCCACCACACCCCCAGGGGAAGGCGTACCTCTCGGCTGGGAGCGCTCACAGGGCCATCCTCGCCAGAGCCTGGCTCTGCCGCACCCGCCACACCGTGGCCCCCGCCTCCTCCAGCAGCTGCCCGGAGGCCTCCAGGTCGGCGTGGTAGTCCACCAGCGCCGTCACCACCCGAAAGCCGGAGCGCCGCAGCTGCAGCACCCCTCCCAGCAGCCCCTCACCGGTGCCGCTCACTATCAGTACCGTGCACCCCCAGGGCAGGCCCAGGACCTGGCGCTGGAAGAAGGGCTGGAAGGGCTCCACCTCGTGGGTCTCCACCCGTCCCAAGACCTCCAGGGCAGCCATGAGGTGGGCCTGGCCCGTGCGCATGGGGAGGGCCGGTCCTCGGTCACCGTTGGAGCCCAGCGGGTCGCGCCCGTTGCTGGCCAGGGCAAAAGGCTGGCGCTGGGCGCTCAGTCGGCTGGCAATCGAGGCGGCGGCGCTCACTGCCAGCTCCGTGGTGGTGATGGCCCAGGCGGGCTGGTAGTGGGCCCGGTCCAGGTCGAGCAGAATGGCCGTGTCCAGGCTGATCACCGGGTCGAGCACCTTGGTCTGCAGCTTGCCCACGGCCGCGCTCGCCTTCCAGTTGATCTGGCGCAGGCTGTCCCCCGGCCGGTAATCCCGCACCCCGCCCACCTTGCTGGGGTCGCGGTGAATGGCATCCTTGTGCCGGACGGTGCCGAAGGGCGAGCGCGACGGCATCCCCAGGTCTTCCAGTGACACGATCCGGGGATAGACCGTGAAGGGGGTAACGCCCACCTCCACCACCGCATCGCCCCCGGAGCCCAGCACATCGCCGCTGCTCAGGCGTAGGGGGCCGATCTCGTAATATCCGCGCTTTCGGCAGTCGAGCTCGTAAGTGAAGGTGGTACTCTCGTGGGGCATCAGGCTCACGGCTTGGCTGCGCACCGGAGGGTACCCTAGGGGCTGGGGGAGCCGCTCCTGGAGGTGCAGCCAGGGCAAGGGAAGCCAGCCGTCGTTCGTCACCCGGATCTCAACCCGGTGCCGCTCCCCCCAGAAGGAGCGCTCCTCGGTGCGCCGCTCCACCTTCACCTGGGCCAGCCCTCGCCGCACCCAGGCACGGGAGAGGACGTAGACACCAAAGAAGACGTAGAGGATGTAGAAGAAGAAGTCCACCCGCATGAGGGCGGCCACCAGGAACAGGACTACTATGAAAAGCCCCATGTCCACGGGGTCACTCCCTCTCTACGGTAGCCTGGCGCCTACTGCCTCACTAGCGGCTTCCGGCGCCAACTTCGCCGATGTTCACCTCGGTGGACTCCAGCACGTCGGCCAGGACCTGGTGTACCGTGCGTCCGCGCAGGGTGCTCTCCGGCTTCATGATCAGCCGGTGGCCCAGGGTGGGCTCCACCAGCTCCTTGACGTCATCGGGCTTGACGTAGTCCCGTCCCCGGATGGCGGCCAGGGCTTGGGCCCCCTTGAATAGGGCCAGGCTCCCCCGGGGGCTGGCCCCCAGCATGAGGTCGGGGTGCTGGCGAGTGGCCTGGACCAGCGCCACCACGTATTCCGCCACCGTATCGTCCACGTGCACGTCCCATACCTGCTCGGCCAGCCGCGGCAACTCCCGACCGTCCACCACTTGCCCGATGCTGGTGATGGGATGGCGGCGCTGAAGGTTGCGCAGCATGCGCACCTCCTCGTCGCCGCGGGGGTACCCCAGGCTCAGGCGCAGGAAGAAGCGGTCGAGCTGGGCCTCGGGCAGGGGGAAGGTCCCCTCGTACTCCACAGGGTTCTGGGTGGCTAGGACCAGGAAGGGCGGCTCCAGGCTATAGGTCACCCCATCGGCAGTGACCTGTCGCTCGCCCATAGCCTCCAGCAGGGCCGACTGGGTGCGGGGGGTGGCGCGGTTGATCTCGTCTGCCAGCAGCACGTTCACAAACACCGGCCCGGGCCGGAACTCGAACTGGCCCGAGCCCTGGTTGTAGACCGAGACCCCGGTGATGTCGTTGGGCAGCAGATCGGGGGTGCACTGGAGACGCTTGAAGCTAACCCCCAGCGACGCGGCCACCGCTCGCGCCAGCATGGTCTTGCCCACGCCCGGCACGTCCTCGATGAGCACGTGCCCCTCGCAGAGCATGGCCACCATGAGCAGCTCGAGTGCCCTCTCCTTACCCACGATGACGCGGCTCGCATTGGCCGCTACCGCCCCGGCAAAGCGGCTGATCTCCTCCATGGGTCTCCTTCTGGGCTGGGAACGTGAATTGCTTAGTATGCTAGGAGCGCGCTAGGGGAGATGTCAACCCGGTTGTACCAGGGCTCTCGGCGCCCTATACTGGCTCTACGAAAGAGGGGAGGTTACCCTGACTAGCCGAAGATCACCCGGCACTACCAGACCGAAGGCCAGGCCCCGGTTCTGGCTCACCCTGCTCATACTGATAGCCATGCTGATGCTTGCGGGCCTGGGCCAGTGGGACATGGCCATGGCGGTGATCATCGGCTTGCTAGTGGGAAACGTGGGGGTCTGGCTCTTGGGCCAGGACTAGGCCACCCCTAGTGGCTAAGCGTCAAGGGCAGGTAGACCTGATAGCTGCGGCCGCTACCCCCGGGATCTACCGCCTGGGCTGCCACTCCAGCCTCCAGTGGGTCTCCTAGAGGGCTGAACTCACCCAAGGACACCAGCTCGTACCGGTAGAGGGCACCGGGGACAACCGACTTGTCCAGGTAGCTGAACTCCCCCGAGCAGTCCTCTCCCAGGCACCCGCTCTGGGCCAGCGGCGCCGGGGTCGCTTCCAGCACCGGCTGCAGCTGCAGGCGCATCACCACCAGGGGGCCGGCGCTCTTCGACTCTACCCGCCAGGTCACCTCCACCCCGTCGGGGCCGGGCCAAGCTCGGAAGCACACCCCCTCCGAGCACCACCCGTTGCCGCCCGTCCATACCGCGGGCTCCACGGGCATCGTCCCCTGGGCGCTGACCTGGGAAGCCATGAGGGCGAAGAGCAACCCGACTATCGCCACCACCGAGGTTCGCCTGAGCAAGTCTACCTCCGCCGGTCTCCCACGACCGCAATCGTGGCTATCCTAACAGCGATCCATTAGTATCGGGGCCCTCATTCATTAGAAAGAGGTTAGAAGGGCCGCGGGGGCGCGCACCTTGCCGGCACCGCTGCAGGGCGGTTGCAGGCGTTTACGGGCATAGGTAGAATACAAACGGTCGAAACGGTTCAGGTAGGGGCCCTTTACCCGAACCTAGGCCGATCCCGAGGCGAGGTCCTCGTTGGTGA
>JBMNTK010000065.1:0-17399 GCA_050945695.1 Anaerolineae bacterium | reverse complement strand
AGGCCGAATACGGCCGTCCGTTCGGCGCAGACGGTGAGGCCGTAGGAGGCGTTCTCCACGTTGCAGCCCGCGGTTACCTTGCCGTCTTCGCCCAGGACTGCCGCGCCCACCAGGAAGCGTGAGTACTGGGCGTAGGCTCGGGAACGGGCTTCGGTGGCGCGGGCCACGAGCTCTGGCACCCGCGCCTCGAGCGCATCGGCTGACAACTGACCAGCGCGCACGTTTCCCTCCAGGATGATGGCGGCCATTATAGCCGTCCCTGGGTGGGTCAAACAAAAAGCCCCCCGATGAGGGGGGCTGTGTGGTGGCCCATAGGGGAATCGAACCCCTGTTTCCGCCTTGAGAGGGCGGCGTCCTGGGCCGCTAGACGAATGGGCCAGCGACTCGAATATGGTACCACGGCCCGGCTGAGTGCGCAAATCGAGCGAGAGGGGATTAGCCACAGAGGCACGGAGACACGGAGAGGTGATGCGTGATGCGTGACCCGCGGCCATACCCGATTGAGGAATGCGCGTCCCCAGATGCTCCGGTGGATCTGGACCGAACCGGGACGGACACGGGCCCCGGCGTCGGCGAAGGCCCTTTAGCCCTCAATCAACTCAAAGGCCCCCCTCGCCCATGAAATGGGAGAGAGGCCGGGGGTGAGGGCTCCCCGCCCGCCACAGATTCCTGGCTTCGCTCGGAATGACAGGGAGAGGCGCTCGGGACGACAACCATTCGAGGAGTGCGCGCCCCCAGGCGCGCACGGACCCGCGCCCCGCCTCAACCTCAGCGCCGGCCATGGTACCAATGGGCTACTGGGAGGTAGCGGGAAGGGCTAAAGTCCGTCGGCCTCCTGCCGAAGAGTAGGGCGAGAAATCCAGCTGCAGGAGGTGAGCCCAGAGAGAGCCAGAACCGGTCTGACGGCGATCCGACGATTCCGCGTGAAGACCCCACAGGGGTCGACTCCCCCCGGGTAAGGATACCCGGGAGCACATGTAAGGAGACATGAGATGGTACAGGCTGACTTCACTCGCATTGCGTCCAACATCGCGGCCACGAACGCACTCAACTCGCTCCGCGACGCAAACAGGAGTCTGGGCATACACCAGACCCGTCTTGCCACCGGCCGTCGCATCAACACCGCCGAGGAGGATCCTGCGGGACTCTCCATCGCCACCAAGATGGGTGCCCGGAGCGAAGCCCTGAAGGTTGCCCTGGACAACATCGGCGACGCCAAGAACATGCTCTCGGTGGCTGAGGCAGGCCTGGGCAAGATCAGCGACATCCTGGTTCAGATGCGCACCAAGGCCACGGCCGCTGCCTCCGATACGCTGGGCGCCGCAGAGCGTTCCGCCATCCAGTCTCAGCTCAACGCCTGGGCCGAGGAGATCAACTCCATCGTAGCGACCACCAAGTGGAACGGCAACGCGCTCCTGGATGGTCTGAAGGCCTTCGGTGGTACTGTCACCTTCCAGGTCGGCGCCGACACCGACGCCGCCAATCAGGTTACGCTCTCCGGTTCGAACTTCTCCGGGGTGGACACCATCTCCCTGGGCCTTGGCATCACCGCCCAATCCGCGACCGCGGGCGCGTACACCGACCTGACGGGGGGCACGGCCGCTCCTGGCGGTGACGAAGTGGGGGTTGCTACTGACACCCCGACGGTTCACGAGGAGCTGGAGACCGCCGGCTACACCCTTCGGGTTGACGCTACAACGCTGAACAGCACGAAGGTGCAGCTCCTCGATGCCGGTGGCAACGTGGTGCAGATAGACGACGGGACTGGCACGCTGGTTGACACTGTGACGATAGACCTAAGCTCGGCTGACCAGACCGTGTCAACCGGGCGTGGTCTCCAGTTCACCTTCACCAAGGCCAACTTCGCCGCCGGCGAGAAGTTCGAGATTGCGGTCGATTACCGCCGCGCCGGCTCCTACAACGGCGACGTCTCGGACGATGCCAAAGCTCGGGCTGCCATGGACGCGCTCGATAGTGCCATCACTACGGTCAGCTCTCGGCTCTCGGCAGTGGGCGCGATAGCCGGTCGCCTGTCCTTCCGTGAGCAAGCGCTGACGGTCGCTCAGATCAACACCGAGGCAGCCTTCAGCCGCGTCCTGCACGCCGACATGGCGAAGGAGCAGGTCGAGGCCACCAGGTGGGGCATCCTGCAGCAGACCGGCATCGCCATGCTGGGCCAGGCCAACCAGTTGCCCATGAATGTCCTGGGTCTGTTCCGGTAGACCCCACGGCACTCGGGGAGTCTCTTGGACAGGGGGCCGACCCGGCCCCCTGTCCTGGTAGGGGGAAGGCAGCGTGACACGGGAACAGGCCAAGATGGCCATCTATCGCGAGCATCAGGTGATGACGGCGTCTCCCATCGATCTGGTCATCATGACCTACGATGTGATAATCGTCGCCTGCGCGCAGCAGGACATGGAGCGGGCGCTGAGAGGGCTCTCGCAGCTGCGCCGGGCACTGGACTGGGAGGCGGCGCCAGACTTCGCGCCGAGGCTGCACGCTCTCTATGAGTATTTTGAGAGCTGCATCCGGGAAGGAGACTTCGACACCCCGGTGCCCCTCCTGCGCGACCTACGCAATGCCTGGGCGGAAGCGCGCAGTCGCCTCAACAACTCCAAGCTGCGCACCGCCACCCCTGCCGTGGGGGCTATGGCTGTGGGAGCTGGCGGGCTCAACCTGGCTAGCTAACACGGGCTGATTCTGGGGGGTACATGGTTACGGCCACGAGCGACTTAGGATACCTGTCCACTTCCGTCATAGAGAGCCTGGTGTCGGCGAGCATGGCCTATCGCCAGCAGCAGGTGACGCGGGTCAAGGACCAGGTCGGCGAGCTGAACATCCTCAAGGGTATCCTCACCGACCTTACCACGAAGCTTGACTCCGTCTACACCATTGCCAAGCAGTTGGCGGGGCTGGATGGCACCTACACCTTCGGGTCGGAGTACTCGGTGCAGCTGGGCACACCCGACGTGCTATCCGCGACGGCCTCGTCTACTGCCCACGCTGGCGACTACAGCGTAGAGGTTGCTGCCCTGGCCAAGTCCCACATCATCCGCGGCCGCCAGTGCGGCCGCATTGATGAGGCTCTGGGCCTGTCGGGCACCTTCTACCTAGGTGGCAAGGCGGCTAGCGAGGCGCAGGCGCTGGTCACCAACGACTCCGTCAGCGGCTGTGGTACAGCGGCGGTGGCTGAGGGCCTCACGCAACTGGGGAGCGGCGACTACCACGTGGAGTTCCGCCAGAAGGATGGTGCCTGGCAGTTCCGTCTGGTGGATGCCGAGGGGGTAGCTGTGGTCATCAAGCGGGCCGACGGCACCCAAGGCAGCACGACAGGATGGCAGTCCTTCTCCGACGTGGCCGGCACGACGTTCGACACCGGCCGCGGGCTCACGCTGACCTTTGGCGCCGAACCCACATCGGCCGGCTACATCGGGGACCCGGGTACGGCCCGCATCTCCTACACCGCACAGGGTGCCGCCATCACGGTTAGGGACACCGATAGCCTGGCCGACATCCGGGCAGCTATCAATGCTGCCACCTACCCGCCCGGCTGCGGTGTCGTGGCCAGCATCGTGGATAACCATTTGGTGCTCACCGGTGCCCAGACCGGGGCCGCACGCGCGATCGTGGGAGAGGACGCCACCGGAGACGTGCTGGCCCAACTCGAGCTCCTGCGCGCCGACGGCACCGCCTTCCACGAGCTGCAGGCCGCGTGCGACGCCCGAATCATCATCAACGGTGCCATCGAGGTCACCCGAAGCCGCAACTCGTCCCTGACGAACGTGGTCAGCGGGCTAACGCTCAACCTAGTTGCCGTGGGCACCAGCACGGTGAAGGTCAGCACTGACCTCGGCGCGGCGCAGAACAAGGTCAACGAGTTGGTTGCCAAGTTCAACGACGCCATGACCTACTTGCGAGCCAAGACCGCTGTGACCGAGTCCTCGACGGGCACGTACGGGGCCAACCCGACCTACACCAGGGCGGCGCTGGCCGGCGACAGTACTCTAGCCAGCCTGAAGAGCAGGCTCTACCAGGTGCTGATGACCCGCTTCAGCGGCGGGACGCTGGCGGACCTGGGGATCGAGCTGAATGGCACCTCGATGTGCCTGGAGGTGAAGGACGCGGCCAAGCTGAAGGAAGCGCTGTCTACGAACCTGCAGGGCACGTCCGCCTTGTTGGCGGAGTTCGCCAAGGCGCTGCACGGGGCGTTGGATCCCTACGTAGGGAACAAGACGGAGGGCGTGCTGGCGAAGCGAAGCTCCTCGGTAGACGGCGAGATCAAGTCCTACAACCAGCGGGTCGCCGAGATGAACGCCAGCATTGAACGAGAGAGCCAGCAGCTGCGGGAGCAGTACTACCGGCTGCAGGCCCAGTACCTAGCTTCGCTCCAGCGGCAGCAGGAGTGGGCCACCTTCAGCTCGTACGGCGGTTACTACGGCTGAGCCCGGCTGAACCTGGGGACGGATCCCTCAGGGGGAGGATAGCATGGAAGCACCACACAAGATCGAGCTTGGGATAAACCCGGAAGCCCGCCCCGGTCCCGATGGGGCCGAGTTGGCGTGGAGGGCATACATCAGGGCGGAACAGGAGCGGGCACCAGTACGCCAGACCCCGGCACCGGAGATGGGCCCCGGTCCCGAAGATGCGTCCCGCGAGAGGCTGGCCCGCGGTACCGCCTACGCCGAGTTCGAGGTTCAGCCGGACACCGGTCAGGTCCTGGTCAAGATCATTGACGGGGAGACCGGGAAGATCATCCGCACCGTGCCCCCGGACGAACTGATGGAGGCGGTGCGCTCCGGGCAGGAGTGGACCCGGCTCTGGCGGATCTACATCTAGGTGACACAGACCCACGAGCGCCGCATGGGGTTGGGGGTGCGAGGCGTGAAGCGCCGTCGTCTGCTCCTTCTCGCCACCAGCCTGCTGGGGGTGGGGAGCTTGTCCCAGTGCGGACTGAGCGTGTCCACCAGGCCGCCGGCGACACCGGCGGTCGAGGCTCGGCCGATGCAGTACCCGACTTCGATTCCCGTTCGGGCGGCTGTGACACCCGCTGCTCGGCTGGAACCGGTACGGCTGGCGGTGCTGGACGAAGCTCCGGCACCGGAGCCGGCCCCCCTGCCGGCACCACCTGAGCGCCTGGTCATCGCCGACATCGGGCTGGATACCGTGGTCGTGCCCCTGGGATGGACGGTGGTGGGCACGGATGGTGCCCAGGAGAGCCGATGGGAGGACCTGCCGGTAGGCGCTGCCGGTTGGCACCGCCACTCGGGGCGACCGGGCATGGGCACCAATATCGTCATCTCGGGACACCACAACATCGCGGGGGAGGTGTTCCGCGATCTCGTCTTGGTGGAACCTGGGCAGCGGGTGTCAGTCTGGGCCGAGGGCAGGGAGCATCGCTATGTGGTAGCCGAGAAGCTGATCCTGCCCGAACGAGGGGTACCGGAGGAGCAGCGGCGGCAGAACGCCTCCTGGATGCAACCCACCCCAACCGAGCGGCTGACGCTAATCACCTGCTGGCCCCAGTCCAGCAACACGCACCGCCTGATCGTGTGGGCTCGCCCGGATACGGAGGCCAGCTAGCCCTGCTGGGACCGGCTCTAGAGACGCTCCAGCCGGTTGCGCATGCGGCTGAGCTCCTCGCTCACTTCCTCCAGGACGGAGACTGATCGGCGGGCCAGGGAGATCTGCTCGTACTCCCGGTCGCTCAGCGAACCGGTTTCCGCTATGCCCAAGGCCGCTTCCCGCTGAGCGCTGGCGTCAGCGAGGCCAGGAACCCTCAGCACTATCAGCCCCGCTCCGCAGGCCAGGGTCAGTTCGAGGGTCGCCGTGTGGGTGACCCACCTCTCGAAGGGGCCCTGCACCACCGAGGCTGCTGCCACCCGATCGAAGTGCACCACCGTCTCTCGTCGTCGCCACTGGCCGCTCGTGTAGCGGGCCACGCCCGGCATGATCTCCAGCCGCGGTCTGGCCGAGGGGCGGGCGTAGGTGAGGATGGCGAACGTTGCCAGCGCTCCCAGGAGCAGGAAGGTGCCCAGGCCCGCCAGGGGCGATAGGGCACCGGCTACGGCCAGGATGACGGTGAGGAGGCTCAGGGCCGCCCAGCCGGCGGCGAGCGCCGTGGCCCGGCCGTTGTAGAGAGCCCGCTCGGGGCTGAGGGCAAGGTAGGTGCGCTGCTCCTCCGGGACGGGCAGATTCTCCTCGTCAGACGGGAGAGATGAGGGCAGGCGAGGCGGCTGTTCGTTCACGGTCTCACCCCTGGCGATCCAGCGCCGCGATGGCGGCAGCGTAGACGTCCTTGAGCGGCCGGCCGGAGCTCTCGCTCAGGCGCCGGCAGTCCTCGTACTCTGGAGCCGCGTTCACGCGCTCATCCCCGAGGTAGCCAAGCTTGACCCGCACTGTGCCCCAGGGAGTCTCCACCGCCTGGACCTCGCGGCGCAGCTTAAGCCGATCCACCCGATGGTAGCGGACGCCCAGGCTGGTGGTGTGGCGCAGGATGGCGGCCGATACCGACTGCAGACGGTCCTCAGCGCAGAGGGCGCTCATGAGGAACCCGGGCCGGCCCTTCTTCATGGTCAGCGGCGCCAGGCTGACGTCTAGCGCACCTGCCTGGAGCACCTTGTCCATGGCCGCGGGCAACCATTCCGGGTTCACGTCGTCGAGGTTGGCCTGCAGCTCTAGCACTGTGTCCGACTGTGCGGACTGAGTGGTCTCTCCCAGAACCAGGCGTAGCACGTTTGGCCGGCCCTCGGGGTCCCTGGTGCCGGCCCCGTAGCCGACCGCCTCCAGGGTCATGGATGGCATGGAAGAGCCAGTGGCCAGCGTGGTCAGGATGGCGGCGCCGGTGGGCGTGACCCATTCGCCCTCAGCATCCACCTGGACGACCGGCCAGCCCCGCATCAGCTCCACGGTGGCCGGCGCGGGCACCGGCAGCAGGCCGTGTTCAGTCTTCACCCGTCCCCGCGTCCAGGGGAGGGGAGAGCCGTACACTTCTTGGATGCCCAGGAGGTCGAGCCCCACGCACGCCCCGACGATGTCTACGATGCTGTCCACCGCACCCACCTCGTGGAAGTGGACCTCCTCTAGGCTGACACCGTGCACGCGCGCCTCGGCCTCGCCCAGGCGGCGGAACACGGCCAGGGCCATGTCGCGGGCCCGCGGGGTGATGCCGCTCTGGCGGATCATCTCGACAATGTCGCCATAGTGGCGGTGATGGTGGCCCTCCTCCGCGCTGACCTGGGCCAAGGTGGCCCGCAGCCCCGCCCGGCGGACGGTAGCGGGACGTATGCTCCAGCCGGGCAGGCGCAGGGTCTCCAGTTGCGCGGTAAGCTGAGCCGGGTCGAGCCCGGCGTCGAGCAGAGAGCCCAGGACCATGTCGCCGGATATGCCCGCGGGGCAGTCGAGATAGCAGACCCTCAAGACTCCTCCTTGCCGATGGCAGCTGCGATGGTGCGCATGATGGAACTGGCGAAGTAGGCAGCCCCGAAGCCGTTGTCAATGTTCACGACGGCGACCCCGGAGGCGCAGGAGTTGAGCATGGTGAAGAGCGGGGCCAACCCTCCCAGGCTGGTGCCGTAGCCGACACTGGTGGGCACGGCGACGACGGGTGCGCTTACCAGCCCGCCCACTACGCTCGCCAGCGCTCCTTCCATGCCCGCCACCACGATCACGACCGAGGCGCCGGCGATCAGCTCCAGGTGGGCCAGCAGCCGATGGATCCCCGCCACCCCGACGTCGTAGACGCGCTCTACACGGCTGCCGAGGTACTGAGCAGTGACCGCGGCCTCCTCCGCCACGGGGGAGTCTGACGTGCCGGCGCTCACCACGGCGATGTAGCGGTCGCCGCTGGGTTCGGGGGCCTCGCCGGTCGCGATGATGCGGGCCGGGTCGTAGTAGCGGGCCTGCGGGATCCGTTCGCGTACCGCCTCGAAGTGGGCGAGGCTGGCGCGGGTGGCCAGGGCCACGCCTCCCCCTTCGGACAGCCGCTCCATGATCAGGGCCGTCTGCTCGGGCGTCTTCCCTTGGGCGAAGACGACCTCCGGGAAGCCCCGGCGGAGCTGGCGATGGTGGTCAATGTGGGCAAAGCCCACGTCCTCGAAAGGCAGCGAACGCAGCTTCTGCAGCGCCTCCTCGGTAGAGACCGAGCCGCAGCGGACGGCGCTGAGGAGCTCGAGCAGGGCCGCATCGTTCACGTGAGGACCTCATTCATGCTGCCGGTGCGGTAGCCCTCCAGATCGAGGGCCACGTACCGATATCCGAGGCCCTTGAGGGCGGCTGTGACCTCTGATCGCCGCTCGGCCACGGCCGGGATCTGGTCCGGCGGTACCTCGATCCTGGCCACGTCCCCGTGGTCACGGAGCCGGTACTGGCGCAGTCCTAGCCCGGCCAGGACCTGCTCACCGGCCTCGATCCGGCGCAGGGTCGCTTCCGAAAGGGGGGTGCCGTAGGGGACGCGGGAGGCCAGACAGGCGAAGCTGGGCAGGTCGGCGGTGGGCAGGCCGAGGGCTCGGGAGATCTGGCGGATGTCGGCCTTGCCCAGGCCGGCGTCGCGGAGCGGGCTCAGCACACCCAGCTCCTCGGCAGCGCGCAAGCCGGGGCGGTAGTCGCCGGCATCGTCAACGTTCGTGCCGTCGGCCAGGTGGACGAAGCCTCGCGCTTCAGCCAGCTCGCGCAGCTGGGAGAAGCGGATGTGCTTGCAGACGTAGCAGCGATCGGGTGGGTTGGCCACGAAGTCGGGCTCGTCGAACTCCGACGAGGGCACGATCAGGTGTTGCGCGCCCATGCTCTGGGCCATGGCCGCGGCACGCTCTCGCTCGGCGGCGGTGGTAACGGGGGAGTCAGCCGTGATGGCAAGGACGTTCTCCGGGCCGAGGGTGTCCACCGCCACCTTGAGCAGCAGGGTGCTGTCTACGCCCCCCGAATAGGCGATAGCAAGGCGCCCCAGCTCGCAGAGCCGGTCGCGCAGACGGTTGAGCTTGGTATCGAGATCGGACAAGTGTGACAACTCCTCTTACGGTGTGGAAGACCTAGACGATCAATGCGGATATTACAGCGCGCGCGTACGAGCAACAACCCGCGAGGTAGCGGCCCGTGATCGCGGGGACAGCCTGGGTGCCCATAGACGCGAGAGGCCCGAGTCGCAGGACCCGGACCTCTCGTGGGGTCAAATCGGCGAAAGACTGCCGCTTGCCCTTTACTTCCCCCGGACGGCCACCGCCTCGATCTCCACCAGTGCATCCAGGGGGATGCGTGCGGCCTGGACCGTGGTGCGGGCGGGTGGGTTCTCCGGGAAGAACTCGGCGTAGACGGCGTTCATGGCCTGGAAGTCGTCCATGTTGGCCAGGAACACGGTGGTCTTGACCACGTTCGCCATCGAAGTGCCGGCGGCCTCCAGGATGGCGGCCACGTTGCGGAGGGCCTGCCGCGTCTGGGCCTCGATACCCTCGGCCAACTGGCGGGTGGCGGGGTCCAGGCCCGCCTGCCCGGCGGTGAAAACGAAGTCACCGGCGACGATGGCGTGGGAGTATGGGCCGGCTGCGCGGGGGGCACCGGGAGCCATGACGGCACGTCTTTCGGTCATAGGTTCCTCCTGGGTCAGCGGACTACGATGTTGACTACCTTTCCGGAGGCGTAGACTACCTTCTGCACCGTCTTCCCGTCCAGGTGCCGCTGGGCGCCCGGGGTAGCCAGTGCCAGTTCCCGTACGCGCTCCTCGGGGGTGTCCGGGGCGATCTCGATCTTGTCCCGGACACGACCGTTGACCTGCACCACCACGGTCACTACCTCGTCGCGGGCCAGTTCCTCATTCCACTCTGGCCAGGGCTGCAGGTGGATGCTGTAGGGCAGCTCCAGGCGCTCCCACAGCTCCTCGGTGATGTGAGGACAGGACGGGGCCAGAAGCAGCAGCAGCGTCTGCACGGCCTCCTGCCACACGGGGCTGGAGGTCAGCTCGGTCTGCTTGGTCCTCATCAGGTAGTTGTTGTACTCCATGAGGGCGGCCAGCATGGTGTTGAAGTGGAAGCCCTCCATGTCGTCGGTGACCTTGCGGATGGTCTTGTGCATCACCCGCTGGAGGTCGCGCTCGGCCCGGGCTCGGTCCTTCACCGGTTCGGGCTGCTCCGGCAACGGATCCAGGACCAGGGACCAGACCCGGTTCAGGAAGCGGAAGACGCCCTCGATGCCGCGGCTGTTCCAGGGACCGCCCTCTTCCCAGGGGCCGATGAACATGAGATAGGCCCGCACTGCGTCGGCGCCCATAGTGCTGACGTAGTCATCGGGGTTGACCACGTTGCCCCGCGACTTGCTCATCTTCTCGTTGTCTTCACCCAGGATGATGCCCTGGTTGAAGAGGCGCAGCATGGGCTCGTCGAAGTCCAGGATGCCCATGTCGCGGCAGGCCTTGGTGAAGAAGCGCGTGTAGAGCAGGTGCATGGTGGCATGCTCGATGCCGCCGGTGTACTGGTCCACTGGCATCCAGTACTTGCCCTCGACGGGGTCGAACGGCCCCTCGGAGTAGCCGGGGCTGGTGTAGCGCATGTGATACCAGGACGAGCACATGAAGGTATCCATGGTATCGGTCTCGCGCTCGGCCGGACCGCCGCAGGTGGGGCAGGTCGTGTACCGGAAGCCCTGGTGATACCTCAGGGGCGACTCGCCCGTGGGCAGGAACTCGGCGTCCTCGGGCAGCAGGACCGGCAGGTCCTCCTCGGGAACGGGCACGATGCCGCACTTCTCGCAGTAGATGATGGGTATAGGCGCGCCCCAGTAGCGCTGGCGCGAGATCAGCCAGTCGTGCAGCCGGTAGTGGACCTTGCGCTCGCCGATCCCATGCTGCTCCATATAGTCCGCGATGCGGTTCCAGGCCTCGGCTGAGGACAGCCCGTTGAAGGGCCCGGAGTTGACCATGGTGCCGGGCTCGACATAAGCCTCTTCCAGGGGCTTCCCGTCCCAGTCGGGCGGGGCGATGACCACCGGGATGGCCAGGCCATAGCGGCGCGCGAAATCGAAGTCGCGCTCGTCGTGGGCGGGCACGCCCATGATGGCGCCGGTTCCGTAGGTCGTGAGCACGTAGTCGGCGATGAAGATGGGGACGCGCTCGCCGTTCATCGGGTTGATGGCGTAGGTGCCTACGAAGACGCCATCCCGCTCCTTCTCCGTACTCAGGCGCTCGACCTCGCTCTGGCGCGCGGCCTGTTCGCGGTAGCGGTTGACCTCAGGCAGCCTATCAGGAGTGGTCAGAACCTCCACCAACTCGTGCTCGGGCGCCAGAACGGCGAAGGTCATGCCGTAGACGGTATCGGGCCGAGTAGTGAACACCCGGATCTTCAGGCTGCTATCGGCCACGGGCAGATCGAACTCCACGCCCTCGCTGCGGCCGATCCAGTTGGTCTGCATGGACTTGACGCGCTCGGGCCAGTCAATGCCGCTGAAGTCCAGCAGTTCCTCGGCGTAGTTGGTCATCCGGAAGAGCCACTGCTGCAGCTCGCGTTTGACCACCGGGGTGCCGCAGCGCTCGCAGTGCCGGTCCTCGCCCCAGACCTGCTCTCGAGCCAGGGTAGTGTTGCACGTGGGGCAGAAGTCCACGGCGGACTTAGCGCGATAGGCCAGGCCATGCTTGTAGAACTGCAGGAAGAACCACTGCGTCCAGCGGTAGTAGTCCGGCAGGCAGGAGACCATCTCCCGGTCCCAGTCGAACATGGCGCCCATGGTCTTGAGCTGCTCACGCATGCGCGCCACGTTGTCCAGGGTCCAGGTCATGGGATGGATGCCGCGCTTGATGGCGGCGTTCTCCGCCGGCAGGCCGAAGGCATCGAAGCCCATGGGGAACATGACATTGTAGCCGCGCATGCGTATGTAGCGGGCCTTGGCGTCAGACGGGGCCATGGCGTACCAGTGCCCGATGTGGAGGTCGCCGCTGGTATAGGGCAGCATGGTGAGGAAGTAGTACTTGGGGAGTGGGCTGTCCATGCTGACGTTGTACAGGCGGTCCTCAGCCCAGCGGGCCTGCCACTTCTTCTCTATCTCAGGTGGTCTATACTCCTCTGCCATGATCCCTCCAGAGTCCAGCTAACAGAAGAGCCCTCGTCCCATCAGGGACGAGGGCTCTCTCGCGGTACCACCCTGCTTGGCGGTACACAGGCTTAGGTGGAGCTGAGGGGACTTGAACCCCTGGCCCCTTGTCTGCCAGACAAGTGCTCTCCCACTGAGCTACAGCCCCATGATGTTGGTGTGCTAAGCGCACCGCCCACTCTATGGTGATTAACGTGCACCACCCGACGCCCCCTACTGGATTCAGCGGCGCAGCTCGGGGGCGAGTTCGGCCTTGTGGGCAGCCTCTGGTGCCCGTGCCGGGGTCCCACTGCTCCACCCGGCTCTCTGAGAGGCTGGCCTAATACTCCCCGTCACAGCCTTTCGAGTCTTCAGTTGGTGGAGCTGAGGGGATTCGAACCCCTGGCCTCCACAGTGCGATTGTGGCGCTCTCCCAGCTGAGCCACAGCCCCAGAACGACGTTCATTCTAACCCAGGGGCCGGAGAGTGTCAAAAACCGCAATCGCTGTCTTGAGAGCCTAGGCGAGGTTTCCCGGGTCAGTCCCGACTGCCGGCGCCTCGGCCTGTGCCCGGCGTGCCCGCCAGCGAGCCAGCAGGCTGATGGCCGCGAATCCGCCTATCAGCATCACGGTGAAGGCGATCACGGCCAGGTCGAAGTACCGGTCGAGGTAGTACTTGACCGACTCCCCGAACAGGGTGATCACCAACCCCACCAGGAAGAAGCGCCCCCCGCGGCCGAGGGCCGAGGCCAAGAGGAAGCGCTTGAAGTCCAGCCCGAAGACGCCCGCGGAGATGGAGAAGAGCTTGTAGGGCAGGGGAGTAAACCCGCCCAGGAACACGGCCCACACATCCCACCGCTGGTAGTAGCTTGTAACCAGGGCGATCTTCTCGGCGCTGAACAGGCGCTGCAATACCGGACGACCGCCCTTGTCGCCGATGAAGAAGCCAAAAGCACCCCCCAGCACGGAAGCCAGCGTGGTCACTGCTGCCAGCAGAAGCGCTCGCGAGGTGGCCATCAAGGCCAACGGGATCATGAGCACATCGGGCGGTACGGGGAAGAACGACGATTCGGCAAAGGCAAAGACAAACAGAGCCAGGCCACCGTAAGGGGTATTAGCCCACCCGGCGGTCCACTCGGCCAAATCCCGCAATATCTCCAAGGTGCCTCCTGTGTCGGGCCGGCATGGGCCCGGTCGCCCGCGGAGTTATGCGTCGGGGCCAGAGAACCTACTTGGCGCCGACCTGCGCAACGACCAACAGTCTTGAATGATGCCATCTACCATGCCCGGTAGCAAGGTGGAACATTGGACGTCTATGATGCAGAGCCTCCCGTCCTGGGAGGCTCTGCATCATAGTTGCTGGTCCACTGCTCGGTTCAGATGGCTCCGAGGGGCGTCACTTGCAGGTGACGGGCAGATAGGACTTGACCGGGCCCCCGCTGGCGCTACCCAGGCTGACATCGTCTATGAAGATGTCCACCGCGGTGGTGGTAGTCGGGGCGCCCTCTGGGTCACGCAGGCAGAACTCCACCGTGACCTCCCCCGTATAGGGCGACTCGTCTTGGGTCACCAGAAGGTAGGCGTGGCTCCAATCCGTGGGTGTCTGGGACTGGAGCGCCTTCTCCGCCAGCACCATCTGCGCCGCATCACGCGCTTGCACGCGCAGCACCTTGGTGCTCATGCCCCCCTGGCCGGGCTGAAGGTTGTACCAGAAGGACAGCACCGGCAAGTAGGCGTCCTGCACCGTGAAGCTCCTGGCTATGCAGACGCCCGTGGTCAGCGAATCGGTGGAGAGCTCCACACTCTGGAGCCCGGTGTGGTACTTGTAGCCCGTCGCCCGGGCCGTCGGGCCCGAGGTAGACCAACCCCCGGGGGCCTGGTCCACCGTGGCCGTCTCGAAGGACCCGTCGGGCACTACGTCATCGGGGGGCCGGACGGTGACCACCACCGGCGATATCCCCGGGCCGATCACGGCACCCTCGACGGGCGGCGGAGCCAGGAACCAGGTGTCCTTGGCGACCACCCGATACGGGACTCCCTCTTGGCCGGCCAGGTAGGCATGTCCGGCGCCGTCAGTCTTGGCGCTGGCGACAGGGCCGGAGGGGCCGACCAGCTCGAAGGGGACACCGGCCACCGGGTACCCGCGGTTGTCCAGGGCCGTGGCCTCGATCACTCGCCCCAGTCGCACCGGCGCTGACTCGGCCCAGGGCCCGAAGATCTCGGCAAACCCGCCCTGGGCGGGAGTGCCCTGGTAGCGGGCCCAGGCGCGAACCCGGAAGGTGTACTCGTGACCCGGTACCACCTGATCGAACACCGCGGCGGTCTGCCTGCTCTCGGTGAACCACGGTTGCCAGGGTCCCTGGCCATCGCGCCACTGCACATCGTAAGAGATGACTACCGCCTCGGTGGCGAAGGCGTTGGGCACCACGGCCTGCCATTTCACCTCGAAGGGGCCGCCGGCCGTGGTCTCCGGGACGGTCGCCTGGGATACCGGGGCCAGACGGATCTGGGCGCCATCAATGTAGGCTATGTTGTCATAGGCCTCGTGGGAGACGCCCTCTAGTGCCTGGACCCGGATGAAGAAGGTAGCGCTGGTGCCGATGGCCTGGAAGACCATCCGGTGACCCCAGGTGTTGCGGTCCATGTTCTTGTCAATGGGGTCACTCCAGATGACCTCAGGCGAAAGGGGGTTGCGGCCTCCCGTGGGGTCCACCCCGATCTGCTTGATCATCTTGCCATCGAAGTCCGAGGGGTTCTCCACGGCCGAGGTCTGGAACACGGTGAGTATGTAGGCGATGGCAGAGTACCACTGGTTAGGTTGCAGGCCGGTAATGATCTGGTAGAGGCCGGCATCGAAGGGCTCATCGCTCTTGATGATCTGGCTGTCGTTACCGTCAATCCGCTCCACGTTGATCCCGGCAAAGGCCGTGCCCTGGCGGAACTCCACCGAATTGCCAGAGAGGACGAACGCGTCCCAATACTGGGCCACCCGCTGCAGGGGCGGCGTGACGCCTTCGAAGGTCTCGAAGGACCAGTTCAGCACCCGGTTAGCAGCAACACCGGTGGCCGTGACTGAGTCTTGAGCATGGGTCGGCAGGGTTGGGGCCACGGCCAAGGCGAGGGTCAGGAAGATGATCGCCCCGGCAGGGGGCTTACTGGCCTGACCCGATGTGGCTCTACGAGTTGGTAGTCTCAGCATCTGTCCGACTCCGCCGATGTGGTTACCTGAGCGCCCAGGAGGCCGAAGGGCCCGGCGCCGTTGCTCAGTGGCGTGCGGCCCCGCGCCCATACTAGCCGGGGCCTTGCCGGCCGTCGGCTCCCCGGTCCCCTCACAGGGACGAGCGCTCTCGCCCGCCGGTGCCCCGCACGGCAGCGACCACCGCCCCGGCGACTATGGCGGCCACAACCGCCTCCGGGATGCCGTGGGTGGCGCCCACAAGCAGCGCCGCCTCGCCGGTGAAGTAGCTTCGGAACACAGCCATGCCCAGGACGAGTCCCGTGTTGGTGAGCGAGCCCACTATGGCCGCCACTGCCACGGCTGCCGCAGCCCGGTTGCCTCGCCACGATAGATACGCCATAGCGGCGCCGGCCACCAAGGCCACCACCATGACGGCCCCGGCCAGGAGAGCATTCTGTCCGATGATCTGTAGTGCAAACCATGCGCCAATCAGGGCCGCGGCCACGGACAGAGCTACCAGCGCCTCTCGCCTGGCGCGGACGGCCCCGGTCCAGGCAGCCCAGGCGACCACGCCGATGAAGATGCGGGGCAGGATGGCGACCAGCGGGTCCTTGAACATGGGCAGAGTGGCCCGGATGAAGGAGAAGAGCCCGAAGAACGCGCCTACCAAAGCGCCCACGATGGGGCCACCCAGGATGCCGCCGAGGATGGCGGGTATGTGCATGGTGGTGGCAGAGCCGGCCGGCGTGGGGACGGGGATGAAGCCGATGGAGGGGAAGAGCCCCAGCAATATGGTTAGGGCGCTGAGGACCCCCGCCAGTACCACTCGCAGGGCGTGGGAGTGGACGTAGGTTGTGCTGGGCGATGCGAGCCGGTCGGTTCTGTTCATGGGTTCACCTTCTGTACATACGCCTGGAACTGCAACTCCGGCGCGATGGCTTACCTAAATGGTAACACTACCAGGGGAACTGGTTGCGGGCCAGTGTGAGAGCTGCCGACACTGCTATCACACCGATGAGGGAGAACCAGTCCCGGGGACGGAAGGTTAGGGTGAGGAGATGAGTGCGGCCGCGGCCGTCGCCGACGTAGCAGCGGGCTTCCATGGCTGCCGCCAATTCCTGAGCGCGGCGAATGGCATCGGCGAACAGCGGTACCATCAAAGAGGCGACGCGGCGGACATTGCGTATGAAGGCCAACCGCCCCGAGTGCCAGGTCACCCCTCGGGAAAGCTGCGCCTTGAGCGTGTCTTCCAGGGAGAGGGCGAACACGGGCAGAAAGCGCAGCGACATAGTGAACACCAGGGCCACATCGTGCCCCGGCAGGCCCAGGGCGCTAAAGGGCCGCAGCAGGCTCTCGGTGCCCCGTGCCAGGGCGGAGGTGTCGGTGGTGTTGGTGAGCAGGCTGGTGAGTATCCACAGCTCGAGCAGCCTCAGGATGGAGACGATCACCAGCCGAATGCCGGCGGTGGTGACAGTGAACGGGCCCCAGTCGAGGAGCGTCACCGGATCCGTAGTGGGGCCAAAGGGCGAGTCGAAGAACAGGGCCTGGAGGGCAGAGAAATAGATAATGAAGGGCACGGCCGGTCGGAGCCCTGCCAGCACCTTACTGGGACTGACCCGGGACAGTACCGCCAGGCCCAGGGCAGCAGCCAGGAGGAGGGCGTTGCCGATATAGGAGGCGTTGACGCTGATGGCCACGGCCAAGGCGCCCGTCGCCAGGATCTTCGTGCGCGGGTCGAGCGAGTGCACGAAGGACCTGCGGGGGAGGTATTGGCCGAAGGTCAGGTGCCTCAGGTAGGCAAGATCCTGCATATCTCCCTCGCCACAGCATCGGGCTGCAAGGACTCAGGCGACAGCTCCAACCCGCCGGTAGCCAGCAGCTCCAGGATCCTCCCCACCTCCGGCAGGTCCAGCGAATGCTGGCGGAGCATCTCGGCGTGGCGCCAAGCCTCGCGGGACGGGAACTCGCCCACGACCCGGCCTTCGTGTAGCACGACGAGCCGGTCGGCCACCGCTGGTACGTCCTCGACGCTGGTGCTGGCGATGACGATGGTGGCGCCCTCATCGCGCAGGGCCAGGACCAGCCGGAGAAGGCCCTCACGGGACTCTGGGTCAAGGCCGGCAGTCGGCTCATCCAGGAGGATGAGTTCGGGCCGAATGGCCAGTACACCGGCCAGG
>JBMNTK010000064.1:0-17505 GCA_050945695.1 Anaerolineae bacterium | reverse complement strand
TAAACCAAAACGCCGAGGTGTGCATCTGTTGCTCGGGCAGGTGGATCCGGCCCCAGCCCACGTTCTCGTGGGTGTAGAGCTTGATCTTCTTGAACACCGTCGCCAGCGCTGCCACCAGCACCTCGCCGTGCGCCGCCCGGGTCCGACCACGCTCCTCCTGCTCGAACACGTCAATGACCTTGACGTTCACCGCCAGGTCCGCATCGGTGTAGTAGTCCACGTCCACCGCCCGCACGTACGCCTTGCCCTCTTCCCAGTCCAGGCGATCCACGTGAAACTGGCGGCCCTCGTGGATGTAGATGGCGTCCTCGTGGATGAGCATCGGGGCGCTGAAGCGATCCACCTCCCCCAGGACCCGGTTGTCTTCGGTGGTGTCAATGATGACGAAGTTGTCCGTCAGCCCGGTGCGCAGCGAGATCTCGTTGGCCGGGTACTGCTCGCTCATCCAGTACCAGGTGCCCTCCACCGGGTGCAGGACGTGCTCGTCTTGCAGGTACTCAAGCACCTGGGGCAACCCCTGAAACCGGCCGAAGTCCTCCTCTTCCCGGAAAGGCAGCTCGAAGGCCGCGCACTTGATGTGGTTGGCCGCTATCAGGAGGTTGTCGGGGTTGACCAGGGCGGATTCAGGCGTCCGGCCGAAGAAGTAGGACGGATGACGGGCCACGTACTGGTCGAGGGGACTGGAGCTGGCCACCATCACGGCAATGGAGATGTCCCGCGTCCGGCCGGCTCGCCCGGCCTGCTGGAGGGCGCTAGCAATGGTGCCGGGGTAGCCGGTCATGACACAGGCGGCGAGCTGGCCGATGTCGATCCCCAGCTCCAGGGCGTTAGTGGTCACCACCCCGCGCACCGACCCATCCCGCAGCCCGCGCTCGATCTCCCGGCGCTGCAGGGGCAGATAGCCGCCACGGTAGCCGCGCACACTCTCTCGGGCCTTACCCTGGGAGACGACGAAATCCTGCAAGTAGGTGAGCAGCACCTCCGTCTGCAGGCGGGTGCGGGCAAAGACGATGGTCTGGATGTCGTGGCTGAGGAACTGCCCGGCGATCCGCCTGGCCTCGAGCATGGCCGAGCGCCGGATGCCCAGCTCCCGGTTGACCACCGGCGGGTTGTAGATGATGAAGTGCTTCTCACCGGCCGGGGCCCCGTTACGGTGCACCAATGTCACCGGCATCTCCAGGAGCCTCTCTGCCAGCTCCCCTGGGTTGGCGATGGTGGCCGAGCAGCAGATGAACTGGGGCTTGCTGCCGTAGAACTCGCACACCCGTCGCAGCCGGCGAAGCACGTTCGTCACGTGGCTGCCGAACACCCCGCGGTAGGTGTGGATCTCATCTATGACCACGTAACGGAGGTTCTCGAACAGGCTCACCCACTTGGTGTGGTGGGGCAGGATCCCGGTATGGAGCATGTCCGGGTTAGTGACCACGATGTGCCCGGCCTCGCGCACCTTCCGCCGCACCTCGCCCGGGGTGTCGCCGTCGTAGGTGTAGGTGCGGATATCGGCTCCCGAGAGGCCGATCAGGTCGTGGACCTCGTCCATCTGGTCCTGAGAGAGGGCCTTGGTGGGGAACAGGTACAGCGCCCGGGCTTGCGGGTCCTGGAGGATGCTGTTCAGGACGGGCACGTTATAGCAGAGGGTCTTGCCCGAGGCCGTCGGGGTCACCACGGCCACGTTCTCGCCCCGGCAGGCTGCCTCGATGGCCTCTGCCTGGTGGGAATAGAGCTGTCGCACCCCGCGGCGTTCGAGGGCCGCGCGCAGGCGCGGGTCTATGTCAGGGAAGGGGGCGTAGGTCGGGGCTCGCTCCGGGAAGACCTGCCAGGCGGCGACATTGGCCATGAACGACGGGTCGAGCCGCAGGCGCTCGATGAGCTGCGCCAGAGTCATTCACCGCCACCGTCGCCATTGACCAGCGCCAGTATCGCGCCCCCGTCGCGCCGAAGCTGGGCCGGGGCCAGACAGCCTAGGTCTTCCAGCTCCTTCTGCGTATGGGGACGCTTGGCCGCCAGGCGGCCGAGCACGTCCGATGCCAGCACCTGCTCGATGGGCAGCCCCAGCTTCTCCGCCTGCTCCCGGCGCCAACGGCAGAGCCGTTCGTACACCCGCTGGCGCAGCCCCGGTCGCCGGCGACGTCCTTCCCGGGGCGCCGGCTCCACCTCCGCGGTCCCGGTCTGCCCTCGGCAGATGCACTCCAGCACCTCCTGGGCGCGCTCCCGCACCACGCTATCGTGCCGGGATGTCACCAGCTCCAGGGCGGAGGCCGTCTTGGGCTGCATCATGGCTAGCTTGACCAGTACATCCGGACGGGCCACGCGGAAGGGCGGCCGGTCAATGCTCTGGGCGGTCTCCTCGCGCCAAAGATAGAGCTCGCGCAGTACGGACCGCTCTCGAGGGGCCAGATCGCGGGCCCCGGGTAACCGCATGTATCCCTCGGGGTCGAACTCCTTGGTGCGCCACCGTGACCGGCATACCGACTGGAAGGCCTCCTCCGCTACCGCCAGCTTGCCTTGGGCCTCCAGTAGGCGGCGCAGGATGTCCCGCAGGGGGATCAGGTAATGAGCATCGAGCACGGCATACCCCAGCAGCTCACTCGGAAGGGGACGCTGCTCCCAGTTGGCCCGCTGGAACCGCTTATCAGAGGTAGCCCCGAAGTGGCGCTTGATGAGGGGAGCCAGCCCGATCTCCTCCAGCCCCAGCGTCCGCGCGGCCACCATAGTGTCGAAGATGTTGCGGAACTCGAAGCCGTAATCGCGCGTCAAACACATGACGTCGTATTCGCCGGCATGCATCACCTTCTGCACGTCGGCGCTGGCAAACGCTTCCCTCAGCGGCCCCGGGTTTACGACCAGAGGGTCCACGATGTAGTCGGCGTCAGGAAGGGAGATCTGGATGAGGCAAACACGCTCGAAGTAACGGTATAGACTGTTGGACTCAGTGTCTACCCCAAAGGCCGGCGCCCGTACCAGACGGTCCGCCAGCCGGTTGAGGGACTCCTGGCAGTCCACCAGTGTAAAGGTCGTATCCAGGACGGTCATTGGCACCATTCTCGCGGGGGCACGTAGATATACCAAGCATTATAGCAAACACCACTGCCCTCCGGCCACAGCGCCACGCCAAGTGCCCCCACGGTCCGCGTCTTGGGCGAGGGCTTGAGCAGAACTGTAAGTGAACATAAAATAACGCATCGCCCCGAGGAGATGGCCCTATGCCTACTGTGGACGACCTCGCCGACCTCCAAGAGGCCGAGGACTCCCTCAATAGGAGCCTGGCCCGCCTGCGTGAGATCCGGGCTCAATATGCCGACCCGGAAGCGCTATTACAGGCCCGGGACAAGGCTGCCCGGCTGGAGGTGGAGGCGGCCACCCTTCGGCGTCGCCTGCGCGAGCTGGAGGGCGAGGCCCAGGCCGTACGCACTAAGCGAGAGCAGGGCCAGCAGCGTCTCTACAGCGGCACCGTCACCAATCCCCGAGAACTGGCGAGCCTGGAAGCCGAGGGGGAATCGCTGGGGCGTCGCCTCTCCCAACTGGAAGACCAGGAACTGGCCCTCATGATAGAGATCGAAGCGGCCACCGAGGCCCACCAAGAGGCCTCGACTCAAGTGCAGGAACTGGAGCGCGAGCACGCCTCCCGCACCGCCGACCTCAGGCAGGAGGAAGCGGGGCTGGAAGTGGAGGTGGCGCGACTGCAACAGAAGGTGGCTCTCATGCGCGAGCGGCTGCCCGCCCAAGCGCTGAGCCGCTACGAGTCTCTCAAGGCACGCAAAGGGGGCCGGGCCGTTGCCCGGATTCGTCGCGGCACCTGTGGCGCCTGCGGGGTGCAGGTGCCCACCAACGTGGTCCAGAGGGCACAGCAGCGCCAGGATCTGGTGCTGTGCACCTCTTGCGGCCGCATCCTATGCCCGGACTAAGGAACATGTCGCTCATGCATCGGCTAGCCCGAGCAGTTCCCAGAAGCTCCGTATTCACCCTGGCCCGGTTGGCACTGACAGTAGCAGTCATGGTCGGTGCCTTGGCCCTAGCTCCCTCCGCCGCCGCAGACCCCTCGATGGAGGTCGCGCTCTCCTCCGCCCTCTCCCTCAAACACGACGGCCGCTACGAGGAAGCCGTGGGCACGCTGGAAGCCCTCTTGCCCAGCTTGGGTGGAGCCGAGCGTATAGCAGCGCTCAGCGAGATCGCCGAGTGCCACGAGCTGCGGCAGGACTGGCCCCAGGCAGCCGAAAGCTGGCGCACCGTCGCCATGGCCACCTATGACCGAAACGTGCGCTCGGTGGCCCTCTTTCGTCAGGCCCGGGCCCTTCAGGCGGCAGGCGACCCAGCTGGGGCGGCCCCCCTGTTTGTGGCCTTCTTCCACCTGAGTCCCGGCAGCGTCGCGGCGACCGAGGCCCTCACCCGGGCCGCTACCTCCTACGCCGACCTCGGGGAGTGGAGCCTGGCCGCCCACTACTACCGCCTGGCGCTGGACCGGTTGCCGCCTGGAGAGGACCGGCTGGATGTAACCCTGAAGCTGGCCGAGGCCCAGATGCTGGCCGGGCAGCGTTCGGCCTCACTGGAGACCATGCGGAGCGAGGCCTCCAACGTGCCAACCGAGGACCAGGCCCTCTACCAGTATCGCTGGGCCCAAGCGGAGCGGGCCGCCGGCCACGAGCAGGCAGGGCTGGAGCGTCTCCACGCCCTCGTCCAGAACCACCCCCGCTCCGCCTGGGCGCACCCGGCTCTCATCGAGCTCCTCAACGCCGGCCAGCCGGTAGACGAGTATCTGCGGGGACTGGTGGACTACTACGCCAAGGCCTATCAGCCGGCGGCAGACGCCTTCGAACGCTACTTCGCTGCCGGCCCGGACGACCGCGCTCCCAGTGCTCACTACCTGGCAGGCCTGAGCTACCGCGCCTTGGGCGACACTCAGAGCGCGCTGGCGCACTTCGACGCCGTCATCGCCTTGCCCGATGACCCCAATGCACCCCAGGCCCACTTCGCCCGCGCGGAGACGTTTGCTCGGGCGGGCGACCTAGAGAGCGCCATATCGGCCTACCAGACCCTGGCCGCCTCCTACCCGGCTAACGAACTGGCCGCCGAAGCCCTCCTCGAAGCAGGCTCGCTCCTGCATGCCCTGGGCAGGACCGAGGAGGCGATCGAAACCTACACCAGGCTCTACCAGGGCTACGGCGACACCGAGTCGGGCCCCGAAGGCGCCCTGCGCGCCGGGTTCATCCGCTTCTACCAGGGAGACTGGGAGGGCGCGCGAGCTCACTTCCAGGCCGCCAGCGACCTGTCTCCTGACGGCGACGACTCCTCCTGCTATGCCTACTGGCTGGCCCGGGCGCTGCTGGCCCTGGGTGACACGGCCGGCGCCGATGCCCCCCTGCGCCTGGCAGCGGCAGGCGACGGGTACTATGCCTACCGCGCTCGGGTCCTGCTCTCCGGCAGCGACCCCCTGCGTCAGCCTGCCTCCGGCAACTTGCTTCTAGACTTCGAGGCGGAGCGGCCCGAGGCTGAGGCCTGGCTGCAGGCCCGTTACGACCCCAACTGGACGCCGGGCCAGATGCCGGCCGCCGTCACCCAGGACCCGCGCTTCCAGGCAGTGCAGGAGTTCCTGAAGCTGGGCCTGCGCGACCGCGCCATTGACGTGGCTCTGGACCTAAGCCGCAGCCTTGCCCGCGATGGCATCGCCCAGTACTCGCTGGCCCTGTGGCTGCGAGACCAGGGGCTCTACCGCCCCTCCATTCAGGCCGCCGCCAACATCATCTACACCACCCCCAATGCCGAGGCAGAGGTGCCCCGGTTCATCTGGTCCCTGGTCTACCCCACCTACTACTCTGACCTGGTGGTCTCAGAGGCATCCTCGTATGGGCTCGATCCGCTGCTGTTCTTCGCTCTGATGCGCCAGGAGAGCCTCTTCGACGCGGTGATCGGCTCCTCTGCCGGGGCCCAGGGCCTAGCCCAGGTGATGCCTACTACCGGCGACTGGATCGCTGGGCAGCTGGGTGACTACAACTACAGCCACTCCCTGCTCCTGCGGCCGCACGTGTCCATACGCTACGGCGTCTGGTACCTCAAGACCCAGCTTGAGTACCTTGGGGGCGACACCTGCGCCGCCCTGGCTGCCTACAACGCCGGACCGGGGAACGCGGCCAAGTGGGCCGCCCAGGCCGGCTCTGACCCCGACCTGTTCTACGAGACGGTGGCCTTCTCCGAGACCCGCCGGTACCTATCTACGGTGCTGCCCAACTACTGGCAGTACACTCGCCTCTACCGCCCGTAAGGCTCGCCTCAGGCACTCAGCGAGCCGGCCCCTCTGTGGAGGGGCCGGCATCGTCAGGTGCCCCCACTCGACCCCGGATCTCCGCCTCAGACATCTTGTGCTAGGGTATGGACAGTGCCACTGTCACTGGCTATAATACCGGCATGGATGCAGAGTACACCATCGAGGAACTAGCCGAGCGCGCGGGCACCTCGGTGCGCACCGTGCGCTACTACATCGCCGAGGGCATCATCCCTGGGGCCGAGGCCCGGGGCAAGGCCGCAGCCTACGGCGAGGAGCACCTCGTCAAGCTCCTCCTGGCCCGCCGCCTGGCCGACCGGCGAGTCCTCCTGGCCGACATCCGTGAGCAGGTATCGAAGCTCAGCTTGGAGGAAGCGCGCGCCCTTTTGGAGCAGGAGGAACGGCAGGAGCGTCAGAGGCGCCTCTCTCAGGAGAGGTCCCCGCGAGACTTCATCGCCGACCTCTTGGCCCAGGCCCGCAATACGCCCTCTGGCGAGCCATCCGGTCCGGCCCCTAGCGTCCAGTCTCGCCGGCTGGCCCCGTCTGGGCCTGCCCCTGAGTCCCTCCCGCCCGGGGAATCCTGGCGCCGGGTGGAGCTGTTGCCGGGGCTCGAACTGCACGTGCGGTCCGACATCGTCATCTCTCACGCTGACCTCATCCGTCGCCTGATCGAAATGGCGCGCGCCTTCCGGCCACGCCGCTAGACACCGCCCGCGTCTGCGGACCTAAGGAGACTGCCATGTCCCTAAGTGACGCTGTTGTCCGCATGAAGGTAGCACCCGATTGTCGGGTGGTTCCCACCCAAGGAGATCCCCGTTACGTAGACTTCCTCATTCGGGCGGATGCCGATCGCACCCCCAGCGAGCAGGAACGCCCGCCTCTTCGGCTGGGCCTGGTGATTGACCGCAGCGGATCCATGTCCGGCATAAAGCTGAAGACGGCCAAGCTTGCCGCCCTGCAGGTCCTCGAGCGGCTGGACGAGCGGGATCAGGTCTCGCTGGTGGTCTTCGACGATCGCATAGACGTCTTGCTACCCCTTACCCCGGTCAGCGCCGGGCTGGTGTCGAACGTCCGTCGCGCTCTGGCCGGGGTGCGCTCGCGGGGATCCACCGCCCTGCACGAGGGTTGGCTCACCGGTTGCCACTCCATCGCCGAGGATCAGGCGGGTCCGGGGAGCGGCCGGCCCTCCCGGGTGTTCCTCCTCACCGATGGGCTCGCCAACGTCGGCCAGACCGATCCGGAGACCATCGCCTTCGAGGCCGCCCAGATCTACCAGCGCACCGGCATCACCACCAGCACCTTCGGCATTGGCGAGGACTACGATGAGGGGCTACTTGGCCCCATGGCCGAGGCGGGCAGCGGTCAGTTCCATCACCTCCGCCACAGCCACGACATCCTGGATACGTTCACCGGAGAGCTGGGCGCCCTGCTGCAGACGGCAGCCACCAACGTCACCCTGGAACTGGAGACTGGCCCGGAAGTGGAAGTGGACATCGTGAGCGGCTATTGGGCTGAACCCCTAGCCCAGGGCATAGGCAAGAAGGTGTCCATCGGCGACCTAGCCGCCGGGATGGACCGCCACGTCATCGTGCGCCTGCGCCTGCCACCGGGCCGGGAGAAGAGTGTGCGTGGATGCAGAGCCCGCCTCACCTGGGCGACGCAGGACGGCGCCAAACAGGGCGAGTGGCAGGAGGTCCTGTTCACCTATGCCACCGAGGAGGAGTGCCGGCGAGCCGAGCGGGACACCGACGTCCTCGAGATGGCCGGGCTCCACGAGGCCGCTCGGGCCCGGCAGGAGGCCACCATCGCCAATCGTCGCGGCGATATGCTTAGAGCCCGCAGCATCCTCCAGAGCGCCAGCGACACTGTGATGGCGTTCGCGCCAGCAGTGCCCGGCTTGGGGGTGGAGGCATCCGAGCTGGCCAACGAAGCACACTCCATGGGCGCTGAGCCCCTGCCCTCCATGGAGGCCAAGGAAAAGGTCTTCCGCGCCCAGGCCCTCCGCCGCGGCCAGCGCGACTACCGCCGGCAACCCCAGGACGACGATGATGACACCCCGTCCTAGGCAGGCGACCTAGACGCCAAGCAGGCGGTATATGGCCGGGGCCACATCGGTGATCTTGGTGGCCCCGACGAACTCATCCTTGCCTGGCCCCAGCGCCAGGAGCGGCACCGGGTTGGTCGTGTGGGCCCCGGTGGAGAGGTCCTCCAGGTTGCCGTGGTCACTGGACACCACCAGCGTCGCCTCGGCCGGCATGTGGGCGGCACACGAGGCTAGGAACCGGTCCAACACCTCAAGTAAGGCCGCGGCCCCCGGCCGGTCCTTGCGATGGCCCAGGCGATCGGGCTCGAAGCACTCGAACAGCACCAGGTCATGCTCCTCGGCGAGGTGGGCCAGCCGTCGGCCCGCTTCCTCCGGGCTCAGCTCCGGCACGTCCCCATAGCCCGGCCGCTCTCGCAGGTGAACGTTGGTGATGTCCCAGTACACCGCCCGGCCGGCCAGCAGGTCCTCCAGCCGCCGAAAGGGCAAGCCCGCTGCCAGAACGCACAAGGTGGTGGCGCTGTGCCGGAGCTTGCCGGCCTCGACCTGCTCGAAGTACTCCTGGGTGTAGGCGTTGGCGAAGGTGGCCCTGCGACCGGCATCGGCGACCCGCTTGAGCACGTTGTCTGCCCGGATGATCTCCTGCAGCCGCGGATTCGGATAGGCCGCCAAGTGGTAGCCCAGCTCCAACTGGGCGTTCACGCCGGTAAACAGCGACACCTGGCCGGTTGCACTCTGGGGCAGCCCCGCCACCCCTAGAGTAGCATCCAGCGGCTCAAGCAGCCCCTCCTTCAGCCATGGCCCCAGGTGGGTCCACCGGTGGTGGCACAGAGGGTAGTCGCGGCTATCCCCAGGGCAGGCCTGTCCTGGGGCCGGGGCCAGCCCGAACCCGTCCAAGAATACGAAGATGACTCGCGCCAAGAGACCTACTGCTTATAGCCGAACCGGCGCAGGAGCGCCTTGCGATCAGCGACGTCCTGTTCGGACTCTCTGCCCAGGCTGGAATAGCCGTCCACTACCCCCACGACGCCACGCCCCAAGTCCGTCTCCGCCACCAGCACCTGCACCGGGTTGGCAGTGGCACAGAAGACGCGGCAGACCTCCGGCACCATCTTCACGGCGTTGAGGACGTTGACGGGGAAGACCCCCGGGCCCAGGACGATCACGAAGAAGTGCCCCGCCGCCACTGCCAGCGCATTGCGGGCAGCCAGGTCGGTGAGCTCGGGGTCGGTTCCGGTGGTGCGCACCAGCCGGGGGCCGGAGGCCTCGCAGAAGGCTAGCCCGAACTTGATGCCGGGCACGGCGTTCACCAGGGCCTCGTAGAGGTCCTCGACGGTCTTGATGAAGTGACTCTGCCCGAGGATGACGTTGACGTCTTCGGGCTTCTCGATGGGCACGGCCACTAGTTCCACGGCCTCTTCTCCTGTACTAGATTGGCCGCCATTCTAGCCTCCAACCCGCCCGCGGCAAGCACCCTGAGGGGTGGCCGAAGTCAGCGTTCCCGCGCCCAAACCTCCCACCTTTCCCCTGGCAGGGGCGCATGCTACAATGCCAATGATCTGACACAATATCCTTATGGGGCGTTACCCTGATCGGTCATCAGTGGGCTCTGGATTACCTCAGGCGCCAGCACCGGGCCGGAGCCTTGCGCAATTCACACCTCTTCCTGGGGCCACCAGGTGTAGGCAAGACTACCCTGGCGCTCACCCTTGCCATGCTCCTCAACTGCCAGGATCCGGAGGAGGACGCTCGCCCCTGCGGTCAGTGCCTTACCTGCCGGCGCATCACCCGCAACACCCACCAGGACGTGGCCGTGGTGTCGCCGGAAGGCTCCACCTTCACCATCGAGCAGGTGCGGGAACTAGAGAGCGACCTGCCCCTGTCTCCCCAGGAAAGCCGCTATAAGATCCGCATCCTCACCGACTTCGAGCTGGCCACCCGCGAAGCCCAGAACGCGCTCCTCAAGACGCTGGAGGAGCCCCCCTCCCAGGTCCTGCTCATCCTCACCGCGACCGAGCGCGACCTGCTTGCCCCCACCATCGTCTCCCGCTGCCAGGTGCTCTCGCTGCGACCGGTTCCCTCAGACGAGATCCAGCAGGCGCTGATGGCGCGCGGGGTAGACCCGCAGGAGGCACAGGTGTTGGCGGCGCAGGCAGCCGGACGGCCGGGCTGGGCGGTGCGCGCCCTAGAGGATCCCGAGGTGAGCCAGCGCCGACAGGAAGCCCTGGCCTCAGCTGCCGAGCTGCCCCACAAGCGCATAGCCGAGAGGCTGCGCTTCTCCGAGACCTGGGGGCGCCAGCCCCGGGAGGCCGTGCTGGAGGCGCTGGACATATGGCGGCTGTGGTGGCACGACCAGATGCTGGCGTGCGCAGGGGCCCGCGAGGGCTACCTCCTGCCCGACCACGAGCGCCCTGCTGCCCTGCCGGGGGTAACGCCAACTGCCGCGGCCCGCTTCCTGGACCATGTCGCCCAGATCGAGAGCATGATCCGGCGCAATGCCAACCTTCGCCTGGCGCTCAACGTGTTGGTCTTGCGCCTACCCGAGCCGGGCCGCCATCCAACTGACACCAGAGGGTAGTAGCACGCTATGCCTTTGATCGTTGCCGTCCAGTTTCGCCCCAAGACCAAGCCCTACCACTTCGGCTGCGAGGACCTGCCGGACCTGTCGGTGGGCGACTACGTGTTGGTGGAGACCAGCCGTGGCCGAGACGTAGGGGTAGTCAGAGCCGGGCCCATGGAGGTCGCACCCGAGGACGTGATCGGGGAACTCAAGCCCGTGCTGCGGCGGGCCACCAGCCCAGAGCTCTTCCAGATGAAGTGCCTATGGGAGCGCGAGCCCGAGGCGCTTCAGCGGTGTCGGGAATTGGTGCGCGAGCACAAGCTGCCCATGAAGGTGCTCAAGGCCGAGTACAACTACGATGGCAGCCGCCTCATGTTCTACTTCTCGGCCGAGGGGCGAGTAGACTTCCGCGACCTAGTCCGGGGCCTGGCTCGGAACTTCCGCACCCGGATAGACCTGCATCAGGTAGGGGTGCGCGACGAGGCCAAGCTGGTTGGGGACCAGGGAATCTGCGGCCGGCTCCTGTGCTGCCGGGACTGGCTGCAGGAGTTCAGCAAGGTCTCCATCCGTATGGCCAAACACCAGAACCTGTCCCTCAACCCCCTGGAGATATCGGGGGCCTGCGGGCGCCTGCTGTGCTGCCTCGCCTACGAGGACGACTACTACGTAGAGATGAGAGCCGCCCTGCCCAAGCGGGGCGACTCGGTGGCGACGCCGGAAGGCCCGGGCGTGGTCACGGACGTGAACGTGATCCGCGAGACCGTCTCCGTCCGGCTGGAGGACGAGCGCATCGTGCAGGTGCCTGTAAGCGAGGTAGACCGGGGGTCCTAACGCCCAGGGGCGGCCTGGTCGGTCTAGCTCCTGGCGCGCTCGTACTCGAGCAGCCTCTCCACATGTTCCCACGGCAGGGGGGCGGAACCCAACCCCACCGTGGCCATCACCTCATTGCCGTGGAAGTCAGTGCCGCCCGTCTGCAGCAGACCCTCCTGGGTGGCTACCCGAGCCAGCATGGCGATCTCCTCGGCCGTGTAAGCCCCGTAGTAGACTTCCATGCCGACCAGCCCGGCGCGGCGTAGCGAGGGCAGCGCCTGCAGGACGTGCAGGGGGTGCGCCAGAACGGGCAGGCCGCCCGCCTCCAGCACCCAACGCACTGCCTCCTCGGCCGCCAGGGATGGGGTGGGGATGTAGGCCGGGGCTCCCTTGCCGATCAGGGATCGGAAGGCGCCGTCTACATCCGGGACGTAGCCGGCCTCTACCAGGGCACGGGCCACATGGGGCCGGCCCACGCTGCCCCCTTCGGCGATGTCCAGCACGCGGCTCCAGGAGAGCTGGTAGCCCAACTCTGCCAGCCGGCGCACTATGGCCTCGCCCCGCTGATCACGCGCGCCCCGGCGTTCGGCCAGGCGGCCGACGAGGACCGGGTCGTCGTGGCGCACGAAGTAGCCCAGGATGTGAGCCTCTCCGTGAGGAGTGCGGGCGTTCAGCTCCACGCCCGGCACGGTGGTGAGGGAGAAGTCCTGGGAACGCTCCAGAGCCTCACCCACACCCTCGGTAGTGTCGTGGTCGGTCACCGCCAGGACCTGCAGTCCCTCCTTGGCGGCCAGCGCGACGAGCTCCGACGGCTTCAGCATGCCGTCAGAGGCAGTTGTGTGAGTATGAAGGTCCGCCCGACCCGTCATCTGGGCTCGACGATCAGCTTTACTGCGGTTCGTTCCTGTCCGTCTATGTCTACTTCCGCGAAGGCGGGGATGCATATCACATCCAGTCCATCCAGCGCCAGGTACCCCCTGGCTATGGCTACCGCCTTCACCGCCTGGTTGACGGCCCCGGCACCGATCGCTTGGACTTCTGCTCGTTTCTGCTCTCGAATAACTCCTGCTATAGCCCCAGCTACTGACGTTGATCTTGACCGGGCGGATACCTTGATGACGTCCATTGCGCCAGCCTCCCTGTCACCATCCAGCTTTGACGCGACCATTCGACGAGCTTCGATGAAGCGAACTGGCTCTGCCCGCTGGCCATCGCCAGCCCCGATCGTCGGTCATCGCCCGCAACTAACAGTTTTGTCAAGAATAACGGTAGGGCCCTCATCTGACAACAGCAGGGCTGTAGGAAAACGGCCTAGAAGCGTTAGAAGAGTATCGGAGATTTCGGCGGTTCTCGCCGCGCACCGAGAAACCGGCGCCGCGCCTCGCTCCCCCGCTTCTAGCCGTCTGGCGCGCCCCTTGACGCTTTCGCGCCTAGCACATATGTTCCAATAGATGTCCCCGCCGCACCCTGAGTGGTATACTGAGGGGTAAACCCTTTCTCACCCTGCTAAGGAGCACAAACCCTTGTCACAAAAAGCAGAGTTCAACTTAGTTGCTCCCTATCAGCCAACCGGCGATCAGCCACAGGCCATAGAGAAACTGCTCCAGGGGCTCGAGGCCGGCTACCGGGAACAGACCCTCCTGGGCGTCACCGGCAGCGGCAAGACCTTCACCATGGCAAACGTCATTGCCCGCTGGGGCCGACCAACGCTGGTTCTCGCTCACAACAAGACCCTAGCTGCCCAGCTCTACTCCGAGTTCCGGGAGTTCTTTCCCGACAACGCCGTCGAGTACTTCGTCAGCTACTACGATTACTACCAGCCCGAGGCCTACATCCCTCGCACGGACACCTACATCGAGAAGGACGCCGAGATCAACGAGGAGATCGAGAAGCTGCGGCTGGCTGCCACCCAGGCCCTGCTCACCCGCCGGGACGTCATCATCGTGGCCAGCGTCTCCTGCATCTACAACATCGGCGACCCCAATGAATACGGGCAGATGATGATAGAGCTGACCCGCGGGCAGACGGTCCGCCGCGAGTCGCTGCTGCGGCGCCTGGTGGCCATCTACTACGACCGCAACGACATCAATCCCTCCCGGGGTAAGTTTCGCGTCCGGGGTGACACCGTGGATATCTTCCCGGCGTACCGCGATACTGCCCTGCGCGTGGAGTTCTGGGGCGACGAGATAGACCGCATCACCGAGATTGACCCCCTGACGGGAGAGATCCTCCAGGAGCACCCTTCGATCACCATCTTCCCGGCCCGGCACTTCGTCACTCAGGAGTCCGTCCTGGCGGAGGCCCTGCGTGACATCGAGCTTGAGCTGGAGGAGCGGCTGGCGGAGCTGCGCGCCCAGGACAAGCTGCTGGAAGCTCAGCGGCTGGAGATGCGCACCAACTACGACATCGAGATGATCCGGGAGATGGGGTTCTGCTCCGGCATCGAGAACTACTCCCGCCATCTGGCCCGCCGCAAGGCCGGCGATCGCCCCTGGTGCCTGATAGACTACTTCCCCGATGACTTCCTGCTCATCGTGGATGAGTCTCACATGACCATCCCTCAGGTGCGGGGTATGTATAACGGGGACCGGGCCCGTAAGGAGACACTGGTGGACTACGGCTTCCGGTTGCCCTCCGCCCTGGACAACCGCCCTCTCCGGTTCGACGAGTTCGAATCCATCGTCCACCAGGTGATCTACACCTCGGCCACGCCGGCCTCTTACGAACTGCAACGGTCCAGCCAGGTGGTGGAGCAGATCATCCGTCCCACCGGACTGGTGGACCCCGAAGTAGTGGTGCGACCCACCCGGGGCCAGATTGACGATCTGGTCGGCGAGATCCGAGCACGGGTCGCCCGAGGTGAGCGGGCCCTGGTGACCACGCTCACCAAGCGTATGGCCGAGGACCTCTCCGACTACATGGCGGAGTCGAACCTGAAGGTGCACTACCTGCACAGCGAAGTGGACACCCTCCAGCGAGTGGAGATCCTGCGCGACCTGCGGCTGGGCAAATACGACGTGGTAGTCGGGGTCAACCTTCTGCGAGAGGGTCTCGACCTGCCGGAGGTCTCGCTGGTGGCCATCCTGGATGCCGACAAGGAGGGCTTCCTGCGGTCAGAGCAAGCTCTCATCCAGACTATCGGCCGCGCGGCCCGTCACCTCCACGGTCTGGTCATCCTCTACGCCGATGTCATGACCGACTCCATGAAGCGCGCTATCGGTGAGACCAACCGGCGCCGCGCCATCCAGATGGCCTACAACAAGGAACACGGCATCGAGCCCACCAGCATCATCAAGGCCGTTCACGACCTCACCGAGAGGGTGATGCGCGTGGCCGAGGACAAGCCCGAGTACGCCGTGGACCTCACGGAAGTCCCCAAGGCGGACCTGGAACGGACCATCGAGGAGCTGGAGAAAGCCATGCGAGCGGCCGCGGCGGAGCTCGAGTTCGAGAAGGCAGCTGCCCTTCGCGACCAGATCCAGGAGCTGCGCCGCCAGCTTCAGGACACCGAGGCCCCCGAGTGGGAGCAGATCTGGGCCCAGCGCGGCAAGGCCAAGGTCCGGCGCTAGCCGTGGAGAGCGTCCCCGGCTACATCGCCCTACACCGCTCAGGCGAGCTGGCGCGTCGCGCCAAGCTCGCCTGGGAGGGGTTGCGCGCCTGCCGGCTGTGTCCCCGCCTCTGCGGCGCGGACCGGCTGGCGGGGCGGGTCGGCGCCTGCGGCGTGGGCGCCGAGCCCGTGATCGCCTCCTGGAACGTCCACTGCGGCGAGGAACCGCCCATCAGCGGCACCCGGGGATCCGGCACCATCTTCTTCACCGGGTGCCCGGGGAAGTGCCTGTTCTGCCAGAACTACCCTATCAGCCAGCTGGGGGTGGGCCAGACGGTCACCGTGCACCGGCTGGCGGGCATGATGCTGGAGCTGCAACGACGGGGCTGCCACAACATCAACTTCGTCACCCCCACCCACTTCGTCCCCGCCCTCCTCCGGGCGACCGACCTGGCCGCACGCTCTGGGCTGCGCGTCCCTTTGGTGTACAACTCCAGCGGGTACGATTCGGTCGAGACGCTCCGGCTGCTGGAAGGCGTCGTGGACATCTACCTTCCCGACGCCAAGTACGCCTCGGACGACGTGGCGAGAGAGGTGTCCGGCTTCCGGGGCTACGTGGAGGCCAACCGGGCCGCCCTGATAGAGATGGCCCGGCAGGTGGGTGCCGGGCTGGAGCTCGATGAGAATGGGTTGGCAAGGCGCGGGATGATCGTGCGCCACCTCGTCCTGCCGGAAGGCCTAGCGGGGACGGCCGAGGTGCTGGCCTGGCTGGCCCGGGAGATCTCGCCCCAGCTGCCGGTCAGCCTGATGTCCCAGTACTTCCCCGCCCACCGGGTGCTGGACCACCCTATCCTGGGGCGCAAGATCACCGAGGACGAGCTGGACGAGGCACTGGCCGCCTTCGATGCGGCCGGCCTCAGTGAGGGCTGGCTACAGGAGCCCTTCGAGGACGGCGATCACGAGGCAGTCTCAGGCTGGGAAAGGGCCAAGCACAGCGCCGCGTAGCCGGCTGCCCCGCGCACCAGTTCCTCTACCGCGATACTCTCGTTCACCGTGTGCACCTGGCTCTCCTCGCCCGGCCCGTAGCCGATGGTGGGGATGCCGGCCTCTACCAGGTGGCCCCCGTCCGTGGAGAAGCGCCACAGCCCCACCTTGGGTTCCTGCCCGGTGAGCTCGGCCAGGGCCGCCACAGCTGTCCGAACCTCGGGTGCATCCGCCGGGAGGATGAAGGCAGGAAACGCATTCAGCACCACCTTCTCCCAGCCGGTATAGGTGGACATGAGCCGCTTCTCGATCTCCACCTTGCCCGAGCAGCCGTCAGTGAACGACTCATCCAGAAGCGCCTGGAACCTGCTGGCGACCTCGTCTGCCTTCTCTCCCGGAAGCGTCCGGTAGTCCAGCCGCAGCACCACCCGCCCCGGGATGACGTTGCTGCTGGTCTGGTCGCCCTGGCACAACGTCGGGGCGACGCTGGCCCCCACCAGGTCCGGGTGCCGAGGCAGTTCCAGCGCCCGGACGCGCTGAACGAAGCTGGCCAGGGTGTAGTGAGGGTTGGCACCGCGCTCGGGGGCGCTGGCATGCACGGCCCGCCCGTTCACAGTGGCCATCACCTCCAGCCGGCCCCGGTGACCCCGGCGCAGCTCGAGGCTCGTCGCCTCCCCCACCACGGCGCAGTCAGCGCGAAGGCCGCTCTCCACCAGGAACTGGGTCCCCAGCCCCCCGGTCTCCTCCTGGACCACAGCCGTCACCAGCACATCGCCCGCCGGCCGTAGCCCTGCCCGTCCCAGCAGGGCCACGGAGTAGACCATGGATGCCAGTGCGCCCTTCATGTCGGCGGCGCCCCGCCCGTACAGGCGGCCATCGGCCACTTCCCCAGAATAGGGCGGGTGGGCCCAGGCGTCGACCGGCCCCGCATCCACGTGATCCATGTGCCCGTTGAGCATGACGGTGCGGCCCCCGCCCGTCCCCAGGAACCGGCCGATGACGTTGCCGGCGTCGTCCCGCCAGACCTCGTCGTATCCTAGCGCCCGCATCTCCGCTTCTACCAGGCCCGCCACCTCCTGCTCCTGCCCGGAGAGGCTGGGCGTCTGCACCAGGCGCCTGGCAAACGACACCAAGCCGTCGGACTCCAGTTCGGCGGCCTTCAGTAACCTGTCCATGGCACCTCCATTACCCGGGCCCATTCTAGGCGAGCCACCCGACCATGCCAACCGGATCCGGCGGGCGGGGCACCGGGTGCGATCTCCTGTAGGGGCGGCCGACCCCGTCCGCCCTCTGGGGCAGGCGCAGTG
>JBMNTK010000063.1:0-17807 GCA_050945695.1 Anaerolineae bacterium | reverse complement strand
GGACGGCCCTCACCCCCAGCCCCTCTCCCATCAAAACGGGAGAGGGGAGGAGAGGAGGAGAGGGACTGCGGATGGCCGTGAGGGTTAGAACGGCCAGGCGACGCCCAGTTCCTGACACATGCCGCGCAGGTCCTCTTCCACCTTAGGGTTGAGGGGGATGCCCAGCTGGAGGCGCTCCTGCTCCTGCATGAACTCCTTCTCGCCGGCGACGTAGATACGGTCGGCGCCGGCAGCCTTGGGGGATTCCTGGAGCTCCCGGATGAAGGCGTCCATGGCGGCCTTGAACTCGTCAATGGGGCGGAAGGCCGCGATGTCCAGGGCGAGGAAGAAGTGGCCGACGTCGGCGGGGCCGGTGCGATCGAGCTTCGGGGGCAGCACCCCGGTGAGGAAGGCGGCACCAGAGAGCACGCCGCACAGGATGTCCACCATGGCCGCCAGCCCATACCCCTTGTACCCACCGGTCTCGGCGGGACCGCCGAGCGGGAAGAGCCCGCCGCCATCCATGATGCGGTCCGGGTCGCTCGTGACTCGGCCCTCGCCATCAGCTCCCCAGCCGAGGGGCACCGGTTCGCCCCGCCGCTGGTAGACCTCGATGCGGCCGATGGGAACCACGCTGGTGGCCATGTCCAGCACGAAGGGCAGGCTGTTGCCGGCCGGCGCCGCCAGGGAGATGGGGTTGGTGCCCAGGAGGCGCTTGCGTCCGTAGGTAGGGATGGCCAGAGGCTGGGAGTTGGTGAGGGCAAGGCCCAGCATGTCTTCCTCGAGCGCCATCATGGCGTAGATGCCGGCGGCGCCGAAGTGGTTGCTGTGACGCACGGTGGCTGCACAGATGCCGGTCTGCTTGGCCTTTTCAATGCAGCGCTTCATGGTGCGGTACGACACCGGGTGCCCGAGTCCGTTGTCCGCGTCCACCACCAGTGACGAGGGTCCCTCGGAGACCACGGTCACGTTTGGACGCCGGTTGATGAGCCCTTGCCGAGCGTTGTGCAGGTAGTAGTAGCTGAGCCGGGCTGTGCCGTGAGACTCGACCCCGCGCAGGTCGGTCTTGACCAGGACCCAGGCGACAATGTCTGCATCCTCTCGGGGCACCTCGGCCGCGACCAGCAGGTCAGAGACCAGGCGCTCCAGCTTCTTGGCGTCCACTCGTGTTGCCACTTGAGCATGACCTCCGAAAAGAGTCCAGCGTGCACGACCGGCGAGTCCGCTCACCCGGGCGCTATGGCCCGGCGGACTATCCGGCTTCGCGTAGCAGGCGGCGTGACAAAACTTGGCCAGCGGCGGCGAAGTCCTCGGTGGTGAAGCGGGCAGCCATGGCCGAATCGAAGAGGATGGTCACTTCCGCCGGGAACTCGTCATCGGCCAGGTTCAGGACTATCGCCAGCCAGAATCTGGGAAGCAGTCGAAACAGAAAGGAGCTATCACCGAAGGACAGGCGGTCACCCCCTAAGGCGCGGGCTGCGGTCTCGAAGGCTTGCTGGTCGCGCCCGAAACGCTCAGCCAGTGGGCGGGCGGTTCGGCCCAGGAAGGGTCCTAGGTAGTTGCGGCCACCGGGCAGTTCGCGGAAGGTGATCCAACTGCCGGAGGGCTCTGTCCCGTCGCAGAGGACAAGGTAGCGCAAGATGAGGACCGTCTCCATCATGTTGAGGTCAGGGCCCTCCATGGTGACCCTTCGCTCGTCGAGGTCGACGGCCACGTCCCAGGCCAGGTAGCGCAGAGACAGGGTCCTGGCGTCCGAGCAGACCCGAGCCCCGCAGCGGGCCGCCAGCGGGGCAACCTCGACGTCCTCCAGTTCCTGCCAGGCCAGGTCGCTGGCCAGTTCCATACCCTTCTTCTCGGTGCGATCCCCCGCCATGCCTCCCCCTCTCTCGGCTCGGCGATTATAGCAGACTCGGGGGTGACGGGCAGAGTCCTGCGGCGGCTAACGTCGGGACGACAGGGCAGTTGGTCCTCTTCACCCCGCGCGTGACGGTTGCCGCTCACATGGGGCGGCGATAGTATTACCGGCATGCCATCTACCACTCGCGACTCTACTGCCCTTCTGCCTTCCCGCCGCAGGATCTGGCTGCGGGCTATGGCTGCGTTCGTGGCAGTGGTTCTGCTCGTCGGTTGTGGCTCGTCCGGGGCGCAGGTGTGCATCGAGGTGGATGGGCAGACTACGTGCGCGGCTACCGAGGCCCGGGTGGCTTACGAGTGCGTGCGCGATGCCGGCATCGAGCTGGGGCCCAAAGACCGGATCGAGCCCGACTACTGGGCGCCCATAGCGCCGGGAATGACCCTGCGCGTGGTCAGGGTGGAGCAGGTACAGGAGACGGAGCAGCGGGCGGTCCCCTTCACCCGCCGCCAGGTCAAGACCCTGGGACTGGACGAGGGCGAGCGCCGGATCCTGCAAAGCGGCCGAGAGGGTATCGAAGAGGACGTTTTCCTGGTGACGCTGGAGGATGGCGTCAGGGTGAGCCGCGAGTTCGTCGGCACGCGCTTAGTTACCCCTCCCCAGGACGAGGTGGTGGCGGTGGGCCTGACCCGTTCGGGGCAAGAGGTGGAGTTCGCGGGCACAGTGGCATACCTGGTGCAGGGAAACGCGTGGGTGATGCGCGGGGCAGCCCGCGCCGAGCGTCCCCTCACCACCACGGGCGACCTGGACGGCAGGGTCTTCGAGCTCTCGCCCGATGGCCGCACGTTGCTCTTCACCCGTCGCGATGAGAGCTCGCCGGAGGCGCTCAACTCCCTCTGGGCAGTGACGACGGAGGTAGTCGGTGCGGAGCCGGAGCCGTTGGGGGTCACCGGGGTGCTCCGGGCCCGCTGGTCGCCGGATGGGACCCGCATCGTCTACACCCGGGGCGAGGGCACGGAGGGCAGCCCTGGGTGGCGTGCCCTAAACGACCTGTGGGTGATGGACTGGACAGGGGCCCGGGAGCCGACTCAGATCAAGGGGACGGCTTGTCCGGGAGCCTACTGCTGGTGGGGCGTGGAGCTGGCCTGGCGGTTGAACTCCGATGGTTCCAGGGTGCTGGTGGCCGATCCCTCCAGTGTAAGCGAGGTCTCGGGCGATGGGACCGTACGCCCTCTGGTCTCCTTCGAGCCCCCGCCCACCGGAGCGGACTGGGTCTGGGTGCCGGAGCTCAGCTCTCACCCTGCCGGGGCCTACGCAGCGCTCGTTCTGCCGGGCGATCGGTTCGACCTGGTGGTGATGGACCTGGCCGATGGCTCGGTTCTGCCCCTGATCGAGGGGGTAGGCATGTGGGCTCGTCCCCGGTACACCCCTCCAGGGGCGGGAGACGTTCGGCTGGCCTATGCCGTTGCCGACGATCCTCAGGCCTCGGCGGGCAGCCCGTACACGGTGTGGGCAGCTGACTCTGACGGCAGCGAGGCGAGGCGTGTATACCCGGCGGTCGGGCCGGGCACCGGGATCCAGGAGTTCACCTGGGCGCTTGATGGGTACTTGCTGGTGGCATCGGAGGCCGGTCTCTACCTCTGCGCGGTAGACACGGGCGAGGTGCGGCCGCTTCTGGAGGGATTGGCCGTGATGAGGGTGCAATGGGCTCCACTGGAGCAGTAGCGCCAGTGCGGACGAAGGTCTTGCTACGCCAGGCAGTGGGGCTGGCCCTGGCTGCGTTGGGGGTGTTGGGGCTGCTGGCCTCCGCCTGGCTCTTCGTGCGGGCGCCGAGGCCAGTCGCAGCCGCGCCCGTTCGGGTGACGCCTTGGGTCGAGCCCGGGCTGGGGGTCAACGTGGACCTGGCCGGGCGGTCAGGGCCCGAGATCGAGGCTATCTTTCAGGCTGTGGACGAGGCCAACCTGGACTGGGTCCGCCAGCCTTTCCGCTGGGCAGACCTGGAGCCCGAGCCCGGCCAGCTCCGATGGGAAGAGAGCGACGCCGTGGTGGAGGCGGTAGCGGCCTCTGAACTGGAGATGATAGCCGTCCTGGGGACCACCCCGCCCTGGGCCCGGCCGCCAGGCCAGGAGAACGCCGAATGGACCGCGCCGGCTGACTACGCAGCCTTCGGGGACTTCGTCGCCCGCTTTGCCGAGCGCTACGGTGACCGGGTCACCTACTATCAGATCTGGGATCAGCCCAACATCTACCCGTACTGGGGCGATCGCTACGTAGACCCCGAGGAGTACGGGCGGCTGCTGCGGGAGGCCGCCACCCGTATCCGAGCCGCCGATGACGATGCGGTCATACTTCTGGCCGGGCTCGCTCCCAACGTGGAAGAGGGACCCCTGAACCTCAACGAGGTGGAGTACCTGCGGCGGGTGCTGCGCAGCGGCGCCGGGCCTTACTTCGACGTGGCCGCGGCCAAAGCGTACGGGTTCGAGGTCGGCCCCGAGGATCCGCGGCTCGATGTGCGCGCGCTGAACTTCGGGCGGGTCGCCCTGCTGCGCCAGGTCCTCGAGGAGGAAGGACGGGCCCAGACGCCGGTCTGGGCGGTGGAGTTCGGCTGGAATGCGCTCCCGAGCGACTGGTCGGGGGAGCCGGCGCCGTGGGGCACAGGGGCGGCGGGGACCCAGGCCCTGCGCTCGGCCCAGGCCGTGACCCGAGCTCGACAGGAGTGGCCTTGGATGGGTCCCATGCTCTGGGCCCGCCTGCTGCCACCCGAGAACCCGGCTGACCCGGGCTATGGCTTTGCCCTGCTGGAGGAGGACCTGTCGCCGACCGCCTTCGGACGGGAGCTGCTTCCGCTGCTGGGGGCATCGGCTGGGCCCTCCTTGGGTTGGCAGCAGCCTTCCTCACCCGCGGCGACCTACTCCCCTGGCTGGCGCGTCTCGGACCAGGGGGCTGACCCGAGCGCGGCGGGAGACTGGGTGGAGATTGCCTTTCGGGGCACGGCCCTGGACCTGAGCGTGCGGCCGGGGCCCTTCTGGGCGGTGTGGTATGTGGAGGTGGACGGGCGCCCCTCAGACGTGTTGCCCACGCACGAGGGGCGCTCCTACGTGGTGCTTTACGACCCCTTGGGCCAGGAACGCCTGGTCACGGTGGCATCGGGCCTGCCACCGGGTGAGCACCGGGTACGGATCACGGTGGAGGGCGGCTGGGGACAGTGGCCACTCGGCGGCTGGGTCAGTCGCCAAGAGTTCCCACCCAACCGAGCTCCCCTTGCCCTGGCGCTGAGCGTGGCGGCTCTGGCTGCGGGGATCGTGGTGGGACGCCCCGACCGGCTCTTGGCCAGAGCCCTGCGGGTGCCGCTGCAGGTAGCGGGCACGCTGCCCGAGGTCGTCCCGGCAGCGCTCGCCTACGGCGCCGGCCTGATCTTCTGGGCGGTGGACGGGCTGCCCCTGTCAGTCGTGGCCGGCGGGGTGTTGGCCCTGGTAGCTGTGGCCGCGCCGCGCTGGATCTTGAGCCTGGCGCTGGCCTCCCTGCCGTTCTTCCTGGTGCCCAAGAGCTTGGCCGGGGCATCTGTGCCGGTCACGGAGATGCTGGCCTGGCTGCTGCTGGTCGGGTGCGTGACCCGTTCGGTCCTGGGCGTTGGCGAGGGCCGGGAACGGCTCCGGCTCACGGCGCTGGACGTGGCAGTGGCGGGACTGGTGGTTAGCGCTAGCCTGGCTACGCTGGCCGCGCCCCTGCCTGGAGTCGCGCTCCACGACCTGCGTCGGGTGATCATCGGTGGGGCGGTGCTTTACGCCGGCACCCGCCTGGTTGGGGGCCGGGCGCTCGGCCCTGCGGCCGTGGGAGTGCTGCTGGGCGCGGCGGCCGCGGCTGCGGTGGGCATCAGCCAGTACGTGCGCGGTGAGGACCTGATCCAGGCGGGTGAAGTGGCGCGGGTGCGGGGGCTGTATGGCTCCCCGAACAACCTCGCCCTCTATCTGGGCCGGTCCTTGCCCCTGGCGGCGGCGCTGGCGCTCCTGCCGTCGCGGACTAGGGCCAGGGTGCCGGCAGCCATCGTCGCCCTGCTGTGCCTGGCCGCTGGAATACTGACCCGGTCACGGGGGCTGGTGCTGCTGGGGATCCCTGTTGGCCTCAGTATCGTGCTCTGGCACTGGGAGCCAGTGCGCCGGCGACGAGCCTGGATCGTGCCGGGGGTGGCGGTGGCGCTGGTCCTGGTGGCGCTTCTGGCCGGGGGCCGGGTGCGCGGTTTGTTGACGGGCACCGACCCTGCCGCGACAATGAGGCTGTATCTGTGGGTCAGCTCGGCGCAGATGATCCAGGACCGGCCCTTGCTGGGTGTGGGCCCAGACAACTTCCTGTACCAGTACCGCACCCGCTACATCCTGCCATCGGCCTGGCAGGAGCCGAACCTGTCCCATCCCCACAACGTCGTCCTGGATTTCTGGTTGACGGCGGGGCTGGGCGGGGTGCTCGTGCTCGGGGCGCTGTTGGTATGGGGCACGGCCTACGCTCGGCGCGCTCTCCGTGGCTCAACCGGCTGGCGCAGGGCCGCGTACCTGGGCATCTCTGCCTGTCTGCTGGCGGCTCTGGCGCAGGGCATGGTAGACAACTCCCTGTTCCTGGTGGACCTGAGCCACCTGACCCTGGGCTATCTGGCGCTGCTTGCCAACGCGGTGGCGCCGCTGTCGCCGGCCGGGGAGAGGGCCTCCTCGCCGGCAGTCATTCCGCCAAGAGGTTGGGCTGCATGAGAGTGCTGATCACGGGCGGCGCGGGGTTCATCGGTTCTCACCTGTGTGAGTTGTTCCTGGACCGTGGCCACGAGGTCATTGTCATGGACAACCTCATCACCGGTAGCATCGAGAACGTGGAGGACCTCTTCGGACGCCCGGGCTTCGCCTTCGTAAACTACGATGTCACCAACTACGTGCACGTGCCCGGTCCCCTGGACGCGATTCTGCACCTGGCGTCCCTCCCCAGCCCGGTGGATTACCTCCGGCTGCCCATCAAGACCCTGAAGGTGGGCGCGATCGGCACTCACAAGACCCTGGGGCTGGCCAGGGCCAAGGGAGCCCGGTACTTGCTGGCCTCCACCAGCGAGGTCTACGGCGACCCCAAGATTCACCCGCAGCGCGAGGACTATTGGGGCAACGTCAACCCCGTCGGCCCACGGGGTGTCTACGACGAGTCAAAGCGTTTCGCCGAGGCCATGGTCATGGCCTACCACCGGGCGCATGGCCTGGAGACCCGGATCGCCCGCATCTTCAACACCTACGGCCCCCGCATGCGCCTGGACGATGGTCGGGTGGTTCCCAACTTCATCAAGCAGGCACTCTTGGGTGAGCCCCTCACCGTCTACGACGATGGCTCTCGGACCCGCTCGTTCTGCTACGTCTCCGACTTGGTGGAGGGGATGTACCGGCTGCTGATGTCCGATGAGGTGGAGCCGGTGAACCTGGGCAACCCGGGAGAGATGACCGTCCTCGAGTTTGCTCAGAAGGTGAAGGAGGCAACCGGGTCCTCGTCGGAGATCGTCTTCATTCGGCCCCAGGACAACCGCACCAAGGACGACCCCCAGATGCGCCGGCCCGACATCACCAAGGCGCAGCGGCTTCTCGACTGGCACCCGACCGTTGGCATTGACGAGGGCCTACGGCGGACCGTGGACTACTTCCGGACGCGCGTACGCTGATACAGAACGCTTGGCGCTGGGAGAGGCTGTGGGGGGCGGCTGGGTCCGGGCTGATACTGGCCGGACTGGTCGCGGTCGCCCCGCTCAAGCTGGCGGCGCTGGCTGCCGTGGTGCCGCTGGGGCTGCTGGCGATGGCCTTCCCTCAGCTCATTCTCTTCGCCCTGCCGCTGGCGGTGCCGCTGGCTCAGAGGTTCACCTTGGGCCTGGGCGGACTCCGGCTGGGACCGGTGGAAATGCTGACGGCGGCAGCGCTGGCAGCCTGGCTGGCCCGGGGAGTGGCCCGCCGACGCCTGGAATGGAGCCCGGGGGCGGTCGGATGGGCGGTGCTGGCCTGGCTATGGGTGATGGGGGCGTCGCTGCTGAGCGGGCTGTCGCTCGGGGCCGGTCTGGCTGAGGCCGCCAAGTGGGTCGAGGTCCTGATCATCCTGATCGTCCTCCCGTCAGTGCTCCCTCGGAACCAGGTGCGCTACCTGATCTGGGCGGTGGCGGCGGCCGGCGCCCTCTCCGGGCTTCTCGGTCTCTACCAGTTCATCACCCGCTCGGGCCCGCCGGGATTCATCCTCCTGGGGCGGTTCATGCGCGCCTTCGGCACCTTCGAGCAGCCCAACCCCTATGCCGCCCACCTGGGCCTCTCGCTGCCTTTCGCCCTGGGGTGGGCGCTGGCCGGTCCGGTCGCCAGGTGGGAGCGGTGGGCTCTGCTGGGAGCGGCTGGGTTGATGGTGCTAGGCATCCTCGCCAGCTGGTCACGGGGTGCCTGGCTGGGGCTGGGGGTCTCAGGGGTGCTGATGGCGGCACTACTGCGCCCTCGGTTGGCAGCCGCCGGTGCGGTGCTTTTGATCCTCACCAGCCCGCTCTGGGGTGAGAACCTAGCTGGGAGTTCCCTGGCTCAGCGAGCCCTGGGCATGTCGGGGGATGTCTCGGGGCTGAACGTAGCTCAGGTGGAGCCGAACGACGACAACTGGTCGGTGGTGGAGCGGCTGGCTCACTGGCAGGCGGCCTGGTACATGTTCGAGGAGGACCCGTGGCTGGGTGTGGGCGCGGGCAACTACGAGGCAGTCTACCCCAGCTTCGCCCTCCCTCGGTGGTCTGACCCGCTGGGACATGCGCACAACTACTACCTGAACGTGTTGGCGGAGACGGGGCTGGTAGGGCTGGGGGCGTACCTTGCCCTGGGGGCAGCAGCCTGGGTGAGCCTAGTTCGCATCTGGCGGGGCGGGCCGGGGGCAACGGCCAAAGCCCTGGTTCTTGCGGCTGCCGGCTGCCTCGCGTACCTTACCGTCCATAGCGTCGTTGACAACCTGTACGTCCACGGTATGCAGGTCCTGGTGGGGATGGCCCTGGTCGTACCCGCCCTGGCTCGGCCGGCAGCCGACGGGGCGTCTGAACCCAAGAGAGTGCTATGCAGATCGGGGCATTGATGTCGCAGTCAACCAGGCGGCGGGAGATGGGCCGCTTTCTCAAGTTCGCTACCGTGGGCACCTTGGGTGCGGTGATTGACTATGGGGTGCTCAATATCCTCATCCTCCTGGCGGGCTTGCCCAAGTTCTGGGCCAACTGCTGCTCCTTCACCGCAGCTGTGCTCAGCAACTTCGTCTGGAACCGGCTGTGGACCTTCCCAGAGTCCAGAGCCCGACCCATAGGCTCTCAGTTGGTGCAGTTCGCCTTCATCAACGTGATCGGGCTGGGAATCAACCAGGCGATCTTCCTGTCGGTGGACCGTTACGTCCTGGGCGCCGACGGTGCTTGGGCCCCGCTGACCATGCAGCTGTCGGCGGCGGTGGGCATCGCCGCAACCGTCCTGGCCTACAACCTCTCCAAGGCCTGCGCGACGGTCGTGGCCCTGTTCTGGAACTTCGGGGGCAACCGGCTCATCACGTACCGAGGTCTGTGAGGGTGGGCCTGACCATCGGCTTCGACGGGGCCCCCACCATGCAGGGCGCAGGCGTAGGCCGCTATTCGTCCTGCCTTTTGGGGGCCCTGCTTGCCCAGCCCAGCGAGGACACCATCACCATCGTGCTTCCCCGGGGAGCAAGCCCTCCAGAGGTGACCGCTCGGGCTCAGTCCCCCTGGCGGGTGGTTTACCTGCCGGTCGGGGAGCGGTGGGCCGAGTTGCTCTGGCATCGGCTGCGGCTGCCTCTGCCGGCGGACCTTCTGGCGGGATGGCCGGCTGTCTTCCACTCGCCCAACTTCCTCCTGCCACCCCTCCGCCGGGCACGGGGTGTGGTCACGGTCCACGATCTCTCTTTCCTGCGGGTCCCTCAGTTCGCCTACCCTGGGCTGGCGCGTTACCTTTCGGCGACTGTGCCTCGCTCGGTGCGCCGGGCCGATGTGATCCTGGCTGACTCCCAGTGCACCGCCGACGACGTGACCGACCTGCTGGGCGTCCCCCCCGAGCGGGTCCGCGTCGTCTACCCTGGCGTCGGGCCCGAGTACAGGCCCGAGGCGGCCCCAGGCGAGTGGGATACGCTGACGGCGGCCTATGGCCTGGAACGGCCCTACGTGCTCTGCGTGGGCACGATCGAGCCGCGCAAGAACTACCCCGCTGCCATCGAGGGCTTCCTGCGCTTCGCCCAGGACGCCGGGTTCACGGGGAACCTCGTCATCGCAGGGGCGACCGGATGGATGGCCGACGAGTCGCTGGCGGCTGCCCGGCAGGCGGGACCGGCCGTCCGGCTCCTGGGCCGCGTGCCCGATGAGCACCTGCCGGCCCTCTACCGCCAGGCAGCGGCCCTGCTCTACCCCTCGCACTACGAGGGGTTCGGGCTGCCCCCGCTCGAGGCGCTGGCCTGTGGCACCCCGGTAGTGGTGGCGCGCAACTCGTCCCTGTCTGAGGCGGTAGGCGGTGCCGGCGTGTTCTGCTCCGGCGACCCCGCGTCCATCGCCGAGGCGCTGGCGGTGGCCCTGGCTGGCGGCCCAGAGGGCGAGAGGCGCCGCCAGGAGGGCTTGGCCTGGGCCCGGCAGTTCACGTGGGAGAGGGCGGCCGAGGCCGTGCGGCAGGTGTACCATGAGCTGGCGTAAGGCGGCTGTCGTAGTGCCCGTGTGCCTAGGGGCACTGTCGCTGTGGCTGCCCTGGGTGGACCACCCGGCGGTGGCGCTGGTGCTGACCGGGCTCGATCTTCCGGACTTCGTGCGCTTCATGGGGGCGGCCGGCGCCCCGCTGGTGACGCCGACGCTGCTTGCCTTCGCTGCCCCGCTGCTGGCGGCGGCCGTGGCCGGGTGCCTGGCCGTGAGGGTGTGGAGCCGCGACCTCTGGTTCCAGGGGCTGGTGCTGGCCGGCGGGGTGTGGCTAGCCTCGGTGGCCTTCAGCCCCCTCGAGAGGCGGATGGAGTTCCTCTTGGTCGGGGGATTGGTCGCAGCCGTGTGGCTGGTGGCCGCCTGGGCGCAGCCATGGGAACGATGGGTGGCAGGATTCGCGCTGGCCGCCGGGGCAGTGGCGCCCGCTCTGGCTGTGATCCAGTTCCTGCGGGCCGAGCCCGCCCTTAGCGCCCTCTACGGCCGGGACATCGCCTTTGGCCCCGGGGTGTGGCTAGCGGCGGGAGCCTCGCTGGTGTCCGTGGCCTGGCTGGTCGTAGCGGCGGCCCGTCGGGTCAAGCAGCCCGTCCCTCAGCGGACGTAGAGTTCGCCCAGGGTGGCCGCCCGGCTGGGCAACTCACGGTCACCTTCGCTCATCTCCAGCCTGGGCATCCCCGGTTCCTCGGGCAGGAACCAGCCCACCTCGTAGGTGTACGATCCGGGCGGCGTACCCTCAGGTACGGCCAGCTCGTACTCCAAGGTGATCACCTCTCCGGGCAGCCAACCCGCCGTCGGCCGCCCCTCGGGCTCCGCGTTCACCCCCGACCACACCCGGCCGTCCTCTCCCACCAAGTGCAGGAAGAGGGTATAGCTCTCGGTGGGGGTCTCTAGAGCCTGGAAGTGCAACGTCACCGCCATCCGCGACCCGGGCTGGGCCTCTTCCCGGTCGGCATCTAGCCCCAGGAGCCGGATGGTTCCCCCTGCGACTGCCTCCGACGGGTACCGGGGTGAGGGAAGGGCGTAGCTGCGGGCGACCGCCGCCACCTCCAGCGAGCCGAGCGTCAGCGGCTCTCCCGCTGGGCCCGCTTCGCCCCAGAGCGCGACCTGCAGCGCGGCCGGGCCCGCCGGCGCATCGGCGGGGATGGTCCAGTCCAGCCAGCTCAGTATCACCTCGCCCGGCTCCCAGCGCCCCGGCGGGTAGCCCGAGCTGAGCGGCTGCCGCTGCGACCGGGTGCTCCCGTCGGGGTAGAGGAGCGATACCTCAAGCTCGTACTCTGCCGGTGCGTTTGGGACCGGGAGCGCAGCCTGCCAGAGCAGCGGAAGGGAGATCGCGGCACCAGGGACGAGGGACTCTGCCGGGAGTGACCCGGCCGCGACCAACTGAATCCCCGCCCAGGCTCCTTCGGTGGGCTGCAGTCCGTGCTGGGCTGCGACCGCAGCCGGATCCAGCCCCTGGGTATTGCCCTCGAGTTCGACCTCTCCGATAGGGCAAAGCTGCCCGGCCGGGTTGCCGGCTGCATCCAGCACCTCAAGCGCGGCACCTGAGGCGGCGTCATACACGGCTAGCGACGCTCGATAGGTCCCGGCCGGGGTGCCGGCCGGAGCATCCGGGTGGTAGCGCACGAACGCGGTCTGGCCGGGGCGCCACAGCGTCGTCGGATAGGAATCGCCGCCGGGGGCCAGGTGGTCGCTCAGAAGCAGGTGCCCCGCCTCGTCGCTCACGCTCACCTGAACCCGTAGCTCCTGGGGCAGGGGCTGGTCCGTCTGCCAGAGCAGGGCGATACCCCCGCCGCTGTCGGGGACGGCGCCCAGGAAGCGCAGCCCGCCGCGGAACTGGCAGGTGGTGGCCGGGGTGCCAGGCGCGGCGATGGTAGCCTCCGGGTCCAGGCGGTAGTGGCGGGTTCGCACGTGCCAGAACCGCTGCTCCTCAGGCTCGCCGGCCTGATCGAGCAGGAACGTCACCGCGCCCATGGGGTCGGTCACCTCGTCCTGCCACAGCAGGACCCACGCGCCGGGGGCTCCCGCCAGCGCCTTCTCCAATGCCGGCGCCACGCTCATATCGAGTGCCGCATCTACCGAGAGCACCCGCAGGTCCGGCAGGGGCACGTAGGGGGTGGAGGGGGCATAGTAGCGCCACACCGGGTACATGTGCCCGGACACGAGCAGCACCGGCTCATCTGACTGGCGGGCGGCCTGCACGTGAGCGATGGCCGAGCGGAAGTCGGCCCGTGTGAGGCGCACGTCCCAGTACATCCCGGCCAGGCCCGCCGCCGAACCGCCCACCAGCACGGCGAGCGCAACCAGCCCGACCAACCGTCGCGAGGCGTAGGCGACGGCCTGTCCCCAGAGCAGGGGCAGCGCCAGGGAGGCAAGGATGAGGTACCGGGGATTGAACTTGGGGGTGAGGAGGAAGGCCAGCCCGGTGACGGCGGCTGCGGCCGCAGCCAACGCCAGAACGGGCAGGGCAGGGCGCGGCCGGCTCACCAGCAAGGCCAGGACCAGGGCGACTGCCATGGCGGTTGCCAGGCTGAGCCCGGCGGTTTCGATGACGGTCTCGCCGGGTGCGCCCACGAAGGCAGCGATGATGGTCTTGCGGATGGCTTCGTCCGCCTTGAGCGCTCCTGACCAGTAGGAGGCGTCGGTGCTCATGGTACGCAGGGCCGCGGGCAGCCAGGGCAGGAAGGCGAGGGAAGCCGGCACGAGGACTCGGCCGGCGTAGGCGCCCAGGAGGCGGCGATCACGCCGGCGCCACGCCCACCACGCCACCAGCAGGGCGTGGCCTGCCAGGAGCCCGAGGCTTAGGTAGTGGGTGTAGAGCAGAGCGATATACGAAAGCGCCAGGGCGATGGCCGTGCCCCGGCGAGTGCTGCTCCCGGGCCAGCGCAGGAGCAAGAGGGTGGACAACGCTCCCGCAGCCAGGAGGAGGCTGTACATGCGCGCATCCTGGGCGTGCCAGACGTACCAGGGATGGATGGCTGCGGCCAGCGCCGCGATGCCCGCCGCGGCACGCGCCCAGCGGCGAGACTGCCCTCCCGGCGTCAGCTGAAGTGCCAGGCGGAAGACAAGGGGCACTACCAGCAGGGACAGACCCAGTGACAGGAACCGAAGCGAGTACTCGGAGGTCCCGGCCAGGACCGTCCACAGGCGCAGGAGCAGGTAGTAGAGGGGCGGCTGAACGTCGGCCGCCGTCCAGCGGAGCATCTCCAGGACTGGCATTTGCGCCAAGTAGGCGCTGACGGCCTCATCGTACGAGAGACTCTGGGCGGCAAGCCGGTACAGGCGCAGCCCCAAGGCCAGCGCCGTCACCAGGAGCATGGGCACCGGTATCCGGCGGGTCAGGCGCTGAGCGGAGCCGCGCGTGTTCACTGACTGCCCCCGTCTGTGACTCTCACCGTACCCAACGGCACGGGTGAGGCCGCCTGGTCGCAGGGCAGCGGCGCCTGTGTGAGCCGGTCGTAGGGAAGCACGACCAAGGTGTAGAGGCCGGGAGGCAGGTCGTCGGGGAGGGGCAGGCCCTTGGCGTCTGGGACCACCTCGCCCTCGGCCCAGCGAGCGGGCGGGTAGAGGCCGTCCTGCACTGGCCCATCGAGCTGAGCCACGACTTCGCCCTGGTCGCCCACGAGGCGCAGAGACAGGGCAAGCTCGTGATCCGGGGCCCCGGACCGGCTCCAGTAGGTAGTGACTTGGATCTCCGCTCCCGGGCTGGAGACCGGTGGTGAGGCATCGAAGCCCTCTAGCCTCAGCCAGGAGCCGAAGAGCTGCTCAGGAGCCTCGCTTCCGGTAGCGCTCACGACCCAGGGCCTCAGTGCCATCCCAGCCCGCTGGACCAGTGGCAGCCGAACCAGGTTAGTCTCCGGGATGCAGCCCGGGGCGTTCGGGTCCGGTGCCAGGCGAGCAGCCGGCTCATCGTACTTGCCGTCCACCACCACGCCCACGTAGGCGCCCCAAGCCTGGCCCAGAGGGACGGCCACGGTGGTAGTGAGCAGGGTCTCGCCCGGAACCCACTCCGACACCGGGTGCCAGAACGTTTCCACGAAGGGGGCGGTTCGGGTATCGGCCACCGGTCGGCCCATCTCGTCCACCAGGAGGGCATGAGGGGCCAGGTTCGGGGGCAGGGGGGCCAGGGCCTGCCAGTAGAGCCGCAGCGAGGTATAGCCCCACTTGGCGTCGTCCAGCCAGTCGTAACCTACGAGCTTCAGGGACGTCCCGAAGGTCACGTCTAGGGGGTGCGCTGGCGGTGACGAAGCCCGGGCGAAGTCCAGGAAGGCAGCGGGCAACTGCGGGCTGCCGGCCCCGGCCTGGAGCAGGACGAGTCCATCTGCGGCGTCTAGTACCCCGTAGCCGGCGGTGATGAGCTCATCGAAGCGGCGCCGGAGGTCGGCAGGGTGCATATCGGTGGTGCCGGCGATGTCGAGAAGCACGAACTGGGCCCCGGCCAGGTCGGGGAAGGTGTAGATGCTCTCGCGGTGGCTGAAGTGCGGGTGGAGAGCCGGCGTGAGCGAGAGCGATGCATCGTTAGGTATCAGAGCGGCAAGCCGGGCCAGTCGGGCGGCGGTGGGCTGGTCTTGGGCCGGCCGGTGCAGCTCGAACTCCGGGCCCAGGGGAGTGAAGCCCTCGGCGAGGTGGTATGCGAAGGGTATCGCTGCCAGCACGATGACCAGGGCAACCGATGCCGGTCGGGCCCGGCGGTGGACCCAGCTGAGGGCGCGCGTGGCCCCGACCCCAGCGGCGATCGCGAGCACGGACATGAACGGGGCGCTGTAGTGGAACTCGCCCGAGTACTGGGCCTCGTAGTGGCTGAGAACGTTGGCGGCCACGAGGGGGGCGGCGATGACGGCGACTTCCGGTGCCAGAAGCGGTGCTCCGGCGAACGCGGCCAGGAGTCCGGCCAGGTAGAGGAGGCGTCCCGGCTCGACGATGCGGCTCATAAGTGCGGCCACCAGGCCGGCCGGTGCGGCATCGGCGTCGCCCGAGCTCTGGTAGCGGGCCAGGTAGGGAAAGCTGGCCTCGCCATAGGCTTGGGCCCCGTAGTGGGGGATGATGACGAAGGTGGCGACTAAGAACCAGGCAGCCGCCAGCCCGGCTATCAAGATCCCCGGGCGCCAGCGCCAGGCGATGGCCAGGTACAGCCCCGCTACGGCCACCATGAGAGCGATCTCCTCCTTCACGGCCAACGCCGTGATGGCTGCCACCAGGGCCGGGCCGGTGTGTCGGCGGCGACCCAGGTACAGAAGAAGGGCTAGCGGTAGCACCGCAAGGGGCGAAGCGTGGAAGTCGGCCACGGTGGCCGCTTGTGCCTGAGGGGCCAGCAGGTAGGCCAGGGCCGCCCAGGTGGCTCCGACGTAGACCGCGCCGCGGGGGTAGCGGCGCCCAAAGGCCAGCACCGTTGCCCATATCACCAGCGCGGTCAGCCCGAGGACGGCGGCCTGAAGCACCAGAAGTGCCCCGGCGTCATCCCATAGGCCGAAGACCACCGACACCGGCCAGAAGATGGGCTCGACGTGGTCGGTGAGGCGGGTGGAGATCTGCTCGCCCTTGACCTCTTGCACGAACCGCCCGTGGAGGCTGTTCCACACTGCCAGATCAATCTGGCCCAGGTCGGCAGTGTGAGTCATGAGGGCCTGGTGGCGCTCTAAGGCCAGCCAGGAGAAGAAGCCGATGTACGCCAGGGCGGCCGCCGTCACCAGGGCAAGCGGGATCAGGTGCCGGGGGATGCGGATCATGACTGGGGCTCCGGGGAGTGACCCAGAAGGAGACCGCGGTCGACCAGCACTGCCACGGCCGCTACGACCACCTCAGCCACCGACAGCCAGAGCCGGGCGACCAGGGCCACGACGGCGGCTGGGCCTGGCCCGGCTACGCCGGCCAGGAGCAGCGCCAGCACCCCTTCCCGCACTCCTAGGCCGCTAGGAGTAAGCAGGGAGAGGTAGCCGGCGACGTACGAGGCGCAGAAGGCAGAGGCCCAGGCCAAGGGCTCGCCGGCCGCGATGCCCAGGCTGCGGCCCAGCGCCGAGAAGGAGAGGCCCACCGTCAGCCAGTAGGCGCAGTAGCCGGCCAGGATCAGACACACCCTGCCGGCTGACAGCTCGACGCTGCCACCCTCGGGCCTGGCCACGCGCGTGAACAGGGCGTTGGCGCGGACCAGGACGGGCGGGCTGAGCACCGCCGCCATGCCCACCACCAGGGCGGCACCGACCGCCACGCGACCGCCTGGTGACAGCCCGAAGGCGTCGGCCAGGAGGGGCGCGCCGACCAGCAATCCGGCCAGGTTGCAGAAGACCTGATGGAGGGCAACGCTGGTGAGGGTCGCGCCGCGTGGGACACCGCTGGTGGCGCCCAGTTCCATCATGCCCAGGAACTGCCAGACGTTGCCGGGGATGTAGCGGGCCAGGCCGGAGACGAACCACATTCCGGCGGAGCGACGTATCGGCAGGCGATGGCCTAGGCTAGCCAGGAGAGTGCGCCAAAGCCCGGCTTCGAATGCCAGGGCGGGCAGGAGGCCGGCGAGGCTCAACGCCAGCCAACCGGGCCGAAATGCCGGCCGAAAGCCAATCGCCTCGCGCCAGTACGCGCGCATCACCAAGGCCATGAAACCCAAGCTGAGCGCCAGGAAGGCGAGCCGCACCCAGCGGTTTGCGGCCAAGCTCCTAAGGGGGGCCAGCACTCGGAAGAGGCGGCCGGTTGCCGGTGCCCGTGTGCTTGCCATGCCGGCCCTACGCTGAAGGTAGGCTGGAGATCCGGCGGAAGTGCTCCAGGTACCGCCCGGCAAGGTAAGGCCAGGAGAACTCGGTCTCCACGCGGTGACGGCCGGCCAGGCCCATCCTCCGGGCGCCCTCGCGGTCGGCCGCCAGCCGGGCGAGCGCCTCAGCCAGCAGGTCAGCTCGGCGTTCGGGCACGAGGTAGCCGTTGGTACCTTCGCGTACTACCAAGGGATTGCCGGCTACCGTGGTGGCCACGATGGGGAGGGCGCAGGACATGGCGTCCAGCACGCAGACGTTGAGCCCGTCCTCTGGCTCGGTCACCGAGGGCATGGTCAGAACATCGGCAGCGCTGTAGTAGGCGACGATCTCGTCCTTGGGGACAGAGCCCACGAAGTCCACGGCCGCCCGGACCTCTAGGGCGGAGGCCATACGCTCGAGGTTGGCCCGCTCGTCGCCGTCACCCACCATCACTACGTGCGCGTCCGGCACCCGCTCCCGGAGGGCCGGCAGCGCCTGGATCAGATAGCGGAACCCCTTCTTGGGCACCATCCGGCCCACGGCCAACACGACGAAGGCAGCTGGT
>JBMNTK010000062.1:0-18077 GCA_050945695.1 Anaerolineae bacterium | reverse complement strand
GTGGGCACTACCCTCACCGGCTACCTCGCTCGCCTCGGGCCGGCCGAGGGGGTGCGTGATCCCCTCTTCTGCCGGGCCCTCGTACTCGGCCAGGGGACGGGCCAGGCCGCCCTCATCGTGGCCGACACCCTCGGCTTCGGCATCGAGTACACCCGCCAGGTCAAGGCCGCCGTGGCCCAGGCTACCGGCATCGCCCCCGAGCGCATCATCCTGGCCGCCACCCACACCCACGCCGGCCCGGCCAGTGTGTTCCTCCAGGGCTGTGGCGACCTGGCCCTCGACTGGCTGGAGGGCTTCCCCGCCCAGGTCGTGGCCGCCGTGCAGGCCGCCCAGGCAGAACTCGCCGAGGTCAGCGTGCACTTCGGATCCACGAACGTGCCCGACGTGGCCATCAACCGCCGCGACCCGGCCAACGGCCCGGTGGATGAAGAGCTCTCCGTGGTCTGGTTTCAGGAGCCCGGGGGCCGGGTGAAGGGTGTGGTCCTGCACTTCACCTGTCACGCCGTGGTCATGGATGCCGACAACCGTCTCATCTCTGCCGACTACCCGGGCTCGGCCTGCCGCCAACTCGAGGAGCAGATCGGCGCGCCCGTCATGTTCCTGCAAGGCCCCTGTGGCGACATCAACCCCGCCCACCGGATGACCTTCGAGGCAGTGGAGAGCGCCGGGGCCAAGCTCGCCCAGGCCGGCGCCGGCGTGATACGAGCCGGGGGTGAGCCTATCGCGGCCGATGGGCCCGCGGTGGAGTCCGCGACCCTATGCCTGCCCCTCATGCCGCCCCCGCCCTACGATCAGCTCCTGGCGTTCCGGCGCGAGCATGCCTCGGGTCTGGCCGCGGCGGAGGAGGCCAAAGACATCTTCAAGGCCAAGTTCCATCGGGCCATGATCACCTGGGCCGATCTCACCATCGGCGGGGTGTGTTCGGGGCTGCTCCAGCATGACGTGACCGTCCAGGCTCACTGCCTGCACCTGGGGAACCTCTTCTGGGTGACCAGTCCGGGCGAGCTGTTCGTAGAGTTTGGGCTGAACACCAAACGACAGGCCCGGGAGGCGGGCAAGCGGGCCATGGTGGTGGCCTACACCAACGCCGACATCGGCTACATCCCTACCGCCTCAAGCTATGCCAAGGGCGGCTATGAGGTGGAGTCCGCCTACAAGTACTACGGCTACCCCGGCCCCTTGGCCCCTGAAGCGGGTGAGATCGTGGGGCGGGTGTTGACGGAGTTCCTTCGCGGATAGGGGCAGGGTGCCCGGCCACAACGAAGTGGCGGCGCCCTGCCCTATGTCTACGACTGCCACTAGGAGGGCAACAGATGGGGAAGCTGGCAATCAACGGGGGTTCCCCGGTGCGGACCGCCCCCTGGCCTCGCTGGCCAGAGGTGGATGAGAGCGACATACAGGCCGTATCCGAGGTGATCCGCAGCGGCCGTTGGGGGCGCTTGGGCGGCACCAAGGCGGCGGAGTTCGAGCGCGAGTTCGCCCGGTACCAGGGGGCTCAGTACGGCCTTACCGTGTCGTCGGGAACCGCCGCGCTGGAAATCGCCTTGCGGGGCATGAAGATCGAGCCCGGCGACGAGGTGATCGTGCCCCCCTACACCTTCATGGCCACCGCCACCGCCGTCCTGCAGGTGGGGGCCATACCCATCTTCGTAGACATTGACCCCCGCACTTACAACATCGACCCCGCCCTCATCGAGGAGGCCATCACCGATCGCACCCGCGCCATCATTCCCGTGCACTTCGGCGGCCTGGCCTGCGACATGGACCCCATCATGGAGATTGCCCGCAAATACGATCTCCTGGTCCTGGAGGACTGTTCGCACGCCCATGGCGGCAAGTGGAAGGACAAGGGCCTGGGCACCATCGGCCATGCCGGCGCCTTCAGCCTCATGTCGGGCAAGAACCTGGCCGCCGGTGAGGCCGGCATCATCATCACCGACGACCCCGAGCTGATCGGCTGGTCCATCCTCTACCACGACTTCTGGCGGGGCGCCGTTCGGGCCGGTTCGGTGGAGTCGGACCTGCCCAAGGGCTGGGAGGTACGCTTCCCCGTCCTGGCCGGCAACCACCGCACCAACGAGATCGAGGGGGCCCTGCTGCTGTCTCAGTTGGCCAAGCTGGAGGATCAGGCCCAGCGCCGTTCCCGCAATGGCGACTACCTGAACACTCTGCTGGATGACATCGAGGGCGTGCGGCCGCTGCGGGTCGCCCCCTACGTCACCCGCAACGTCTACCACATCCTCACCTTCCAGTACACGGGCGAGGGGTTCAAGGGGCTTTCCCGAGAGAAGTTCAGCCAGGCCCTGCAGGCCGAGGGGATCCCCAACAGCCTGGGCTACCTCAAGACAGTCTACCAGCATCCCATCTTCCAGGAGGCGGACACCGCCCTGCCCAAAGGCTTCCCGGTCAAGGGCGGCTACTACGGGAGGGAGATTGACTACCGCCAGGTCCACTGCCCAGAGGCCGAACGTCTCTGCCGTGAAGAGACCATCTGGCTGGGGCAGAACATGTTCCTGGGGCCGCAGAGCGACATGGATGACATCGCCGAGGCCATCACCAAGATCAAGGCCAACGTAGAGGAACTGCTCTAGCACGCGGGCTTGGTCTGAGGCGTACCGGCAGCGGTGACGGCGCGACAGCGATATCGCCCCGTAGCGAGGGCGTTCCGATTGCCGTCACCGCTGCCTTGCGTGTCAGCAGAACGCTGCCCGGCGTCGTCGGATGCTCTCTCCCAGTGTCATCCAGCGCCCCCGTGTCATCCTGAGTCGCCATCATTGTCATCCCTCGCTTCGCTCGGGATCTACCCTTCCAGACAGCGGAGATTCCTCGCTTCGCTCGCGGAATGACGACCACTCCGAGGAGTGCGCGCCTGGGGGCGCCCCCCTCGGATCCATACCACCTGCACTCGCAGGCTAGCCGGCGGAAACGGCGCCCATCCCTCGGCCGGCCTGGCGCGGTGCACTACCAAAGCCGCCCCGCGGCTGGTATAGTGGAGGCGAATTCGGGCCTTTGCCCGAATCATGTGAAGCGGGGGATATCGCCGCACGGACACAGAAGGATATGCCGGGGCGCCCGGAGTAAAGCGCCAAACAATAGGAGGGCTCTTCAATGGCTATTCGAGAACGTCTGGCACTTGATGGCGGCACACCGGTACGTACCGATCCTTTCCCGTCCTGGCCGGTATGGGATGAGCGAGAGGAGGAGGCCCTCCTGCGGGCCCTGAGAAGCGGCAAGTGGGGCATCGGCAGCGAGATCATCGCCGAGTTCGAGGAGCAGTTCGCCGCCCTGCACCAGGCCAAGCAGTGCATCTCCGTGCCCAATGGCACCGTGGCCATCGAGGTCGCCCTGCGTGGAGCCGGGGTCACCTACGGCGATGAGGTCATCGTCACCCCCTACACCTTCGTGGCCACCGCCTCGGCCGTCCTGACCGTGGGCGCCATCCCCGTCTTCGCCGACATCGAGCCCGACACCTACCAGATAGACGCCAAGAAGGCCGAGCAGCTGATCACCGAGCGCACCAAGGCCATCATCCCGGTGCACATCGGTGGCGGCCCGGCGGACATGGACGCGGTTCTGGAGGTCGCCCGGAAGCACAACCTCATGGTGATCGAGGACTGCGCCCAGGCCCATCTGGCCGCCTGGAAGGGCCGGAGGGTAGGCGCCATCGGAGACCTGGGCACCTTCTCCTTCCAGTCCAGCAAGAACATCACCGCTGGTGAAGGTGGCGCCATCCTGGGCGACGACGAGCGCCTCATGGACCAGGTCTGGTCCTATCGCAACGTGGGCCGGGTGCGTGAGGGCGCTTGGTACCAGCACGAGGTGCTGGGAGGCAACGCCCGCATGAGCGCGTGGCAGGCCACCATCCTGCTCGCCCAGATGACCCGGGCCGAGGAACAGCTGGCAGTGAGAGAGCGCAACGCCGCCCTGCTCACCGAGATGCTGAGCCGCATCCCGGGCATCCGGCCTCTCAAACGCGATGAGCGCGTCACCCACCACGCCTATCACCTCTACATCTTCCGCTACGACGCCTCGGCGTTCGATGGCCGGCCGCGGGCCGAGTTCTTCCGCGCCCTGGGGGCAGAGGGAATCTACTCTTACGCGGGCTACAACCCCCTCTACCGCGAAAACGCCATCATCAACGCTACCCAGACCCTGGGCCAGCTGACGGGCGTGCCGGTGGCCTCGCTGGAGACCAACATCGAGCGCTGCCCCGTGGCAGAGCGCGTCTGCGCCGAGGAGAGCTGCTGGCTAACCCAGAACATGCTTCTGGGCACGGAGAAGGACGTCCAAGACATCGCCACCGCCATCGAGAAGGTTCAGAGGGCGGGTTACAGCGGGTAAAGCCGAGGGCCATCAGGGAGCCGGTAGTTGGCTAGGGCAGCCTTGCCGACTGCCGGCAACCTGCAGCCTTCCTAGGGAGGAGAATGGCTATGACTATCACTCAGGTACGCTGGCTCCGATCCGGGTCACGCGAGGATGACCGGACGCTGTCCCACGCGGCCCGGCAGCTTGCTCGGTACGTCGAACTGATGACGGGCACGGAGTGGGACACCGGGCCGGCCCGGAAGCTGGGGACGGCGGACGGGACGGCCTGGATGGGGATCTGTAGCAACATGCCCGCCACACCCACCGGCTCGCTGTCGCCGGCCCCCTGGGATGATGGCTTCGTAGTCTGGGCCCAGGACGGGGGTCTCTTCATCTCCGGCCGCAACGCCCGCAGTGTCCTTTTCGGGGTGTATGCCTTCCTGGAGAGCCAGGGCGTACGCTTCGTCCGGCCCGGGCGAAGTGGTGAGATCGTACCTGAGCGGGACCAGATCACCCTGCCCGCAGAGCCCCTGGCCGAGGAGCCTCGCTATCGCCATCGGGGACTGTGCATTGAGGGCGCGCCCTCGGTAAAGCACGCCCTAGCCATGGTGGACTGGGCCGCTAAGAAGCGGATGAACACCATCTTCCTCCAGTTCTTCTCCAGCCGGTACTTCTATAACAAGTGGTACGAGCATACCTACAACCCCCTCTACCGCGGCCACGCCATCACGGATGCCCAGGCTCTGGCCCTGGACGAGAAGGTGATCGCGGCCATGAAGCAGCGGGGGCAGGTCTTCCACCGGGTGGGACATAGCTGGACCAGCGCCGCCTTCGACATGCCGCGCTCCGGCTGGGTCACCGCCGATGACTCCGAGGTGCCCGAGCAGTATCGCCGCTTCCTGGCCCAGGTCGAGGGCGAGCGCAAGCTCTTCCATGGTATCCCCATCAACACCGAGATCTGCTACAGCCACGGTCCGGCCTTCGAGCGCTTCGTGGAGAACATCGTCCAGTACGCCGAGGCCCACCCCGAGCTGGACGTGGTACACGTGTGGCTGTCCGATGCGCCCAACAACAAGTGCGAGTGCGACGACTGTCGTCAGCTGAGCATATCGGACTGGTACGCCCGGGCCATCAATGCCCTGTCGGAGCGGCTGGCTGAGCGGGCACCCAAGACCCGGTTCGTGTTCCTATGCTACTTCGAGCTCCTCTGGGCACCGGAACAGGTGGAGATAGACGAGAGCCGGGGCAACGCCATCATGATGTTTGCCCCCATCAGCCGCTGCTACGCCCATGCCCTGCATGACCCCGACTGCGACGACGGGCAGGAGTGGACCCGCCCGGCCCTCAACCAGTTCTCTGCCTCCCACAACAACGCCTTCTTCATACAGCGCCTGGCAGAGTGGCGCCGGGCCTTCGGCGGCGACAGCTTCGACTTCGACTACCACCTCATGTGGGCCAACTGGCAGCAGCTCACCGACACGGTCGTCGCCCGCATCTACCACGAGGACCTGCAGCAACTGAAGCAGCTGGGGCTGGATGGCATCATCAGCTGCCAGTCCTTCCGCAATTTCTACCCCTCCGGGCTCGCAATGACCGTCCTGGCCGACGCCCTCTGGAACCCCGACAGGCCCTGGGAAGAGATCAGGCGCGGGTACCTGGAGGATGCCTTCGGCCCCCATGCCGACCTGGCCGACGCCTACCTCACCCGTACCGAGGAGATGCTGGCCACCCAGGACCCCCACCGGCGCCAGCCCCCCTTCTCCGACGCTGACGGCCCAGCGCTGGTCGCGGCAGAGTCGTACCTGAAGGGGGCCCTGGAGGAACTCAAGGGCCGGCGCCAAGCGGAGACTAACAGCGTGTACCGGCGCTCCCTGGAGCTGCTGGCCCACCATGCCGAGTTCCTGGGCCACCTGGTAGCCGCCTATCAGGTGCGGGCTGCCGGCAAGCCGGCCCTGTCCAACCTGGAGCTGGACCGAGCCGCGGACTTCCTGCATCGCACGGAGGCCCGCCTGAGCCCCTACATGGACACGGAATTGGCGCTGCGCTGCTCCGTAGATCCGCACCGGGCGCTCTAGGCCCCTCCGCTAAGACCACAAGACAAAAGGACCGGCCTGTGCTGCTGCCAGGCCGGTCCTTGTCTGCACTAGTGTGGGGTGGCCTAGGTTGTCAGGCCCTCTTCCTCAGTCGCCTCCTTGACCTCTTCCTCCACCCGCTGGGTCACCTGCTCGAGCTTCTCAGAGGTCTGCTCGATCATCTCCCCAGCCCGTTCCATGATCCGCTCCCGGGCCGGGGCAAAGAGCTCCTCTTCCTGGCGGGTACGAGGCAGGGCCAGCCCGGCGGCGGCACCCAGTGCCAGGGCGACCGCACCTACGGCCAGCGGGCTCTCCTCGATCGCTTCCATCACCTCAGAGCGAGCACGCCTGGCTTGGCGGCGGGCTTCGTAGCCTACCCGCTCAGCCCGCTCCCAGGCCTCTTCGCCGAGGTGCTCGACCTCTTCCCGAGCCTGGTCCGCCATCTCGCTCACCCGCTCGCGGGCCTCGGCGCCCATCTCCTGCGCTCGAGAGCGTGCCTCCTCGGCCACTTCCTCCGCGCGGGAGCGAGCCTCCTCGGCCATGCCCTCGACCCGGCCGCGGGCTTCGCCGCGGTAGCGCTCCCGCTCACCGGTACGGTAGGTGCGAGGCTCCTCCCTGTACCGTCGGGGCGTCTCGTAGTACCGAGTGTATCCAGTGGGCCGGGAGCGGTACTCCATCGCCAGCCACCCCAGCCCTATACCTGCCAGAGCTGCGGGCACGGGGTTGCTCTTCACCGTGTCCATCAGCGTAGAAGTGAAACTGCGCGCCCTTTTGCTCGCCCTCTCTGCCATATCTTCTGCCCTTCCAATGGTAGCTTCGCGGACGGTGATCGTCGCCTCTTGACGCAGCCGCTCCGGAGACAACCGCTCCTGGAGGGCATCCACCGTCTCTGACATCTCGGCCCGCGTATCCTCTATATCCTCCCGGATCTCCTCCGGGCTCTCTGGGTCACCGTGGAATGCATGCCGTGCCCGTTGAGTCAGCTCGTCTGGTCTCTCAACCATTCCCTGTCCTCCTTCAACGTCTCTATCGTCTTGTCGGGCACCACGCTCTCCCGCTGCAGTTGGGCCTGGCCGCCTCGCAGGATCAAATAGCCGACGACGATCAGAACGAGGCCAACGAGGAGGGCCGACAGCCACGCCGGCAGCACTTCTGCAGCAAGCAAGATGGCCGCCGCCACCAGGGCGAGGAAGCCAGCATGGGCCACCACGCCGCCCACACCCATCTGGGCTGCGCCCCTGGCCATGTTGGAGAGCGACTGCGTGGTCTCAGCCCGAGCCAACCGCAGTTCGTGCCGCAGGAGCGTTCGAGTCTCGTCCAGAAGCTCGGTGAACAGCTCGCCTATGGATCGCTCGTCCTTGGGCCGCACGCTCTCCCGCCCGTCGGGGGTTCGGTTGATCATCGCACCTCCTCGCCCGAGGGCATCCGACCCGGCGTCCACTGGCCGGACCGGGACTCACGCTCGACTACCGACCCGTAGCGGGAGTAAGGCCGGCTGGGCTGGGTTCGGCCGGTGTAGGACCGGCTGGGGCCCTTCAGCACCCGTGCCGCCAGCAGGCCCAGGAGGAAAGCGCCGCCCAGGAAGATCTCCGGCCGTTCCCGGGCGAAGTCCTCCACGTCGTTGACCAGTTCCTCTGTGCTCTTGTCCTGCAAGCTCTGGGAGAACCGGTCTACCTGCTCTGCCAGCCGGTCTGTGTAGCTGGCCACCGACGCCTTGTCTTCCATGCGCAACTGATCGCCCGCACGCCGGAAAGCGCCGGCCAGGTCATGCAGCCCCTCGGCCACCTGCCCTTTACGCTGGTCGAACATGGAGCGAGTGCTCTCCCCGACCCGTTCGGCCATCTCAGAGGCGCGCTCACGCAGGGCCTCCCCTGCCTCTTCGGCCTCCTGCTTTACCTCTTGCGCCGCTGCCTCGGCCCGCTCCTGACCAGCCTCTGGGCTGACGTAGGTGCGGGGCACTGTGGCCGTGCCCGTGCGCACCTCGATACGGGTACCCCGGTTCTGATCCTGTTCGTTTCTGTTTTCCATGTCTACCGTCCTTACTGTGGAACTAAGCGACACGCTGCGGCTCTGCTATGGCTGGCCGCAGGGTCGAAGCTCACCCGCCAATGACCTGACCTCTCCGCTGGCCAGGCGATGTTCACCTTAGCAGTATAGATAGCCTGATAGCTGATGTATATAGACTTTATGTTAAGGGTGCGTGGGAAGGCAGTAAAAGGGCCCAGGTCGGTTGCCAAGCGCCCGGCACCGGGCTAACTTGGGGCGCCCACCCACACCGGAGGTGTACCCGTGCCCAGACCGAACCTGCTCCTGCTCTTCACCGACCAGCAACGTGCCGACGCGCTGGGTGCGTCCGGCAACCCAGTCATCCGCACGCCGAACCTGGACCGCCTGGCCCGGGAAGGAGTGATCTTCTCCTCCGCGTATACCCCGTCCCCCGTGTGCGTCTCCGCCCGCTGCTCGCTCGTCTACGGGCAGTACCCCCACCGCACCGGCTGCGTGGACAACTCCGACTCCATGCCCACGGACCGGCCCTCGCTCATGGACCTGCTAAGCGATGCCGGCTACCTCACGCACGGGATCGGCAAGATGCACTTCACCCCCGACTCGTGGGCCCTGCGCGGCTTCCACTCCCGCGAGCATCAGGAGGAACTGCGCGCCCGAGTGGAGGGCGACGATTACCTGCAGTTCCTGCAGGCCAACGGCTTCGGCCACGTGTACGACCCCTTCGGCGTGCGGGGAGAGATGTACTACATCCCGCAGCCGGCCCAGATGCCCGCCCGCCTGCATGGCACCCAGTGGGTGGGCGACCGCACGGTGGAGTTCCTGAAGGGCACCGACCCTAACCGCCCCTTCTTCCTGTTCAGCAGCTTCATCCACCCCCATCCCCCCTTCACCCCGCCCACTCCCTGGAACAAGCTCTATCGGGCCGCCCTCATGCCCCTGCCCAAGCGGGCAGCCAACGACGAGAGCTTGCTGACCTACGCCAACCGGCACCAGAACCGCTACAAGTATCGAGACGCCGGTACGGACTTGAACCTGCTGCGGGTGATGAAGGCGTATTACTACGCCTGCGTCTCCTTCGTGGACTACCAGATAGGCCGCATACTCACCGCCTTGGAGGAGACCGGGCGCCTAGATAACACTCTCATCGTGTTTGCCTCGGATCACGGGGAGTTCCTGGGCGACTACGGGTGCTTCGGGAAGCGCAGCATGCTGGACTCCGCCGCTCGGATCCCCCTGATCGCCCGCTACCCGGAGCGGTTCCGCCCTGGCGGGCGCTGCCAGACCCCGACCAGCCTGGTGGATATCCTGCCCACGTTCCTGGCCGGGGCCGGGATTTCTACCCAGGACCTGGACCTCGATGGGGTAGACCTGGCCGAGGTGGCCGAGGGCCAGCACACCGATCGCATGGTCTACGCCCAGTTCCAGCGGCGCGACCTAGGGGTGTACATGGGCCTGAATCAGCGGTGGAAGTACTTCTACTCGGCGCCAGACCGGCGGGAGTTCCTCTTCGATCGTGTCCAAGACCCCGAGGAGACGCGCAACCGGGCCGGGGTGGTGTTCTGCCGGGAGGCGCTGAGGCAGATGCGGGGACAGGTCATGGGCCGCTTCCGCGCCGATGGCTACACCGAGTCCCTGGACGGCGAGGCCTGGCGCGAGTACCCGCAGCCCAAGATGCCCGAGGACCCGGATGAGGGCCTGCTCATCCAGGACCCGGGATGGGCCGCTCCCTATCAGCACATTCCGGGGTATTCGGACTGAGGTTCTTGGGTAGGGGCAGGCCACTGCGCCTGCCCCATTGGGGACGGCGGTGAACTCGGGGTACGCCGGGGGCTGAACCCCCGGCTACCTAGGGGAAATCCCGGTCGGGTTTTCCCCGGGCGAAGCCCGCCCTACGGCGGGCTGATTCGGCTCGGCAGGCCGGCGATTCGGGTAGGGGCAGGCCACTGCGCCTGCCCCAGGGGGCGGACGGGGTCGTCCGCCCCTACAGGAATGATCGTGTCCCGTGCCTGCCCGGCCCTAGCCGGTCGGCGCTGCCAGGGTGACCTGGACCTCCATCTCCTGACCGTCACGCAGCAGGGTGACAGTCACCTCGTCGCCCGGCTGGTGGCCGGCCAGGATGGCACGGATCTCCGCCGGCTGGGTGACCTGCTGGCCATCCACCGCGGTGATCAAGTCACCGCCCAAGAGCAGCCCTGTAGCCGGATCAGGCGTAGTGCCGCCCTGGATGCCGGCCTGCTGGGCCGGGCTGCCCGGCTCCACCGACTGCACCAGCACCCCCTGCTGGGCCTCCGGCAGGTCCATAGCCTGGGCCAGCTCCGGCGTAAGCCCAACGCCCACGACGCCCAGCCTCAGGCCGGCCGGCCCGGGCACCTGGGGCATCTGGGGTATCTGGGGCTGCTGCTGGGACGGCCGAGCCTGGAGGGTGGCCTCCAGCGTCAGCGGCTCCCCATCCCGCAGCACTGTCATCTGCACAGTCTGACCGACCTCGGTATTGCGGGAAAGGAAGGTGATGAGGTCGTCCATGCTCCGGATCATTTCCCCATCCACCGCCACTATGACGTCGCCACCGATGGGGATGGCGGTGCCCAGCACCTCGACCTCTTGGTCGCTGCCCTGCACTCCGGCCTGCTCGGCCGGCCCACCGGGCGCGACCTGGATCACCAACGCTCCCCGCTGCCCCTCCGGCAGGTCCATGGCCTCAGCCAGTGCGGGGGTCAGGGTGGTGCCGGTGATGCCCATGTAGGGGTGCTGGTAGGTGCCGGTCTCGATGAGCGAGGGAACCACTTTCTGCACGATGCGCGAAGGGACGGCAAAGCCCACCCCGGCCGAGACCCCGGCAGGCGAGATGATGGACGTCGGCACCCCGATGAGCTGCCCCCGCGCATCCACCAGGACACCGCCGGAGTTGCCGGGGTTGATGGGGGCATCGGTCTGGATGACGTCGGGCACGCTGTACTGCGAGCCCCCGGCGGTGGACTGCACCGGCAGGAGCCGACCCACGGCGCTGACGATCCCCAGGGTCATGGAACCCTGAAGGCCAACGGGGTTACCCACGGCTATCGCCAGCTGGCCAACCCGCACCTGGGTGGAGTCCGCTACCTGGACGGGCACGAGCTGATCGGCGGGCACGTCAACCCGGATCACCGCCAAGTCGCTGTCCGGATCGGTCCCCACGACCTCTGCCGGCACGGTAGTACCGTCCTGGAACGTGACCTGAATCACGTCCGCTCCGGCCACTACGTGGTTATTGGTCACGATGTGACCCTCGGTATCCCAGACAAAGCCCGACCCCAAGGCCTGCTGAATCTGGGGGCCCTGGGAGCCGAACGGGGAGTCCTGGGTGAAGGGGAACTGGGTCTCTTGGGCGACCTGGACATTGACCACAGAGGGGATCAGGCTTTGGTAGATGGCGGTGAGGTTGGCCTGCAGAGAGGCGATCACGGCCGCATCCATTGTCACCGGCGCTTCCGGCGCCACCGGCGTGGCCGTCACCTCAGGGACGGGGGTGGGCGTCTGGGCCACTGCTGGGGCCACCAAGAACAGAGCGAGGAGTACGGACAGCAACACACTGACTACCACACGCTTCATGACGATCCTCCTGCAAACACTAATGGACGCGCACCAGCAAGGCCTGGGTTCACTTCCAGTCGGCGGCTGTGGCCGCTATCCTGAACGGTAACAATGTCAAGATGCGTATAGCACACTCGCCCCGGGCCTGCAATGCAACCAGCGTTGGCAGGGGAACGAACTAACCGCAGAGAGCGCCTAGACAGCGCTCTCTGCGGTTAGTCTCCAGCCTGTTTGGCCTTCAGTAGCCGGCCTGGCGCCCTAGAACAGGCCTCCAATCGCCTCCAGGACACCCAACAAGTCCAGCGCCGACACTACCACTACCGCGATCAGGATCCAGCGGACGAAACGTGCTCCCTGCTTGAATGCTACCCGACAACCGACCCAGGCGCCGGCACTGCTGCCCAGGGCCAAGAGCAACCCGACCCCCCAGTTGACCTGACCATTGATCAGGAAGACGGCAATGGCAGAGATGGTGAAGAGCAGGATGATGAGGACCTTGACGGCATTACCCCGGACTACATCGAAGCCGGAGACCAGCACCAAGGCTGCCAGCACAAAGACGCCCACTCCTGCCTGGATGAACCCGCCATAGGCACCCACGGCAAAGAAGACCAGCATCTCGAGCCAGACCGGCGCTTTCTTCTCTTGCCGCCCCTGCAGCCAGCGATTGGGCTGAAACAGGATGACGAAGAGCATGGCCACCATCACCACCCCGATGGCCCGCTCCATGGTCCTCTCGTCCAGGTCTACCGCGATCTGAGCCCCTACCAGGGAACCGAGGACCGCGGGGATGGCCAGCGTCAGGCCCGACTTCCACTCCAGCATCTTCTGCTGCCGGAAGCTGCCCACGGCCACGATGTTCTGGAGGAGAATGCCCACCCGGTTGGTGCCGTTGGCTATGGTGGGTGGGAGCCCGATGAAGATGAGGAGCGGCAACGTAATCAGCGAGCCGCTACCGGCGAGGGTGTTGATGAAGCCGGCAGCGAAGCCGGCGCCGACTACCGCCAGATAGAGATACCACTCCAAGGCGCCCTCCTAGACCACCGTTGCGCAGATGGACGATCCGATACTAGTCGTACCGGCGCCGTCACGCCAACCGGCACCCTCATCACCATTGGGTCCCCCCACGCCACCCGCCTTGGGGCAGCGCTGCTCAGCTGAACGTCACCCAGACGAGCTCACCCCCGCCGAGGCCCGCGAGCTCGTGGACCAGGTCGAAGCCTTCGGCCATCCCTGCCCGCTCTTCATCATCACCGGGGGCGACCCCTTCAAGCGCCCAGACCTATATGACCTCTGCGCCTACGCCTCCGAAAAGGGCCTCAGGCCGCGGTGTCGCCCTCCGGCACTCCGCTCCTGAACCCTCAGAACCTGGCTCGCCTCAAGGATGCGGGCACCAGAGTCATCTCCCTCAGCCTGGGTGGACATGATCTTCGATCGCGTCCTGGACTGGAGTCGGCGAGGGGTGGAGATCGAGCTGCTCACGGTGGACAACCACGCCGACCAGTTCTGGCAGCACTACTCCTTCGGCAGAGTGCAGGAGCGGCCCTTCGGCCAGAGAGGTCCGCACGAGGGGAGCGCGCCCGGTGTGGCTCACGAACGTGGCTGGGGAGTGCCGGGAGCGCGGCTCGGTCTACGAGATGCTCTCCTGCCTCAAGGCCAATCACCCTGGGGAGGGATCGTAGCGAGGGAGGCCCTCACCCTCGCCATTTGGCTTCGCCAAATGGCGGTCCCTCTCCCATTTCCATGGGAGAGGGACGCCTAACTCTCCTCTCCGCTCAGGGGAGGGGTCAAGGGTGAGGTTCTCTCCTCCCCTCTCCTACGTGTGGGACAGGGGGAGCTCCCCTCTCCCACGTGTGGGAGAGGGGCTGGGGGTGAGGGCTCCACCCTACGCCGCATGGGCGGCGGCATCGGCCATGACCCGCCGTAGCAGCTCGTCCAGCTCGCTCGGACGGTAGGGCTTGGCGATCACCCCGCTGAAGCCGTAGGCGGCGCTTTCGGACATCACCGGGTCATTGGAGTAGCCGCTGGAAGCGATGATGCAGGCCTTGGGATCCACGCTGCGCAGGGCCCGAGCCGCCTCCTTGCCCCCCATGCCGCCCGGCACGGTCAAGTCCATGATGACGGCATCGTACTGCTCGCCGCTGCCCCGGGCCTCGAGGTAGGCCTGGATAGCGGCCTCCCCCTCGGCCACCACCGCCACCTCGTAGCCCAACCGCTCCAGCGTCTTCTTCACCACTCTGCGGACGGTCTCTTCGTCGTCCATCACTAGGATCCGGCCTCGGCGGCCCTGCAGCACCGGGGGCGGGGCCGGCTCCGGCCGTTGTTGCCGGACCGCATTGGGCAGGGCGGGCAGGTACACCCGGAAGGTCGAGCCCACCCCAATCTGGGATTCCACTTCTATGTGCCCGTTGTGACGCCGGACGATGGAGTAAGTGGTGGCCAGGCCCAGCCCACTGCCCCCCTCTTTGGTGCTGTAGTAGGGGTCGAAGATCCAGTCCATCCTATCGGGGGGAATTCCCACTCCGTGGTCCTGCACCACCACCCGCACGTAGTCTCCCGGCGGCAGGGCTACCTCGTCGCCGTCCACGCGGACGTTCTCGGCGCTCACTTTGATGAAGCCGCCGGTGGGCATGGCCTCGACGGCGTTCATGACCAGGTTGTTGACCACCTGGCTGATCTGCCCCCGGTCCACCTCTACCGGCCACAGATCCTCGGCGATGTCGAAGTGGCAGCGGACCGGCGAGCCACGCAGGGCAAACCCAGTCGAGTCCCGCAGCAATTCCACCAGCGACGCCGTCTCCTTGATGGGGGCTCCGCCCTTGGCAAAGGTCAGGAGCTGCTGGGTCAGGTCTCGGGCGCGATAGGTGGCCTTCTCGGCCTCGGCCAGGCTCTCCTTGGCCTCCTCATCCGCCTCCAGGGAGAGGCTCGCCAACGAGATATTGCCTCCGATGGCCGTGAGCAGGTTGTTGAAGTCGTGGGCTATACCGCCAGCCAGCAGGCCGATCGCTTCCAGCTTGCTCGCCCGCTGGAGCTCCCTTTCCAGCCGTTGCTTCTCTGTCACGTCCCGAAAGACCAGCACAGCGCCCATCGTGACCCCTTGAGCGTCCCGGATGGGGGAGACGCTGTGCTCTACCATGAGCTCCTTGTCGCTGCGGGTCACCAGGATGGTATCGTTGCGGAAGTCCAGCGCCTTGCCTTCGGCTAGCACCCGATGCACTGGGTGCGTCTGGGACCCCTCCCCCTGAGGGAAATCGAGCACGTCTGTGATCATGCGGCCACGGGCTTCCTTCTCCGTCCAGCCGGTGAGGTCTTCTGCCACCTTGTTCAGAAGGGTGATGCGGCCCTCGGCGTCGGTGGCGATGACACCGTCCGCGATGGAGCGCAGCGTCACTGCCAGTCGCTCCCGCTCGGCGGCCAAGGTCGCCTGAGCCCGCATCCGGTCGGTGATGTCCTCGCCGATGCTGGCCGTGCCCACCGCTCTCCCCACCTCGTCAGTGAGCACGGTGATGTTCCAGGAGATCATCCGCCGGGAGCCATCCTTGAGCAGCAGCTCGGTGGTCATGTGGCTGCTGCTGCGGCCGGAGACCAGGTTGCTGGCGAACCGGCGGCGGCAGGCCTCTCGGTCCTCGGGAGGAACGAACACGTCGAACCAGTCCTGCCCGATCACCGCCTCCCGGCTCCAGCCCGAGAGCTGCAGCAGGAAGTCGTTGCAGAAGGTGATCCGACCGCGCCCGTCCAACATGGCGGAGATGAGATGCACGCTCTCCAGCATGTCCCGCAGCCGGCGCTCCGACTGCCGGATGGACTCGTCGGCCTTCTTGCGCTCGGTCACGTCACGCACCGCCACCACCACCGCGGGGTGATCGCGGTACAGCTGTCGGCGCGCGACGACCTCGGCCGCGAAGGTAGAGCCGTCCTTGCGGGCGCAATCCGTCTCCAGGCGCAAGAGAGCGTCCCGGGGGATGGCATTGGGCCAGGAGCTCTCGGGGATGTCCACTAGATCCGAGATACGCCTGCCCACCAGCTCCCCGGGCGCGTGCCCAAACAGGGTCGCGGCGGCCGGGTTAGCCTCGATCACGTTGCCATCTTCGGTCACGATGAGGATGCCTTCCAGGGAGGCCTCGAAGAGACCTCGGAAGCGGGACTCGCTGTCCCGGAGCGCTGCCTTTGCCTTCTCGTAGTAGGCTGTGAGGATGCCAAGGCCGACGCAGGCGTACAGCAGGGAAGAGCCGAAGAGACTCCCGACCGCGGCGCGGATGGTGTTGCCTGCGAAGGGAATGAGCAGTATCTGGGCCGTGAAGACGGCCAGCCCGATGGCGGGGGCACGGCGGGTGGCGGAGTCCAGGCCAGGAGAGTGCAGGTAGAGAAGGGCCGTCCGCACGGCCACCACAGCGGCAAACACGGCCGGCATCAGCACAGCCGCCGGGGACGGATAGACGATGAAGAGCGCCACCGAGGCCATCAGGTAGAGAAGGGCGATGTAGAACCAGGCGCGAGGAGGGGTCTGGCGGAGGAAGGCGTAACTTGCCCAGCAGAACAAGAGCACGGCCCCGATACTCGTCAACGCATCGCCAAACTGCCCCAGTGCCGCCAACCGGGGGTAGAGCACGCCCAGGGCCACAAACATGTGCCTCACGGCGAAGGCAAACACAGCTAGGGCCCACACGCCCAGGTAGGGCCTGTCGTCTCGCCGGTAGAGGTGCAGGCAAAACAGCCCCAGGACCACGGTGAGCAGCATAGAAGCGGCGATTGTCGCCAGGAGCGAGTGTACGGGCCAGAGCATGGGAATACCTCAACTGTCTCGGAGTGCATGCACTTCCTAGTGGTATATCGTCCCTTGGCCCGCGGACTTTAGTTTCTAGTGCTGTCAAACGATATTGGGCCGGGCGGCCCAAACCGGGCTCAGCGCTGGGGAGAGGGTTCCTCTGAGACCGGGCGTACGATGAACAGAGCTCCGCCCAGGAAGCGCACTGCCGCCGCCAGGAGCATGGCGGTGCGGATATCGAGCGACTCCGCCAGGGCTGAACCCAGGAGCGGCCCCATCAGCGCCATGCTGTTGAGGGAGACGGCGTTGAGGGCGGCGTAGTTGGCGCGTTGCGCCGGCGGCGCCAGAGCCAGGATCAGGTTGAGAGTCACCAAGCTGTAAGCGGCGGTGAACATCCCCCCGAAGCAAGAGGCCAGCAGCACGGCCGGCAGCCCTTGCGCCAGTCCCATCACCAGGGGGTACATCCCCAGGCCCAGGGTGGCCGCCACCAACACCGGACCATGCCCCCGCCGGCTGGCGACTCGTCCCCAGAGGAAGTAACCGATGATGGAGAAGATGTACACCACGGTGGTGGCCAGCCCGATCTGGCTATCCGTCAGGTGCAGGTCGTTGACCCAGAAGAGGCTCCATAGGGGCCGGGGCATGGTGAGCCCCAGGCGAAACACGGTGATGGAGACCAGGTAGAGGGCGAAGACCCTGTGTTGCTTCAGGTCAGACAGGGCGATCTGCAGCCGGGCGGCATTGGGTATGGGACGCTGCACTCGGGGCACCACCTGATCGGGGATGCTGACCCGTGAGAAGACCCAAGTGCTGGCCATGGCGGCCAGGAAACTGCCGGCAAACACCAGCTGATAGCCGATGGGGAAGGGTACCGTGTCCAGCACCCAGCCTACGGCCGGCAGGGCCGCCGCCGCCACACAGGCGTGGATAGCGAAGCGCGTGCTGATGACCTGAGCCCGACGACCGGGAGGCACCGCCTCCGCCAGGGCGGCAGTGACCGATACCTCCACCAGGTTGGTGGGGATCGCCGCCAGGGCCCAGATCGCCACTATCGCCGCCCCGCCCCAGGTTGGGGCTAGCCAGGGAACCAGGGCAATGAGGAGGTAGGAGAGGCGAAAGGCCACGCAGGAGCGGACTACTACTCGCCGTAGACTGGTCTGCCTGGTCACGTACTGGCCGGCGGGGACAGCCGTAAGCAACAGCAACAGCGAAGGAAGGCTGTTGAGCAGCCCTACCAGGAAAGGAGAGGCGCCCAAGCGCACGGCAAAGACGGACAGGTACGCCGTCGCGCCGGCAGCCACAACGCCTTGCAGGGCCATATCCACGTAGAGCAGGCGGACGTTGCGGTCCTCCTGCGT
>JBMNTK010000061.1:0-18126 GCA_050945695.1 Anaerolineae bacterium | reverse complement strand
TCGACACCCTCCACGGATGAGGGCCTGTACCAGGCCGGCCACGACCCCGATGGCCACGCCCATGGCCAGGGCTAGCGGCAGGGTGAGCAGGACCCGGGTCCCTTCGCCCAGGTTGGCCTTGCCGGCAGCCAGGACCCCGACGAAGCCCCCTTCCACGTTGGCGTCCCGTCCGGCCAGCACGAACCCCGCCCCGCCTTGGCTGATGCGGACATCGTGGCCGGCGATCAGCACCTGCCCGCCGCCCTGGACGAGATGGAGGTCGTGGCCGGCTACAGTGGCGAGAGACCCGCTCCTGGACACGCTGGCGTCGTTACCGGCTCCGGCGGCACCTACGAGGCTCCGGTCTATGTTGACCTGGTCGGCCTTGATCGCCTTGATGGCACTACGCGAAAGGAACTGGCCCACTTGGGCGCCGATGCTGGACTCGTTGGCGGGCATGGCCTGTACCTCCGGTCAGTACGTATGAGCTGGGCGCCAGTTAGCGGCGGGCGGCCCAGAAGTCGTCCACGATCTTGGCGAAGTTCTGGAGCAGGCGCTGCCCGTCCAGGAAGGGGACCTCGTAGGCCTCCGGGTGGAACTGGGTGCCGTAGAGCGGCCGCTCCTCGTGGCGCATGGCCTCGATGTGACAGTGGCCGCTGGTGGCCAGCAGCTTGAACCCCGGGGGCAGGCGCTTGACCTCGCAGTAGTGCGAGCAGCGCATCATCATGGTCTCCGGAAGCCCGTCGAAGAGCGGGTCGTCTGCTACTCGCTTGATGGGGTAGAAGCCATCGGCTACGAAGTAGCCGGAGAGGTCGTATTCCGGGTTGCCCTGTGCCCGGCGCGGCAGGTCCTCTTCCGGGCCGAGGAGGCGCATGGGTTCGTCGTGCAGCCGCTCGACCGACTTGAGGTCGAGGTTGAAGGAGAACCCCATCAGCTGGTGGCTGCCGCAGAAGCAGATGATCGGCAGGTCCGCCTGGTGCAGGACCTCGTCCATGCCGGCAAACCAGGCGACCTCACGAGACTGGAAGTGGCCGCCGAAGCCGCTCATGGCGATGGCGCGGGGACGGAGTTCCTCCACGACGGAGAGGTTGAACTCCCGGTAGGGGACGATCAGACAACGCTCGCCGGAGGCCTGCTCCAGACGGGCCTTGATGCGCCCGTCCGGCCCTTCGCGGTAGTAGCTCTCCGGCTCCTGGACCCGAACGTAGAGGTACATATAGCTTGGCTCCCGGACTGGGGTGAATGGCAGCTATGCTCCGGCCTCAGCGTAGCGGTGCTCTAGGCGATCTGCAAACGCTTCCGTACCTCTTCGCTGTCCAGCTCTCGCAGGGCATCCCGCCCGACCCAGCGGGCACTGGGCACGCTGCTGTCGGCGAGCCGGGCGGCGACGGGCATGGCCTGGTGCCAGAGGGCGGGGCTGCGCTTGCCGATCTGCCGGAGGGCCCAGTTCACGGCCTTGCGCACCATGGGCCGTGGATCACCGGATTCGCGCTCGATCAAGGGCAGGAAGCTCTCGAAGGAGCGATCGTGAGCGCTCTTGTCGCTCACCGCCAGCCTGGCCATGAGCACGAACCCGGCCCGTTTGACGAACTCCTCCTCGCGGCCCGACCACTCCTCGGCCTTGGCCCAGGCGAAGGGGGTGTAGGCGAACAGGTTCATGCACACCTGATCGCAGATCTCCCAGTAGGTGAACGAGGCCGCCCAGGCCTCCATCTGGTCCTCCGTCACCTGGGCGGGGTCGTCCACCATCGAGGCCAGGATCTGCGTTTCGCGTAATGCTGCGTCCCAGAGCTGGCGGGCTAGGTCGCGGTCAGTGCCAATGCGACGGGCCAGCCGGCGCAGGTCGGGGACGCGCACGCCGAGGGCTTTCTGCGGGGTGATGCCGAAACGGGCCATCCCCGCAAGTGAGGTCGGGTCGGCGAGCCGCTGCAATTCGCATACTACCTCGTCCAGCGTCAAGCTCGCGCTCCTGAGCCCCGGTCGGCTCACCGCTGGCCGTGGAGGGGCAGGTTGGCCGCTGCTGCCACTGACCGGATGTGGTCGGCCGCCAGGCGATACTCCTCCTCGGTGGAGAGGTGCTCGAGCATGAGGGGGGTATCGGCAGGCAGGCGGGAGAGCTCGCGCAGGAAGGTGGTGTAGTCAAGCTTGCCCAGCCCTGGACGAGTCTCGTCTATGTGGACCATGAACTGTTCGCGGAGGATCACGTCCTTGGCGTGGCAGCTGCGGATGAAGGGGCCCAGCTTGTCGAAGCACTCGCGGAGGATGCGGGTGTTCCGGAAGTAGCGCTGGGGGCTACAGATGAGGTTGGCCGGATCCAGATGGACGGCAAAGCGCTCCCGGTCTATCGCCTCGAGCAGGCTCAGATAGCTATCGGCGGAGTCGGGGTACATCCAGGGCATGGTCTCTAGGGTGTAGTAGGTCTGAGTGGGCTGGACCTCGTCAATGATCTCGCGCACGGTCTCGACGATGAGGCCGAACGTGGCCTCGGTAAGGTCATCGGGTTGAGGGCCATCCCAGGAGGTGCCCCGGGACCCGGCGATGTTGACACAGCATCGGGCCCCTAACCGGTCGGCCAGGTGGAGCCGTTGCTTGCAGTAGGTCAGGGCCTGCTTGCGGATCTCGGGGTCGGGGCTGAGGGGGTTACTCCAGGCACCCACCTCGGCGATGACGATATCGGCGGCGCGGGTGGCCTTCACCAGTGCTCTGACGGTGTCGTCGTCGGCGTCTGCCTCCAGCGGGCAGTACGCGGCGCTGTATCCACGCTCCCGCAGAGCAGCCACCCACTGGTCTGGGTCCTCGTAGCCGGTAAGCACCGGTCCACCCAGTCTCATGTGTCACCTCCCGTGACGCATCGTGCAGCGTACTGGCTTTGCTGGGGGCCATGGTAAGGGGGGAGGCGAGGCCGGGCAAGCGCCCGGGGGCGGTGCAGGCCCCTTCCGTCGGACCGGAAGGGGCCTTGTACGCGGGGTGTGCTCAGCGGCTAGCCGGCGCCGGTGCGGGTGCCACACTCGGGGCAGAACTTGGCGCCGGGGGTGAGGGTGGCGCCGCACTCGGTGCAGTGGGCGGCACCCTTGAGCTTGGTGCCGCATTCAGGGCAGAACTTGGCATTGGTCGCCAGGGGCGCCTCGCAGTTGGGGCAGCTGGCCCGGATGGTCTCGCGCCAGTACTCCTTTGCCAGCTTCTTGTCCTCGGCCGCCATGGCGGCGTGGGCCCAGATCTCCTCCACCGAGCGGGATGCCTGGGCGGCGGACATCTCCACCCCCAAGTCCGGGGCGCAGTCCTTGCACAGGCCGCGCTTGGTGTTCCAGCAGTCCTCGCGGCACACCCAGGAGGAGCAGCGTGGGCACTGAATGAAGTGGGGCTTGGCTTCGGAGCTGGCTGCGCGGAACGCCTCGTCGTGGGCCCGCTCCCAGGCGGCGGAGTGCACTCGGTTGCCGACGTCCGCGGCCCGGCCGAACACGCCACCGAACAGGCTGCTGGCGGTATCTAGAACGCCGGAGAGCAACCCGGTGGCGGAAGGGCGGAACCTGGTGCGGAAACCGGTGCCGCACCGACTGCACGTGAACTCGAACTGGAATCCCTGCTCGGTACTCAGGTCTCGGTAGTTGCTGGTGAACTCGATCTCTTGGGCCATGGTGCCTCCGATGCATCGTGCGGGCCACACCCGCTCGCGGCCCGTCACCGAGGGCGCTCCAGCGCAGAGAGGCCCCGGGGCAGACGACGGCGGGATTCGGGCGCCTCTTCTCAGTGTGCAAAAGCGGTGCCCATGGGTGAGGAGGCGAGGCAGGGCAAGCGCTCCCGGCCGCTGCGTGCGCCCCTGGCCGAAGCCGGCGTGCGCCTCACAGCGAAGGAACGGGCCTATCCCTCGGCGCTGTCGCTCATGGCGTCAATCAGCGCCGGCAGCTCCAGGAGGCTACGGACCACGTGCCCGTCCCAGTCCGGCGCCGACCCCTCTCGGACGATGAGGACGGGCCGGATGCCGGCCGCCTGCGCGCCTAGCACGTCGAACCGGAAGGAATCTCCGACGTAGATCGTTCTCTCTGGGGCAGCCCCACAGGCGGCCAGGGCGGGCCGGAAGATGGCCGGGTCGGGCTTGGCGGCCTGGACGCGCTGATCGTGGGAGGCGATGACGGCCGTGAAGAACCCGCGGATCCCCAGCTCCTCCAGAATGTTGTCGAGCGGGGTATGGAAGTTGGAAACCACGGCCAGGATGAGGCCGCGTTCCTGCAGCCGGCGCAGTGAAGGTAGGACGTCGTCGCAGAGGGCCATGTCGGTGCAGGAGAACAGCGCGTGGCTGTGTTGCAGCACCTCCCACGCCATCTGGTCGGTGTGTTCGCGCACGCCCAGCGCCCGGAGGAAGTCCTGGTAGGCGTCCAGATGGCGCTGGAGGATGACCATCAGGCCGTCGGTGGGGAGGCAGCTCTCGTGGGACTGATCGAGTCTCTCCCGGGCGGCCCCGTAGGCCGACCAGTCGAGCTCCACCCCGTACCGGTCGGCCACCTGCCGCACCGTGGTCTCCAGGGACCGGGCCCAGTACGCCAGGGTACCGTAGAGGTCGAAGAAGACGGCCTCGACCGGCTCAGCCGGCACGCTCGGCTTCCTCCTTGGCGATGCGGGTCCAGAGATCGAAGCGCTCCGGCTGTCCGTTGCAGGTGTGAGTGTCCTTGAGGATCATCTCCACCACGCAGCCCCGGGTGATCTCCAGCGTCTCCCGGATGTACCGGCGCACCGCCTCCGGGTCGAAGACGATGTCCGCCAGGTAAGCGGGGTGGGGTTTCCAGGAGTAGATGTAGCGGTTGCCCAGGGTCTCGGCGGCGATGGCCCGGTCACACCAGGGGCTGATGGAGATGCGGCGCAACCGGGGTACGCGCTCCAGCATGGCGAACTTGTGGTGGAGGGGCTCACAGCAGCCGTAGCAGTTGAGGCCGAAGCGCTCCAGGATCGGAAGCTGGTACTCTAGGACGAACTCCTCGTGCATGGCCGGGGAGACGCCGGTGATCTCCTGGGCTTCGGCGAAGCCCCACATGTCCTGGGTCCGCACCCGGGTGGGTTCGAAGCCAGGAGCGGGAAGCTCGTGGCTCCAGCCGAAACCTCCTGAGCCCACGTAGTCGTTGGCATTGTTGAGGTTGAGCAGGCCCTGCTCCTCGAGGTCATCGAGCCAGGCCAGGCGTCCCTCCATGAGGAAGCGCATCGCCCGGTGGACCCACTGCGGCCGCTCACACATGTCGAGCATGACCTGCTCCAGGCCGCGGAGCTGAGCGAGCTCGCCGATCAAGCCCACCGTCCACCAGAAGCGGCTTTTGAGTTGCACGTCGAGGAGGCCGTCGAACACCTCGCGGGCCAGCTCGAGCCGCTGCTGCGTCGCGTCATGGTCCACGGTGATTCGGGGGCGGGTGAGCTTCAGCAGGTCGGACTCGTCCTTGATGGCGCCATACCAGTAGTAGGCACCGCGCGGCTGGTCGCTGAACACCCTCTCTGGCTGCAGGCCCCAACCGGAGTCGGTGTAGACATAATCTACCGGGAATGCCGCGTCGAGGACAACGTCATCGTCGAAGTGCTCCCAAGCATACAGGCGCATGCGCAGGCGCCGCTCCCACTCGCGGGCGAGGGGGTCTATGCACTCCAGCCTGTCCTGAGGGAGGATCTCCTCCCAGGCGCCCTCTGGCGAACAGAACACCAGCGGCCGGACGGGCTTGAGAGCGTTGGTGGCGTACCAGCGGTCCCGGCGCTGTTGCTGCTCGGGCAGGGCCGCTGCGTCGGCTATCTGAGCGGCTATGGATTGGAGAATACCGATGTCGCGAAAGGTGAAGGCCATCGCGGCTCGCCTCCCTCCTGTTCAGGACCGAGCGCTTATCGAGGCTAGGAGGGCGCGGGCGTCCTCCTCCGTGTCGGTGTGAGTGCTGATCATGAGGCCCTCGGGGCGAAGCGCCTCCAGCAGGGTGGGCACCTCCGCGGCGGTGGTCGAGAGGTGTAGGCTCTTGCCTCCGGCCTGAATGCGCTGCAGGAGCGGGATCCAGTCAGTCATCATCCCACCCGCGGCCCCCGGCACCCACTGGATGGCGTGGATCTCGGGCACGGCCATGAGCAGGTCCAGGTGCCGGATGGCGTCGGGCCCGTCCAAGTGGAAGACGACGCGATCGAGGAGGCGCGCCTCGGCCACGATGCTGGGCAGGATGAACTCCTCCATCTGGGCGGGGGAGATGAGGGCGATGAAGTCACACTGGACGGCGTTGCTTCGCCCCGGGCACCAGGAGGGAAGCCACCCGCTGCTGCTTCCGTACTTGTCGGCCTCGACGATGCTGAAGTAGCGGTCATAGGCGAAGGTGACGGCGCGCACCAGCTCGTCTAGGGCTCGGCGAACGGGCTCGGGGTTATCGTAGAGGTCCATGCACAGCCGATCGTTTCCCCGCAGGGCGGAGAGGGCATCGCCCCCGGCGTGGGTGTCGGGCATGCCGGTGATCCAGCGGCCTCGGCCGGCCTCATGAGCCGCCTGGAGGAGCTCGATCTGCAGGCGCCACCACCGGTTGTCCTCGCTGATCTTCAGCTCGGGGAAGTCGGCCCAATCGGTGATGATGTGCTGCACCCAGTTGGTGTGGGTGTCGAGGAAGCGCAGGGGAGCGCCGAGGTAGGCGGCGAACAGGTCGGGGCCGAGGTTAGGGTTGAACAGGGGAAAGGCCTCGCCCCCGTAGAAGGTGGCCTCGATCCGGCGGGCGGTGCGCTCCACGGTGGCCTCGACGTCCGTCCACCACTCCTCCACACTGACGCCGGCCGGAACCGAGTTGGCGTTACGCTGTTGCTCCCAGCCGGCCCTCGGGGCGGTGACTTGGAGGCAGGGCCGGTCTATGATCTCGCCTACCCACCAGGCCTCGATGCGCTTCTGTGCTTGCTCCCAGTCTTCCTTGTACTGCATGGCTATGCTCTCCAGGATGGCCGGAGGACAGAACCCGGCGGATCGTGTGGCCCCTTGGCCTCTCCCGTGCGCGGCTACAGGCCCAGGCGTTTGCGGAGCTTGGCAACCGAGCTCAGCAGGTGCACTGCCGGATGGCTAAGCCCCCCGACCACCGAGGCCCTGCCTAGGGCCGTGTGGAATGAGTGCGGGTCGGCGAGGTCGCAGGGCGGCAGGAGCACGTGAGCTGCGCCCAGCTCCCGAGGGGTGTGCGCATCGCTGCCCGCACCCTGGGCCAGGCGGTGCTTCTCGGCCAGGAGGAGGGCCTCGGCGTTGATCTGCGGCGAGAGCACCCGGGCGTTCACCACCTCGACCACGTCCACGTCAGAGATGATGCGCTGCGTCCCCTCTTCCGTCATGGTGCTGCGCCGGATCCGGTCGCAGGGGTGGGGCAGGTAGACGACGCCACCCTGCTCGCGGATGGCGGCTACGGTCTCTTCAGGCGACATCCGGGCGGGTATGAGGCGCTCCAGGAAGAGCCCGATGACCTCGCCCTCACTGGTCTTGATCTCCTCGCCCACGATGACCGGGAAGGGGGCCATGTCGCGCAGGCGCAGGGCCCCCTCGATCTGGTTGTGATCCGTGATGGCCAGGGCACCCAGTCCCCGAGCTTGGGCGGCGGCGATGATGTCCTCCAGGCTCGTCATGGAGTCCTTGGAGTAGAGGGTGTGGACGTGGAGGTCCACCGCCAGCCGACCCTCGGGGACGCGCAGGGGAGCGCTCACTTCTGCTTACGCCTCACCCGCCGGGCTGCGAACGCGCCTAGGCCGGCTGCGGCTGCCCCGGCGACGACCCCCAGCCCCAGCTCGGGCCGATACAGCGGCTCGATGCGGGCCGGCACACCGCCGTACTCGTCGAACAGGCGCCCCCACTTGCTGCGCAGGGCCTCCTTGACCCGTGGGTAGCCGATGAACGGGTACCAGAAGCCGTCGTAGTAGGCGCGGGAGGCGGCATAGGACCAGGGCACCACGGGCGACTGCAGCAGGGGCTTTTCAAAGGGCTTGAGCGGCCCATGGTAGATGAGCTTCTGCCCCCGGGAGGCGAAGGTGTCGGCCGTCTCGAAGTGCCAGTCCACTCCCGAGATGTCGGTGCCCACGACCTCTATCTCCCGCGGGTCGCCGACACCCAGACCGCGCTCGTGGGCGAGCCGGATGAAGGGGATGGACATGGGGTCGAAGCCCTGGAGCTTGGCCGAGATGGCGTCAATGGCCACCTGATCGGCGGAGGCGAGAATGATGTCCTTCTCGTGCACGCGCATGGCACGAGGCCCGGGGCCGTCGCCGGCGAAGGTACCGTCCATGACGGCAAAGAGGCCGGTGTGGATGTCCTGCTGGATCATGAGCAGGTCCACCAGGGTCTCGTGGATGCAGGCGTGGGTCCAGTGCCGGCGCTCGCTGAGGAGGCCGCCGAAAGCGTTCTTCATGGCGCCGGTGATGGTGGTGAAGACGTGGGTCTTGACGGTGGGCAGATGAATGATGTTGCTGCCCACGAACATCTTGGGAATGCGCACCCCGTCGGGGAAGATGCGGTCTAGGACCAGGAAGGGCTGCTTGGGCTGGTAGGTGATCCACTCCACCTCGGGCTCGTAGAGGTGCACCGAGGGGATGCCGTGCTTGTCGGTGACCAGCTTGTGCTTGTTGTTGACCTCGCCCACGTAGGCGTCCACCACCACGGTGCGGTTGTGGGCCCCGACGAGGTTGCTGTAACCGTCCTGGAGCAGACGGGTGATGACGCCCTCCAACTGCCAGGGGCTGGTGGAGCAGGCTGGGTACCACTGCTGCCAGGAGATGTTGATCTTGAGGATGGTGCCCTTGTCCTTGGGGAGGGCGGCCTGGTAGCTGGCCATGTGCATGAGGCGGCCCACATCCTCGAGCACGGTTTCTGGCGTGGTGCGCAGCACCGCCACTTTGCCTCTGCCAGGGAAGCTGGCGGGGTCTATCAAAGGAGCCTCCTGGGACTTCTACTTGAGAGTGTATCAGGTCAGTATATTGTGCGGAGTGCGCGGTGTCTAGGTAGCCTCACGCCAGGACGCAGAGACGCCAAGGTCCGTGCTTCTTGTGGCGTCTTTGCGCCTTTGCGTGAGGCCGCTCCCGTCCCCGGTTGCAGGAAAGATGCGGGTGTCGCACTATGGGGCTTTCTATCGGGGGAGCATGCCACATGAGCAAACGGGACTGGAGCGCAGGGGCACTGGCCGCTGCCGCGGTGACGCTGGCCTTCTGGGCGTCGGCTTTCGCCGGGATTCGGGCGGGCCTGACGGGCTACGGGCCGGGTGAGCTGGCAGTCCTGCGGTTCATCATCGCCTCGGCGGTGCTGATCGCGTACGCCCTCGTTACGCGCATGCCCCTGCCCAGAACCAAGGACATTCCCGAACTGGTGCTGGCCGGCTTCCTGGGGATCACGGTGTATCACCTGGCGCTCAACTTCGGCGAGGTCACGGTGGGGGCAGGCCCGGCCGCCTTCCTGGTGAACGCTGCTCCCGTCATCACGGCGATCCTGGGCTGGACCCTTCTGGGTGAACGGCTGCCCGCACGCGCCTGGGTCGGCATTGGCCTGGGGCTGTGTGGGGTGACGCTCATCGCTCTGGGTGAGGGCGAGCGCATGAGGCTGGAGCCGGGGGTGCTCCTCATCCTCCTATCCGCCGTCTCCACGAGCCTGTACTTCATCCTGCAGAAGCGGCTCCTCCGGCGCTATCGGGCCCTGCCGCTGACCACCTACACCATCTGGGCGGGGACGGCGCTGATGCTCCCCTTTGCCCTGTCGCTGCCGGAGGCGGTGCGGCAGGCCCCGCTTGAGGCCACCTTGGCCGTCGTGTACCTGGGCATCTTCCCCGCTGCCATCGCCTACGTGAGCTGGACGTACGTGCTCGCTGCTATGCCCGCTTCTCGGGCGTCCGCCTTCCTGTTCCTCTCGCCGCCGCTGGCGACCGTGATCGCCTGGCTGTGGCTGGGGGAAGCGCCCGCGCCTATGTCGTTGGCCGGGGGAGCTATCGCCCTGTTCGGGGTGGTACTGGTCAACTTCCCCTACCAAGGGTCGGCGGCCAGATCAGCCCGCCACCAGGCTCAGCGGCGGCCCTGAGCGCTGGCAGCCCGGCGACGAGGTCGCTAGAATCCCGTCATGGACAAGCTTCTACGGGCGGCCCAGGAACTCAACCTACCGTTGCGACCGGAGCATCTGCCGCTCTTCCAGCGCTACTTCGAGCTGCTGGTGGAGTGGAACGAGCGCTTCAACTTGACCGCCATCACCGAGTACGAGCAGGTCCAGGTGCGCCACTTCGCCGATGCCCTGACGGTCCTGCTGGCAACCCCCGCTCTGTTGGACGCAGCCAGGCAGGGTGTGGCCTGCCGCCTGGCAGACGTGGGGGCGGGCGCTGGCTTCCCCGGGCTGCCGGTGAAGATCGTGTGGCCCCAGGCCAAGCTGACCCTGGTGGAAGCGATGGCCAAGAAGTGCACGTTCCTCGAGGCAGTGGTGGCCGAGCTCGAGCTCACCGGCGTGACGGTGGTGAACGAGCGCGCCGAGGTGGTGGGCAGGGATCCTCAGCACCGAGAGGTCTACGACGTGGTCATGGCCCGGGCGGTGGCGGACCTGTCGGTGTTGGCGGAGTACTGCCTGCCCTTAGTTCGGCGGCAAGGATTGGTGGTGGCGCAGAAGGGCGAAGAGGTGGCCGCCGAGGTGGTGCGGGCCGAATACGCGGTCAACCTTCTCGGGGGACAGGTGGAGCGGGTGGTTCCCGTGGAAGTGCCGGGCACGGCCCTGCCCCGCTCCCTGGTGGTGCTGCGGAAGGTCAGCCTGACTCCGCCGGAGTATCCCCGCCGGACGGGGGTTCCGTCCCGCCGTCCACTCCTGGCGGGCTGACGAGGGCGATCCGGCCGCCACTGACGGTGTAGGTCCGGGCGGCGCGCAGGAAGTCACGGCTGAAGGGCTCCGTATCCAACCCGGTGATGAAGGACTGGCTCGAGTCCAGCATCACGCGCTCCAGCGCTTCCCGGCGGGCGCAGTCCAGCTCCGACATGACATCGTCAAAGAGCAGGATGGGGCGCCGGCCCAGCGCCCGGTGCAGGTAGTCAGCTTCCACCAGGCGGAGGGTGAGGGCGGCGGTGCGCATCTGGCCCCGGGAGGCGTAGCTGGCTGCCTCCATCCCGTTGATCTCCACCAGGAAGTCGTCCCTGTGTGGTCCCTGAGAGGTCGCCCCGCGGTCCAGATCGCCCTCTCGTGACTGCAAATAGGTCTGTTCCCATGCCCGGACGAGCTCGGGCGTAGGGACTTCCCCCGTGGCGGGGGCGCCGGGGAGATAGGTGAGCGTGAGCAACTCGCTGTCGGCGAGGGCCGCGTGCGTCTTCGCGGCCTGCTCCGACATCTGCTCGATGGCAGCCCGCCGCCGTTCGGTGATGAGCACCCCGTTCTCGGCCAGCAGATGATCCCAGTAGAGGAGCTGATCGGGGTCGCTTCGGCGACGCCGGATCAGGCGCAGCAGGTGGTTGCGCTGAGTGAGCGACCGGTTGTAGAGAGACAGGGCCCGGCAGTAGTCCTTGCCCGCTTGGCACAGGAATACATCGAGGAAGCGCCGCCTCCCGGCCGGGGGACCCGCCACCAGCGACACGTCCTCAGGGGTGAACAGGACGGTGGGCAGCACTCCTAGCGCGTCCACCAGTCGGTGAGCCACCCCGTCCAGGCGCAGATACTTGCGGGTGGACGCCAGGCCATTGCCGTTCTCGCTCGCCTCTTGAGTGACGATCAGCTCGATGGTGCGGTGAGGGCCGCCCTCAACCTCCGCCAGCAGCCGGGCGTGCACGATAGGCTCGTCCAGGAAGTCGCGGTTGATGAGGTGCCGGTCAACGGAGGTGCGGAAGGACCGGGTGGTGCTGAGAAGGGAGACCGCCTCTATGAGGTTGCTCTTGCCCTGGGCGTTGCGGCCCAGGAAGAGGTTGGCCCCCGGGGAGGGCCGGACCTCTTCCCGCGCGTAGTTGCGAAAGTGTGTCAGGTTGAGGCGAAGGATGCGCATCGGGCAGGCCTCATGCGCCGCCCGAGGGTGCGGCCCTCCGGGGAGCCGCCGCCAAGCTAGTCGGCCACATACATGGGCATGACAATGTGAGTGAAGTCCTCCGCATCAGGCCCCACGGGACGGAAGACGCCAGGGCTGGAAGGGCTGCTCGTCTCCAGCACCACGTTCTCCGTGGCGATGATGTCCAGGAGGTCGAGGAGGTACTTGGCGTTGAAGTTGATACGGGTGGATTCCCCCTCCACCAAGGCGTCGAGGTCCACGACGTTGTCGCCTAACTCGGCAGCCACGGCAGCCACGGTCATGTGAGAGGGCTCGTCGCCTTCCTCGGCGTGGATGCGCAGGCGGATGATGTTGTTGGCGCCCCGGGCGATGATGGAAGCCCGACGGACAGCCGCCTGCAGCTCCTTGGTGTTGACCACGGTGCGGGTCAGGTAGGTCTTGGGTATGATCCCCCGGTAGTCCGGGTACAGGCCCTCCACCAGCTGGGAGACGAGCTCCACGTCACCCATGGCGAAGAGCACCTGAGAGCGCTCCTTGAGGACGTGCATGCGGATCGGGCCCTCGGTCTCGCCGGCGATCCTGGCCACCTCGTTGAGGGAGCGGGCGGGGATGATGTTCTGGGTAGGGCTGTCGACACCCTGCTTGAGCTCGGCCCGGCGCAGGGAGAGCCGGAAGCTGTCGGCCGCGGCCATGGTGAGCTGATTCCCGTCGAACTCGGCCAGCACTCCGGCCAGGATCGGGCGTTCCATGTCCGGGGCAGCGGCGAAGGTGACCTGAGCGATCATGCGGCGAAGCAGGTCCGATTCCAGCTCGATGGCCCCGTCTGGGTCGGCCTGGACACGGGGCGGGAAGTCCTCCGCCGGGCTGCCCTTGAGGTTGGCCCGGGTGCGGCCGCACTGGATGTGCAAGGTCTGGGTGGCAGTGTCAGCCTGCAGCTGGAGGGGCTGCTGCGGAAGGGTGGCCACGAAGTCCGCGAAAGTCCGTGCCGGCACGGCGATGGCCCCCTCCTCCTCCACCTTGGCGCCCACGGAGCAGGTGATGTAGATCTCGAGGTTAGTGGCGCTCAGCCGCAGCCGGCCCCCGTCCGTAGCAACCAGCACGTTGCTAAGGATGGGTAGTGACATGCGTGAACTCACCGCTCGGCCGGCGATGCTGAGCCCACGGGCCAGGTTTTCTTGCAGGCACGATACTTTCATGGCGGTCCTCCGCGGCAGATCGCTGTGATGTCGGGGCCCGGACGCGGGAAGTCACTGGCGGGGCGTCCGCATAGGACGGACTGCGTCGCTCGAGCCATGCAGCCCGGCGCGGCCTCCCCGTTCGCCGCCCGGACACGTGGCGCCTGCAGCCCAGGGTGGACCGTCAGGCGCCAAACGTTAAATGGGCTGCATAGTACCAGCCAAAGCACACTTTGACAACCAGGCTAGGGCCGTTCAGACCCTAGACGTCACGGGCCGGGATTGGGCCGGAATGGCCGCGGGGCCGGGGCAAAGAAGTACGTCGGCCAAGCGGCTCCGCCCAAGCCACCTGGCCGACGTGGGGGGTGAACAGGATCGCGCGTGGTCTCAGGGGACGTTCGCCATTGCCAGCGCGTCCATGGCGTCCAGCGAGTTGATGGAGGCCACGAAGATCAGGAGGATCGCCATGGCCGAGGTGAAGAACACCGTGAACAGGCGTCCGCGCAGCCGCCAGAAGATCCAAGCGGTAGCCAGGGCCCCGAGCACCTTGAGGGCGATGAGGCCCACCAGGCCTCCCGTCTCCAACACCAGGGCCGGGATGGGATTGCACTCCGGCAGCCCACCCTGAAGGAAGCCTATGGTGGTCATCAGGTCTGCCAGGTGGCCGAACAGGTAGAAGCCCAGCGCCACCGCCATGGCCTGCGAGTAATCGGGGGCCGAGCGTCGGGCGAAGTCGACACTCGCGGCCCTTGAGATGCGGTACCCTTCCATCTTAGCTCCCCTCAGCCCTTCCACTGGCCTCTGGATCGAGAGCGGATCGGCGAACTGCTGTGGTTGCCCTCAGGTCACCGATGAGCGGAGTATAGGAGCCAAACATTAGAGAAAGGTCTCTGATCTATATGAATACGGTTAGAGTCAGGCTGTCGGTGATCTCGCAACGAAGGTCTCATTGACGGGGCGATGGCGATGCCGTATCAAGGCGCAGTCTATGTCCTTGGTGCCGGCCGATTGGGCTAAGTCTGGGCCACGGTAGAGGAGGAGAAGGCAATGACGTCGCGCGAGAGGGTGTTGGCGGCGATAGAACATCGGGAAGCGGATCGGATGCCTGTGGACCTAGGGGGCATGCGCTCCACAGGAATGATGGCCATGGCGTACGCCTCGCTCAAGCGGTACCTCGGGCTGGAGACCGGCGGCATCTACATCTACGACCCGGGACAGCAGTTGGCCCTGATTGAGGAGCCGATCCTGGACCGTTACGGGGCCGACGTGGTTCCGCTGGATCTGGGCACGCTCAAGGGGTGGCAACCGTGGGTGCTGGCCGATGGCACCCAGGCCCAGCTGGTGGGTGACTTCACCCTGGAGCCCGACGGTGAGGGTGGGTGGTACCACGTCTCCAACGGCCGGCGGGTGTCGCACAAGCCGGCGACCAGCTACTACTTCGACAGCGTCTATCACCCTCTGGCCGATGCCCAGTCGGTGGCAGACATCGAGAACTACCAGCTGGGCGAGATGCCGGACGAGAACCTGCGCCTCCTGGAGGCTGAGGGCCGGCGGCTGCGGTCAACGACCGATCGGGCCATCATGGGGGCCTTCGGAGGGGCCTTCCTCGAGGGCGGCCAGGGGCTGCGCGGTTGGGACCAGTTCCTGGTTGACCTGGCGATAGACCGGCCCCTGGCAGAGGCGATCCTGGACCGCATCCTGGAGAACAACCTGCGCAACATCCGGCGCTACCTGGACGCGGTGGGGCCCTACATCGACCTGATCCAGGTCGGGGGCGACCTGGGGACGCAGGCGGGGCCGCAGGTGCGGCCGGAGTGGTACTACGAGATCATCCAGCCCCGGGAGAAGGCGTTCTGGAGTGAGATCCACCGGCTGTCGGACTGCAAGGTGTTCCTCCACTCCTGTGGCGCCATCCGTGACCTCATTGATGGGATCATTGACGCCGGGTGTGACGTCCTCAACCCGGTGCAGACCTCGGCGCGGGGGATGGACCCCAAGGAACTGAAGGCTGAGTTCGGCGACCGGATCACCTTCTGGGGTGGGGGGTGTGACACCCAGTCGGTGCTGCCCTTCGGCACGCCGGAGCAGGTCTATGAGCACGTCAAAGAGCGGATCAGCATCTTCAGGCCCGGTGGCGGGTTCGTCTTCTGCCAGGTTCACAACATCCAGGCGGGGACGCCTCCGGAGAACATCGAGGCGATGTACCAAGCCGTCCGCGACAACTGGGACTATGGGGGAACAGGTGACTGAAGCTAGCGAGAGCAGGCCGAACTTCCGGGAGATGAACCTGGCCGTGTTCCGGGGCGAGGACCCCGGCGGGGTGCTGTGGCAGCCCCGGCTGGAGTTCTGGTACCAGGCCAACGAGGCCCGAGGGACGCTCCCGGCCCGGTATCGCGGGGCCAGCCTGCTGGATGTCTATGATGACTGCCACGCCTCGGTTCGGTACTTCACCAGGCCGCTCAAGGTCCGCTACCACAGCGTAAAGCAGCGGACCGAGTGGCTCGACGAGACCCACCAGGCTCACTACCTTGAGACGCCCATCGGGACGCTGCGGGAGGTGAGGGGCTACGACGCCCTGAGGCTCAGTGGCGCCCGCCTCGAGTATCGGATCAAGACGCTCGATGACCTGCGGATCCTGGAGTACGTGCTCCAGGATGAAGAGTGGTACTGGGACGAGGAGCAGTACCAGGCGGATCTGGCCCGGGTGGGGGATAGGGGGGCGCCCCAGTTCTACCCTCGCCGGTCCCCAATCCAGGGTCTCTTCATCGAGCATATGGGGTTCGAGCCCACCATCTACGCCCTGGCGGACCACCGGGAGCGGATAGACCGCTACGTCGAGATCGCCGGCAAGGCCGATGACGCGATGTACGAGGTGATCTGCAAGTGCCCGGTGCCCATCTACAACCTGGGCGAGAACATTGACGCTCACCTGGATCCGCCGCCAGTCTGGAAGGAGCACCTTCTGCCCTGGTACCGACTACGGACCGAGCAGCTGCGCCAGGCGGGCAAGTTCACCCACATCCACGTGGACGGGGCCATGAGGCCGCTGTTGGGCCACATGCGGGACTGCCCGTGGGATGGGATCGAGGCAGCCACCCCGGAGCCTCAGGGCGACGTCACCATCGAGGAGATCAAGGAAGCCCTGGGCGACCTGGTGCTCCTGGACGGAATCCCGGCGATCTACTTCCTGCCTTCCTATCCGGTAGAGCTGCTGGTGGAGTGCGTGGAGCGCCTGGTAGAGCTGTTCTACCCCCGGCTGGTGCTGGGCATCTCCGACGAGATCCCGCCCGATGGAGACATCGAGCGGGTGAAGATGGTCGGGGAGATGGTCTCCGGGATGCGATAGTCCCATTGCTCCGCCGCGTGATGTCACATACAATACCATAGGCGGTGGCATCTGGCTGTCCGTCGCGTCGTCATTGATACTAGCGTGCTCATAGCCGGGCTGAGGTCCCGCCGTGGGGCGTCGAACCGGATCCTGCAACTGATTGGGTCAGGGCGGTTCGAGATCGCGTTGTCTGTAGCGGTGATTCTGGAGTACGAGGAAGCTGCCAAGCGGCATTCGCAAGAGCTTGTGTACTCGGATGACGAACTGGAGCGAATCCTCGGGTATCTTTGCGAGGTGGCAGAGCCCACGCCGATCCACTTCCTATGGCGGGGGTACGGCTCGGACCCGGCTGATGCGATGATTCCCGAACTAGCCGTCGCCGCTGGGTGCGATACGATAGTGACCTTCAACCGGCGACATTTCACACATGCGAGGGAGTTTGGCTTGGCAGTGCTAACCCCGAGAGAGTCCCTTGAGGAGGTAGGAGAGCTGCCATGAGCACCATAAGCATACGTCTGCCGGAGTCTCTGCACGCCAAGCTACGAGCTTGTGCTAGCCGAGACGGGACTTCCATAAACCAGTTTGTGGCATTGGCTGTGGCAGAGAAGATCTGCCGACTGGAGACGGAGGCGTTCCTCCGAGGGCAGGCCGCCAGAGGCGCGAGCCGCAACGAGTACCTGCAACTGCTGGCGAAAGCACCGGACGTCGAACCCGAGGAACCTGAGGACCGTCTACCGCAGAGAACAAGGCCAGAGTAGGCGAGAGCCTGCTCTGGCCTCGGCAGCCGTGACTCTCCCTCACTGGCTGAACAGCCGCGCTACCTCGTCGCGGGCGAAGGTGGGCAGGGGCTCCTCGTTGCCCTCGCCGTCGACAAGGACCGCGCCGCCGCCCTCGGTGGCCTCCCCGATAATGTCGGCCCAGATGCCCTGGGCGCGGATCGCTTCCACCACCGCGGGCGCATCGGATGCGGCGCAGCCGATGAGGAGGGCGCCGGAGGCGATCGTGCCCCAGGGGCTGATGCCGAAATGGTGGCAGAGGAGCTCAGCCTCCGGGAGGATGCGCACCCGGTCGGCCCAGATGCGCAGGCCCACCCCACCGGCTGTGGCTAGCTCGGCCAAGGCGGTGGCCAGCCCCCCCTCGGTGGGGTCGTGCATGGCGTGAAGGCGGGCGGCGCCGGCGGCAATGCGGGCGTCGGCCACCACGCTGATGCCCGGGTCGTGGAGGTACCCTGCGGCTCGCTCGATCACCTCGGGCGGGACGAGCCCCTCCAGCTGCCACCCTAGCTCTCGGGCCAGGATGGCCGTGCCCTCGATGGCGATCCCCTTCGTGAGCACGATGGCATCGCCCGGTTGCAGGCCCTCGGGGGTCACCAGGTTCTCTGGCTCCACCTCTCCCAGCATCTGCCCCACGAGGATCACGTGATCCAGCCCGCTGGTGATCTCGGTGTGGCCGCCGCAGAGGGTCACGCCCAGGTGGCGGCAGGCGGCACTGAGCTGACTGAACACCCGCTCAACTGCATCCAGGTCGGTGGAGCCGGCGGGGAAGAGAGCCGAGACGAGGAGCCAGCGGGGCGTGCCCCCGGTGGTGGCGATGTCGTTGGCGTTGACGTTGACCAGGTACCAGCCGATCTCGTCAGTGGCGAAGGTGATGGGGTCCGTCTTGGCCACCAGGTAGCGGTCGCCCATGTCGATGACGGCAG
>JBMNTK010000060.1:0-18389 GCA_050945695.1 Anaerolineae bacterium | reverse complement strand
TCATTGTGGCCGCTGGCGGCAGAGAGTCAACCGGGGGATTTCACCGCAGAGACCGCAGAGAGCGCAGAGGTGCAGACGCAGAGAAGGGGGATCGTAGGGAACCTCTCCCCCGCCCCTCTCCTGAGAGGAGAGGGGGGCCGGAAAGGACCCCCCCCGACCCCTCCCCTGCAAAGGGAGGGGTGTCTGCTCCCCCTTCCCGCTCAGGGAAGGGGGCCGGGAGGTTAGGTTGGCCGCGGTCTCTGCGTTCTCTACGGTGAATCTCCCCTAGGCCTGGATCGGATACGCCCCGTACTTCTGCACCGCCTCCGTGAACGCCACTACGTTCTCCGGCTTGAGGTACCCCGCAAGGCTGTTGCCGCTGGTGATGATGTAGCCGCCACCGGGGCCCACATTCCGGATCAGCCAGCGCACCTCGTCCTCCACGTCCTGAGGCGTGCCCAGCCCCAGGATATTGAGGTCCAGGTTGCCCAGGATGCAGATACGATCGCCGTACTGGCGCTTGACCTCGGCGATGTCCACCGCTCCCTTCTCGTTGGGGTGCAGCCCGGCGATCCTCAGGCTGAGAAGGTCGTCCATGAAAGGAAGGAGGTTGCCGTCACTGTGGATCACCCAAGGCAGGGTGATCTTCCGCCCTACCCGCTGGAACCGGGGCAGCACCAGGTCGTGGAAGACCTGGGGCGAGAAGAAAGGACCGCTCTTGAACGCCATGTCATCGGTGGAGACGAAGACATCGAACCCCAGGCTGCACACCCTCTCCGCGACCGCTTCCGTCCAATCCGCGTAGCGGTCCAGAACGGCCTCGACGAACCCGAGGTCTTCATAGAGAGCGATGCTGAAGGTCTCGGTGCCCATGCCCAGCATGGTGGGGAAGATGCCCAGGCGGGTGACGAACCAGCAGGAGTAGTCCCCCTTGCCGTCCACGAACCGCTTTGCCCCCTCGTAGAGCCGCTCGTCGGTGGGGTCGGGCAGGCGGATCATGTCCATGTCGGCGCGAGTGCGGATCATGCCCTCACCGTAGAAGAGACGGCCATCCTTTCCCGGTATCTTCTGAGCATAGACGGGGGCCCGCAGGACGTAGTGGATGTTGTCCAGCTTCAGGAAGGAGGCGATCGCCTTCTCTTCGTCCAGCGTGTAAGGGTTCTGCTCCAGGTCGTCCCGCTGGCTCAGGGGCGCGCCCCAGTTGAGCAGTTGCTGGGCCAGGGCGCGGTCCACGCCGATCTCACAATGGGGCACCCGGTCGGGTTGCTCCCGGCGTAGGGCCGTTGCCACTCTCTCCCGCGACGTCATCTCCGCCATACGTGTCTCCTTCGTGCGAAGTGGGGCCGAGACCGTCCCCCGGCCCAGGCGCCTGGTCTTCTCAGGCCTTTATCGCCAACAGCCGCGGGTCGGTCTCCAGCGGCGCGTCCAGGTCCACTACCACTTGGATCAGAGGTGCCAAGAGCTCCCTGAGGGCTCCCTCATCGGCCGGGCGTGCCGTGGCGGCCATGAGGTCGAAGAGCCTGCCGGCGAATCGGTTGCCGCTGTGGGTGCCGCGCACCACGCCAAACCCCGCCTCTCTCAGCCAGCCGGCCAACGTCCGGCCGCTCGGATGCCGGGTCACACAACGCCGGACCTCGACGATGCGTGGCCGCAGTGCATCCAGGGCCTCGGGCCGAAGGGCGGCATACGCGTCGGCCCCGTCGCCCAGGGCCTCACGCACCTGGGCCGGGGGCCAGTCCAGCACCAGCCCGTACTGGGTGGCCACCTCGCCGGCGACGTCCCGGTCGAAGAGCACCAGAAGGCTACCGCCTTCTGCCGTTCCCGTCAGCCAGAGGTCTCTCTCCAGCCCGCCCTGATAGCCCAACAGGGACTCATAGTCCATCCGCAGGCGTCCGCCCGGCCGCAGAACCCGCCCCAACTCCCGGAGGGTGGCTCGTGGGTCGGGGGTCTGCTCCACGGATGAGGCGGCCACCACGGCATCGAAGCTGGCGTCGGGGAAGGGCAGCGGCTCACCCGGGGGCACGTGCACGAAAGCCGCGTTGCCGATGCCCAGGCGGGCGGCGTTGTCCCGGCACACGCTCACGCGCCGGGCCGAGCCGTCCACACCCACCACCTCGCTCACAAACGGCGCCAGGCGGAGCGATGGCCAGCCGTCGCCGGGGCCGAAGTCCAGCACGCGTGCTCCCTCGGCGGCGGAGGCGTAGAGAAAGTCGAGCACGGATCCGCAGTCCTGCCAGTCACTGCGGCGGCTGGGGTCGAAGGGCCGGTAGATGCCCGCCAGCGAGCGTCCGGACTGTGACTCCATGTAGTCATACACGAACGAGACGGAATCGCAGTCCCGGAAGGAGAACTCAGACTTCACCCACTCGATGGCATCCACAGACGGCTCCCTCCCGACCGGGGGACCTAGGGGATGCCTCTATCATGCCCGTTTGGTGGCGTGTGGACAAGAGTGCGGCTGCGGGCCACGCGGGTGGGTGCTCGGGATGTCCCCGGCGAAGAGGCCCTCGACTCAAGTCGGGGCTGCTGGGCCTACGGCCGGGCGTCGACGGTCACGGCTTTGCCGTGACCCACCTTCGCCGACGCTGCTTTCCACCCATGTCATCCCGAGCGCAGCGAGGGATCTGCCCCTTCCGACAGCCAGAGATTCCTCGCCTCGCTCAGAATGACAAGGCGAGGCGGCCTGAATGACAATGATCCCGAGGAGTGCGCGCTACTAGGCGCACACTGGTGCGCCCAGGCCCCAGGCGCGCTTGGCCCATCCGGCGTCCGCGTAGGCGGACGCCCGGCCGCAGGCCCCTTAGCCCCGAATTCCATTCGAGGGCTCCGGCCACCAGAGATTCCTCGCTTCGCTCGGAATGACAAGAGGAGGCGCTCGGGATGACAGGCAGGGCATCTCGGAATGACACTCGGACGTTGACGAGCATGCCCCGAGCCACACGCGCGCCTGGGGGTGAGTCACGCGTCACGAGTCACGTGTCACTCTCATCTGGTGGCGTTGTGGAGCCTGATAGGCTACAATATCCGTGTAATGGACGATACTGATCAACCTGCGCCTGACCTATCCGGCGGCGGGGCAATAGTTGTTACGATCCCGCCGACCGGCCCAGACTCCGCATCAACCGTGAGTGTATGTTGTTTTCCTCTCGGTCATTGTCTAGCAGACGCCAGACTGCTTCCTCTCTACGGCGAGGCTGGCGATGCCTGAGTCAGCAGCCACGGGTCTCCTCACCCAGTTCCTGATCATCCTGGTACTGATGATCGTCAACGGCATCTTTGCCGCGTCAGAGATTGCCGTGGTGTCAGTGCGTCGCGCCCGCATGCAGCAGTTGGCCGAGGAAGGGGACAGCCGCGCCGACGTGGTGCTCGAGCTGGCCGCTAACCCCAACCACTTCCTTTCCACCATCCAAGTCGGCATCACGCTCATCGGCATCCTGGCCGGTGCCTATGGCGGCGCCACCATCGCCCCGCTACTGGCGGCCCTTCTGGCCGACGTCCCCCTCATAGCGCCGTACGCCTCGAGCCTGGCGCTCGTCGTCGCCGTGGTTGCGACTACCTTCCTCTCGCTGGTAGTGGGCGAGCTGGTGCCCAAGCGGGTGGCGCTGCAGTACACCGAGCGGATCGCGCTCACCATTGCCCGCCCCATGCGCACCCTGTCCCGGCTGGTGGCGCCGGTAGTGCGCCTGCTCAGCGGCTCCACGGAAGTGCTCACCCGGCTGTTTGGCATCCGCGGCTATACCGAGCCCCCGGTCACGGAGGAAGAGATCCGGGTGATGGTGGAGCAGGGCGCCATCGCCGGCATCATCGAGGAAGTCGAGCGGGACATGGTGGAGCGCGTCTTCCGGCTGGGGGAGCAGTCGGTAGAAGCCATCATGCGTCCTCGCACCGAGGTGATCTGGCTCAACATCGAGGACTCCAGTCAGGAAGTCCGTCGGATAGTCGAGGAGAGCTCGTACTCCCGGTTCCCGGTGGCCCGCGATAGCCTGGACAACATACTCGGCATCGTCCAAGTCAAGGACCTGCTGCTGCAGTGCCTGGCCGGTGAGGAGCTCGATCTGCAGAAGGCCCTCAAGGAGCCGCTGTTCATCCCGGAGAATATGCAGGTCTTCCAGGTGCTCGAGCTCTTCAAGGAGGCGGGGCTGCCCATCGCCCTGGTGGTGGACGAGTACGGCATCTTCCAGGGCCTAGTCACGTTGGACGACATCCTGGAGGGCTTGGTGGGCGAGATCCCGGAGCTGGACGAGCTCGAGGAGCCCATGGCCGTGCAGCGCGAGGACGGTTCCTGGCTGCTGGACGGTCTGCTGCCGGTGGATGACTTCAAGGACCTGTTCGGCATCACCGAGCTGCCCGAGGAGGAGGACTTCCAGACGCTGGGCGGTTTCGTGGTGGCTCAGCTTGGGCGTATCCCCTCCGCTTCCGACCATTTCGATTGGAACAAGCTCCACGTGGAAGTCGTGGACATGGATGGCAACCGGGTGGACAAGGTCCTGGTCAAGAAGGCTGAAGAGCAGAGCCAGGACGGGAAGTAGAGCACCCTCAGTCTGCGTGTATAGACAAGAAACCCCGCCCGTGCGCACGGGCGGGGTTTCTTTGTGGTTTCGTCGCCGCTTAGCCCTAGAGCTTGACCTGCGCCTGGCCCTGGTCGGCCGCCTGCTGGATGATCAGAGCAACGCGGCTGGCAGCCAGCACATCCGCCGAGCTCAAGTCCACACCCTCTTTCTCGCCGCGAAGCTCCCGCATGAACGACTCCAGGTAGCCGCCGCGGTTCCCCTCACCGGTGGCGATCACCTCCGGTTCCTCGGCGTCGTTGCGGTAGACGATGACCTGGTTAGCCGTGGGTATGGCCTCGATGACGCCCTTGGAGCCGGAAAGGGTCATGCGCCAGTACTGGGGCACCCGGTAGCCCATCTTGTCCGGCGCCAGGTAAGAGACGTCACACAGGACGCCGCAGCCGTTGGCGAGGGTGGCCATAAACTGGCCCGCATCCTGGAAGATTGGTTCCTGGGACAAGCGCGCGTTCCAGGCCCGAGCCGCCTCCACCTGGACGAACTTGTGGCCGGTGATCCAAGGGATAGCATCCACGGCGTGGATTCCGATGTCGTTGATCGTGCCCCCGTGCTTGCCGGGCTCGAAGTACCACGCCGGACGGGTCCCGTAGAGCAGGGGGTGCTGGCCGGTGACCACGATGACGTGCACGTCGCCGATCTCCCCCGCCCGGACCAGTCGGCGGACCTCCAGCATGGCGCCGCCGTTGCGCATGTCCAGTTGGCAGCCCACCACCAGCCCCCCGGCCTTGGCCAGCTGTTCGATCTCATCCAGCTCCTGGAGCGAGGTGCAGATCGGCTTGTCGGCGATGGCGTGCTTTCCCCGTCGCAGGGCCTCGATGATGATGGACCCGCGCTTGCCGTAGTAGTCACCCACCGCGATGACGTCACAGGGCACGGAGTCGAGCATTTCCCGGTACGAGGTGTGGGTGATCTGGACCCGGCCGGACTGGGCCAACTGCGCGCGGGTGGCCTCATCCTCCTCGCAGGCGGCCACGATCTCGATGTCCGGGCGGTTCTGGGCCAAGTCGTAGAGGCTGAAGATGTGCCCGTGGCGGAACCCAGCGAAAGCAAAGCGCACCTTGTCCATTTGTCCTACCGTCCTTCCCCGCCCAGCGGGATGGGGTGTTGCTTTGGTCGGCGGCCATGATAGACGAGATGGCCTCGGCTGCCCAGGGCGCTGTCTCGGGAAGCGGAGGGGACAACGTCTCACGCAAAGACGCCAAGCCGCAAAGGTCGCAGGGGCAAGCTGGTTCTGCGCCTTCGCGTGAGGCCCTCGGCAGAGGCGCCCGCATTCCGGGGCCGTGGCGAGCCCGATGCGTCCTACGTGCCATCCCGAGACGCCCTGCCTGTCATCCCGAGCGCCTCCTCTTGTCATTCCGAGCGAAGTGAGGAATCTGTGTCCAGCAGCCCCGACTTGAGTCGAGGGCTTCTGGCCCCGGGACAACACGCTACGGCCGCGGATGACACGTGAGGGGCCTGCCGGTAATCACCCCGGGCCGGTAGCCGTGCGGACGGGATTGGCTATAATGGCGGCGAACCGGCACCGGGCCGGTGAGTTAGCTGGCGTTTTCTGGTACAGGAGGCAGCAATGAAATTCCTAGTTCGACTCGTCATTACTGCGATTGCCCTCTGGGTGGCAGTCCAGATCGTGCCCGGCATCAGCTACGAGGACGGGATACTGGGGATGCTGGGGATGGCGCTCATCTTCGGGCTGGTGAATGCCCTCATCCGCCCTATCATCAACGCACTCACCTGCCCGCTCATCATCCTGACCCTGGGCTTGTTCACCCTGGTCGTCAATGCCCTCATGCTCTGGCTGGCCAGCGCCATCGCCGGAGGCCTGGGTGTGGACTTCGTGGTGCAGGACTTCTGGGCTGCCCTTCTGGGAAGCATCGTGGTCAGCATCGTGAGCATCGTCCTGTCTATCTTCGTGAACCACGAGAAGTAGGAGCAGGCAGTGGCCCTCGCCCGGCCACTGCTCACCAGCCTATATAAGGAGATTGTCGAACCATGCCGGAGCGACCAAACGTACTGCTGATCACCGCCGATCACTGGGCCGGCTCCTACCTGGGCATCGAGGGGCACCCCTCTCTCCTCACGCCCACCCTGGACCAACTGGCCCGCAACGGTGTCCTCTTCTCCCAGGCCTACTCCGAGTGCCCAGTCTGCATCCCCGCCAGGCGCACTCTCATGACCGGCACCACTCCCCGCACCCACGGCGATCGGGTCTACATTGACCGAATGCTCATGCCCGACATGCCCACCCTGGCCCAGGCCTTCCGGGACGCCGGGTACCAGGCCTACGCCTCCGGCAAGATGCACGTCTACCCCCAGCGGGCTCGCATCGGCTTTGACGATGTCATGCTGGGCGAGGAGGGACGGGTCCAGTTCGGAGCCGTGGATGACTATGAGATCTTCCTCGCAGAGGAGGGTTACGCCGGGCAGCAGTTCGCTCACGGCATGTCCAACAACGAGTACGTGTGGCGCCCCTGGCACCTACCTGAGTACTGCCACGTGACCAACTGGACCACGCGGGAGATGGTCCGCTTCATCAAGCGGCGAGACCCTACCCGGCCTAGCCTGTGGTACCTCTCCTACTGTCACCCCCACCCGCCTCTGGCGCCCCTCCAGGCCTACCTAGAGGTCTATCGCCACGTGGACATTGACATGCCCTACTCCGGCGAGTGGGCCCAGAGCGAGGAGACCCTGCCGCCCGCTCTCCGCGAGGCCCGGGAGCAGTGGGGACACCTCAACGAGACCCAGGTGCGCGATGCCAGGAGGGCCTTCTACGCCCTCTGCACTCACATTGACCATCAGCTCCGCGTCGTCATCGGGGCCATACGGGAAGAGGGGCTGCTGGACAACACCATCATCCTCTTCACCTCCGACCACGGAGACCTGCTCGGGGCACATGGGCTGTGGCAGAAGCGTTGGTTCTACGAGAACTCCGCCCGCATTCCCATGATCCTGGTGGGGACCGCTAATGACCCCCGCGTGGGCCATCACCGGGTGGATGACCGGCTGGTGGGCCTCCAGGACGTCATGCCGACCCTGCTGGACCTGGCCGGCCTGCCCATCCCCGACACCGTCGAAGGCCTGTCCATGGTGGGAGACCAGAAGCGGGACTACTTCTTCGGCGAGATCTCCAACGGCCCCCGCGCTACTCGCATGATCCGCGACCAACGCTACAAGCTCATCTACTATCCTCAGGGCAACGTCACCCAGCTCTTCGACATGCGCAACGACCCCAAGGAGCTGCACGACCTGAGCCGCTCACCCGAGCACCAGGAGATCCGGGAGCGGCTTACGGCCCGCCTCATCAGCGAGCTGCACAGCGGCGATGAGGAATGGGTCCAGGACGGCAAGCTGGTGGGCTTGCCAGCCCTCCCCTACACCCCCGGGCCCAACCGAGGCCTCTCCGGGCAGCGGGGGCTGCACTGGCCCCTGCCTCCTTCCTCGGGCGAGTTCGAGGACGTGGGACGGTAGCAGGAAAGGGAACGCAGAACGCATTGATGGGGCGCTGATCAGCGCCCCATCGTCGTTAAGGGACCAATGCTACCTCGTCCACTCCGCCGTCAGGTCGTCACTGGCGAAGGTGGGGCACCAGAACTTCTCGATGTAGCCGATCACCAGTGCCGTGCCCTCCTCGTGGCTCACGTAAGGGGGGCGCATGGGGTTGTACATGGCGTCGGTGAGGTCCCGGGCCAGGGCCACGTTGAGGCCCCAGCGCACCGTCTGCTTGATGGCAAAGGGCCGGTGGAGGATGCACATGTTGGTGTGCACCCCGGCGTAGAGGAGGTTGCGGATTCCCCGGGCAGCGATGATGTTCCAGAGCTCTTGGCCATCCGCGCTGATCGCGTCCTCGTCGGCGATCTCGATAGCCGGGTTCTGGCGCGTCCAGGGGCGGCTCCAGGTGGGTTCGCGGGTGTCGGACCCTTGATCGGAGTCGTCAATGGGCAGGGGCGGGTCCGGGTGTTCCGCCAGCGGGGGCAGCTTCACCGTGGGCAGCGAAAGGACCCACTTGCGCGCGGGGTGATCCCGGTAGAAGTCCATGGTGTCAGAGGGAGCGTGCACGATGAGGACGCCCTTCTTCCGCGCTACCTTGAGCACCGCGTCAATCCTTGGCGCCAGGATGGCGGCCCTCTCCTGGGCGCCCCAGGACCAGTGAGTGTCCCACATGTCCACTACCACGAAAGCCGTCTGGCTGGCGGGCCAGATAGCCTCGTACTCGTGCACCCGCCACCCGGCCCGTCCGGTGGTCTTCGGGGTTTGCTGCCGGAAGGTGAGGCGGAGATCGGCTTCCATGAGATGGCCCTCCCTAACTGCAACGTGGTGACCCGATTCTAGGGGGCCGCCTTACCCCGGTCCAGCTCGCCGCCCTATCCCACCCTCTCGGTGGCCACTCGGGCGATGCGCTTGGCCAGGGCAAGCAGGGTGAGGATGGGAGGGCCGCCCAGGGCGCGGGGTAGCAGGCTGGCGTCGGCGACGTAGAGGTTGGGAGGGAGCCGGTCGTGGTGAAGGCTGAGCGCTTCCCTCTCGGTGAGGGGCAGCATCCCGCCAGGGTGGCCGGCGTTGAGCGTGCCCAGGAATGTGTCCTGGGGGCGGACGCCTAAGTAGGCCAGGATCCGTCGGCAGAGCTCGGTCGCTTCGTCCAGCCGGCGTTGGTCGGCCGGGGTGAGGGGTTTGTCCACCCCCCGTCCGGCGACGTCTCCCTTCTGGTCATCGGCCAGCTTGATCATGAGGGAGAGGATGTCCTGGGCCGGCAGCCGCCAGTCGCGGTTGAAGAAGAAGCTCAGGTGATCGAAGTACGGCGAGATGATGTAGCCCTCGCCCTGCACGTAGAAGAGCATGGGGATCTCGCGGTTCTGCCGCACGCCGGGCAGCGGAGCAGCCACACACAGCACCGGGTCCACGAAGAGGCGTGGCTCAGGTGCCAGTCCCGACCGGGCCAAGATGACGGGGGTGGCCAGACCGCCCGCCGCCAGCACCACCAGGTCGGCGGGGAAGAAGCGCATTCGGCCCCAGCTTCGGGCCCACACACCGGTTACCCGCCCCTGCTCGATGGCGACCTGCCGCACCTGGTGCCGGGTGAGCAGTCGGGCCCCCCGCTCCAGCGCCTCCTCCAGGTAGACGCGAGCATCCCACTTGACCCGCCGCTGGCAGCCCAGGACGCAGCGGCCACAGCTGGCGCAGCGCCCGTAATCGCCCATCTTGGGCATCGCCTGGGGCTCCAGGCTGAGATCGGTGCAGGCGTCGAAGAGGGCCCGGGTAGGCGGGTGCCAGAGCCGCTCGTGATCGCTGGTGATAGGCACCTCGCCGGCCACCTCCGCGAACTCCTGGTCGAGCTCCACGCCCACGGCCCGCAGCCCACCGTCCAGCCGCAGGGCGTTGCCGGTGCTGATGGGGGTGGTGCCCCCCGTGCCCACCCCGTTGACCAGAACCATGCCCTGGCGCGACCGGCGTACGAGCATGGCCGGGAACAGGAGCCGGATAAGCCGCTCGTCCCGCAGCAAGCCCGTCGCCTTGATGCGCTCGGCGGTCCTAAGTGCCAGGGGGAAGGGCCGGAACGGGGCCCCGGCCTCCAGCACCGTAACCTGGAAGTGCCCCTGAAGCTCACGGGCCGCGGCAGCACCCCCGGCCCCACTGCCCACGACGATGGCCGTCTTCACCATGCCGGTGCCTCCAATCTGGCGCAGCAGCAGTCTGCCCCCTCGGTGAGGCGCTGGCTGAACTCGAGCCTTCCCCCGCCCGAGAGCCCCGCCAGCAAGCCGGCATCGAGGGCGGAGATGAGAGAGCACACCTCGGGGGAGTAGTGGCGGGAGAAGAAGCAGCGGCTCACCACGATGGCGCCATCCGGTGAGCCGACGAAGTCAATGTCCAGGGCCCGGTAGGCCACGCGGGCCGCCGCCATCACCTCGGGCATGGTGCCCACGCCCAACTGCCGTCGCAGCCCCGCCCCCATCCCCTGCGCTCCGCGGTAGACTCGCTCCCGCAGAGGGTCAAGGTCGCGGCCAGAGCGCAGCGCCTCCACCGCCTGTTGGGCGGTGAAGCGGGCGTAGAGCTCCAGCAGTTGGTGATGACTCCGGGGGAGCCGGTCTGGCAGGGGGACCTGGAAGCCTTCCGCCGTCACCGCGAAGAGCCGACGCAGCCCCTGCCCCTTGACCCATCCGGGGGTGTACAGGGTGAGGAGGGCCAGGAGGGGGCTAACCACCGGGCGCCTCTCGGGGGGCGCGCCCCAGGTGAAGGACTGACTCGGGCCGGGGCCCATCCCCGTAGAGGGCGGCCACGGTGGCAGCGTGCCGGCCCAGGACCACCTCTCGGCGCAGCTTGAGGTTGGGGGTGAGCTCGCCCCCCTCCACCGTGAGGTCGTGGTGGAGGACTGCCCAGGCCTTGACCTGTTCGGGGTGAGAGAAGTCCCGGTTGGCCTGGACCACGGCTGCATCGAGCGCCCCTGCCTCCTCGGGCGTGAAGCGACTGGCCTCCACCCACAGCAGGGCGGCACAGTAAGGCCGGCCATCCCCCACCAGCAGGGCCTCGCTCACCCCCGGCAGCGCCAGCAGCCGCGCCTCCACCCGAGAGGGGTGCACGTTCTTCCCATAGGAGGTGATGAGAAGCTCCTTCTTGCGCCCCTCCAGGACCAAGTACCCATCCTCGGTGAGCCGGCCCACATCCCCAGTGTGCAGCCAACCGTCTCGGACGGGGGGCTCGGCCTGCGGTTCTAGGTAGCCGGGGGTGACCTGGGGCCCTCGCACCAGCACCTCGCCGTCCTCGGCCACCTGTACCTCGGTGCGGGGTAGGGCCTCGCCCACCGTGCCCAGCCGGTTGGCCCCCAGCCGGTTCATGGTGATGAGGGGGGCCTCGGTGAGCCCGTAGGCATTGTGCAGCTCTATGCCCAGCTCGCGGTAGGCACGCATGAGCCCCTCGCCCGAAGGGGCCGAGCCCACGATGAGCTGGGCACACCGATCGAGCCCCGCCCGGCGCAGGAAGCCCGCCCGCACCAGGGGGCGCAGTAAGCGACGCCGCAGCCCCGAGGAACTGAGGTACACCCGCCCCGGGAGGCTGGCCTGGAAGCGCTCCCAGAGCTTCTCGTATACCCGAGGCACGGAGAAGAACATGGTGGGGCGCACCCGGGGCAATGCCTGGGCGATCTCGCGCAGGTCCTCCAGGAAGTAGATGTCCAGAGGAGCCGGGACGTAGTACGGCGAATAGGTGGCCAGGATACCTTCGACCACGTGGTTCATGGGCAGGAACGAAAGGTAGACCACCCGCCGGTTGCGGACCCGCCAGGGAGGCAGGGAAGCCAGCGATTCCGCCATGTAGCGCAAGTGCTCGTGGTGGAACACCACCCCGCGGGGCCGGCCGGTGGTGCCGGAGGTATAGCGGAGGGTAGCAGGCTCCCCCATGCCCACCGGCGCTGTCGTCTCGGCCGCCATACCGCGGCCTTGGGCCAAGAAGTCTTCCCATGACATCACCGCCGGTCCGGGCGCTGGACCCTGGCGGGCAAAGGAGATCACCGGCACCGGCGACTCCAGTTCCTCCAGGCGCGCGAGCACGGCGGGGGCACTCACGAAGAGCAGCCGCGCCCCACTGGCTTCCAGCAAGGCGCGTATCTCAGCCGGAGGGCTGGTGTAGTAGAGGGGCACACTCACCGCCCCCACCAGGCCGATGGCAACGTCCAGGGTGAGGTAGCGGGAGCTGTTGAGGCCCACTATCGCCACTCGCTCACCCGGCCCCACCCCCAGCGCTCGCAGAGCCCCGGCCGCGGCCAGGATGTCCTCGCGCACCTGGGCCGCTTCCCGCGTGTGTGCGCGCCCCTGGATGAGGTCGTGGTAGCGGACCGGGCGCGAGCGGCTGCCCAAGCGGAAGAGAAGCTGCTCGTGCACTGTGCGGTCGGAGCGGTGCAGGAAGCCCTGATAGCGGGCGAACTCGAGCAGGCGAGGAAGGAACTGGCGCCAGTCGAGCGAATAGGGGCCCAGGAACCGGTCGGTTTGAGGTCGCAGGAACCGGCGCCGCTCGGCGAAGTATGGGGCCAGAGTAGCCAGGTTGGCCAGGACCGGAGACGGGAGCCTGGCGGCGGCCGGGGCTAAGGACAGGAGGAAGGGGGCGAATCGGGGACGGGGAAGGGCCAGCCCCAGCTCCTGCCGGGCCCAGGCCCGCACGTACTCCACCAGTTCCCGGGCCGTGGGCAGCGATTCGGTGGGGGCAGTGAGGTGAAAGGTCTTGCCCTCCGCTTCCGGGTCCAGGGTCAGGCGACCTACCGCCTCGGCCACGTAGTCCACGGGGATCAGGTTGAGCCTGAGGTCGGGCCGGCAGGGCACCACCGGCAGCTTCCCGGTAAGATAAAGCCGTAAGGGGTAGTAGAGGGTGTTGAAGATCTTGATCTCGCCCGTGCGCGAGTCTCCCACCACCAATCCGGGCCGAAACACGGACACGGGCAGCCGACTCCCGCGGACCAGGCGCTCGGCCTCGTGCTTGGTCTGCTCGTAGGGGTTGTGGAACCCGGCCTCACCCTGAAGGTCGTCCTCGGCGATCTCACCCTCTCGGCAGCCGGCCACGTAGGCGGTGGAGACGTGGGCGAAGCGAACCAGGCCAGGGGCGGCGTGGGCAAACTCCAGCAGCCGGGCCGTCCCCTCCACGTTGACCTGGCGCAGCTGGGCCTCGGGGGCATCGAAGCGCAGCCCGGCGGCGGCATGTATCACGTGCGTCACCCTGCCGGCCAGGTCCCGGTAGACCGGCTCGTTCAGCCCTAGCCGGTCCTGGGTCAGATCGCCGGGAAGGGCCTCGGCCCGGCTCCCGATGGCACCGGCCAGCTCTGGCCAGTCCCACCAGGCGCGCGACAGCCGTCTCGTTGCCCCCGCCTCGTCCGGCGCGCGCACCAGGGCGACGATGTGGCAGTCGGTGTGGAGGAGCAGCCAGCGGGCCACCTGGGCCCCCAGGAAACCGGTGGCGCCGGTGAGGAGGACGGTGGCGCTCACGGCCGGGCCCAGCCCTGCTCGGCTAGGAATCGGTGCAGTAGCCTGATGTTGCCGGCTGCCCGGCCGGCCAGGTCGTCATAGCCCTGGCGTAGCCGCTGCCGCATGGGCTCAGGGTCGGCCAGGAGGCCGCTAACGGCATCGTGCAGCCGACTCCAGAGGTCGGGCAGGTCGGGGTTAAGGAAGTAATCCTCCTGGAGGCCCAGCTCGCCGTAGAGGCTCTTGAGCCGGAGGTCATGGCCCACCGCCACCTGGGGGACGTGTGCCTGGAGGGAGAGGATGGCGGCATGATAGCGGGAGGTGACCAGGGCACTTAGGCTCCGCAGCAGCGCCGTCATGCGGGAGGCATCGTACTGGCAGGACGAGAAGACCCGAGCGGCCGCGCCCTGGTGCATGAGCCCATGGATGCGCCGGGCCAGGGGCTCGTCCAGTTGCTCCATGCAGATCAGGGCGACAGGACGGCCCTGTTCCCGGATCAGGCGGTCGGCCAGTTCCGCGTAGCCTTGGGCCAAGGTGGATGTGGCCTGGGCGCGCTGGGGTGAGCGGCTGAAGTAGTAGGGCCACTTATAGCAGTCGGCTTGGCGCCCCCAGGGGCGGATGACCACCGGCCAGAGGTGGAAATCCACCACGGCCAGGCCGATGGCTCCGTCTGCCGCCTCCGGCCACTCCCGCCCCAGCCAACCCGTGTCCTCGGGGCGGGGCAGGAAGGTGAGGGCGTTGTCGGCGGTCACCTCTATCGGGGCGGTGACACCGTAGGCGTGCAGGCGTTCGGCCGCCGCCCGGGCCCGGGTGACGATGAGGTCCGTGAGGCTGGCCACGTGGCGGACCAGTCGCCGGTTGAGGGGGGACAGGTCGCCGGCGTCTACGGCGTAGGCCAAGCAGGGCTTACCGAAGCTGTGGGCGCACTGGGTAGCCCAGAGGAAGTACCAAAGCAGGGCCGAGGTCCAGGTGTCCATGTAGGCGCTGCCCTCGACCAGCATGATCAGGTCGTGCTCGCGCACCAGGCGCCGGAGCTTGCGGAAGAAGAGGGTGGGCATGGGCTCGATGCGCAGGTCCGGGCCCTCTTGCAGGTACCGGCGGAGGTTCGCCTCGCTCAGGGTGGGCACGGTCACCTGCGCATGGGGAAGCACTGAGCGCAGGTCCCTCAGATCGGTCTGTAGCAGAGCCTCAGCGCCGGTGTTGTTGGCACCGTTGTAGCCCACCACCAGCACACTTGGCCCATGTCGGGCCGGCTCGCTCATTCCGTTTCCCCTCAGCCGTGCATGGTCTCAACTATAGCACGCTGGTAGTATATAGGGCACAAGTAGGCAGGGGGGCGATGCGTGACGCGTGGCGACAGCCTCACGCAAAGACGCAAAGACGCCAGGCCGCTTGCCTCTTCCCTCTACGGCTTGGCGCCTTTGCGTGAGTCAGCGCTCTGCGGTGAAATCCCCTACCGAAGCAGCGCCGCTAGCGTCGAGGCCTCCTCAGGCGTGCGCATGTGCAGGGCATACACCGCATCCGTACCGGTGGCACTATCGGGTGCCTCGAAGGACACCGTATGGCCCTCGGCCACGCTGTCTACGGCGCGCACGTAAGGAAGCAGCACCAGCGACAGCCCGTGTCGGGCCCAGCCTCGGCCGATGCGCACGTCTCGCACAGCGTCCACGGGGAACGACTCAGTCTCGCCTCGCTTGCCCTCGAGGAAGGCATTGAGGTTCATCATCTCCCACATGCACCCAGCCCCGACGCCGCCTATGGCCAGGTGCGCCCCTAGGGCGCCCAGGACCCCCACAGCATAGCGGCCGCTCCGGCGCAGAACTGCTATCAGCGCCAGGGGCAGCGTGGCTGCCATCAGCAGGGCCTGTACACCGAGCCAGACCCGATACACAGGCGCCGGTATACGCGGACCGGTGACCGACACCTGCCCCTGGGCGACTTCTATCCAGACCCGGCTGCCAAACCGGGAACTGGTGCGATAAGAGTAGGCTTCAAACCGCATCTTAGGCTGACCTCCGTTCAAAGAGAGCCCCCGGTAGCGCCCGGGCCCACTCGTGGATGGCGTCCCAGTCCCGCCAGTCGCCCTGCGGCATCATGCCGAGGACGAGATTCATGGGGAAGGAAGCCTTGGTCTTGTCCACGACGCCCCCGAAGAGCCCCACGCTCACCGGATTCAGGAGGTCGGTGATGGGCTTGAGGTACTGGGCCGCTTTCTCGCGGCTGTCCGGCCTGTCCTCTTGCATCTCCAGCCCCACGCTGAACACCGCCACCGGCATCTGGCGCAGTGCCTGCTCGTTACGCCTGGCGAACTTGGTTACCTCGCCCTTGCATCGCCCGGCCCGGATGGCGGTGCCGATGACGGCGGCACTGTAGCGGCCCACGTCACCGGCCCGGTCGGCACGCACGACCTCCACTTCCGAGCCCCCTTCGCGCAACACCCTGCCGATCTCTTCCGCCACCTCAGCGGTAGAGCCACACCACGATCCGTAGGTCACCAGTATTGGCCCAGCCATACTCACCCCTCCTGACTCCTTCCCGCCGCACCTACAGGATGACGTTCCAATAGGCGTACCACCATACCAGCGCCAGCCCGGCAGCAGCGATGAGGGTGTAGTGAAGGCGGCCGATTAGCGTCCACCACCCCTTCACCCAAGCCAGGACGGCGAAGACCGCGACACCAATCGCCAGCACTGAGGTCAGATACGGGACCGTCAACAGAGCATTCAGGGCTGGAGGCATACCGAAGGTCACCGACTCGAAGTCGCTCAGGACAGCCGCCGTCGCCCCCAGGCTCACCAGGGTGAGGAGAGCAGACGTCCAGGCTAGGAGACGCCCTGCCCGGGCCAACCCCGGCTCGCCCGGGCTCCCCAGCTCCAGTCGGCGCCGCCGGTTGCCCAGGAAGCCCACCGGCCAGGCCACCACGGCCGAAGCCAGTGCGGCCAGGCTGGCACCCAGCACGGCGTACTGGAAGGGAGGCGTGCCGTACCAGGGCAGCCGCAGGAAGGCCCAGGGGCCAAAGTGGAGACGGCTCCCGTCCTCGGAGAAGATCACAGGACCACGGCGGGACTGGGGATCGGTGGGGCGGAAGGTGAGTGCCTCGGCCGGGGCCCACTCAAGGTCATCCTGAGCATACGGGCCGATGAGCCGGATAGTGCCCCGCTCGGTCGTGCTCACGTTCAGCACCTGGAACAGCCCCAAGAGCTTCTCGAAGCGCGTGTAGTTGGAGCGGGCCGGCAAGTAGGCGCCGCTGAACCGGTTCCCGTCGTCGGGGCTGTAGGACGCCACCGGCTGAGGTGACGCGGGCTCCAGGAAGTAACGCTGGACGATCCCCTCGAACACCCCGGCGCGCAGGTTGCTGCCCGTCTGGGAGTTGGTAGAGATGAATATGCCCACGTTGTGTTCGGGAAGCAGCCCCAGGAAGGAGTGGAAGTAGGTGGTATCGCCCCCGTGGCCCACCGCCTTCAGGCCCTTTTCCTGCTCCACCGCAAACCCCCAGCCCCACCCCATCAGCCGAGGGTCGTGGGAGAAGTGCAGCTCCTGCATCTGGCGGACCGTGTCTTCTTCGAGGATGCGGACGTCACCCAGTTGGCCGCCCTGCAGGTAGGCGATCATGAAGCGGGCCATGTCGGCAGCAGTGGCGCTGAGCCCGCCCGCGGGCGGCGCCTGCACCACCTCAAACCAGCGCTCCTCGAAGGCGCCGTTACGGTAGCGGTATCCTCGAGACACGTCCTGGGCCAGCGGCGCCGGGGGCGGCTGCACGAAGGTGCTGCGCTCCATGCCCAGCGGACGGAAGATGTTCTCCTCCACGTACTGCTCGAAGGGCATCCCGGCCACCTCGCTCACGATGTAGCCGGCCAGGGCGCTGCCGTAGTTGGAGTAAGCCGCGATCTGCCCCGGTGGATAGACCCGAGCGGGCATATACGTCACCAGGTACTCCTCCAACGACAGGGTAGGGCTCCCTTCGCGGAGGAAGAGCCCTTCGCCCACGTCCTCAAACCCGGGGGTGTGGGTGAGTAGGTGCCGCAGTCGAATGGGCTCGGGGAAGGTCGCAGGGATCTGGAAGGCGCTCAGGTAGGTGTTGACGTCGGCATCCAGGTCCAGGCGTCCCTGCTCCACCAGCTGCATCACCGCCGTCCAGGTGAAGAGCTTGGAGACGGAGCCCGGCCGGAAGAGGGTGGTGTCGGGTGAGACGGGAAGGGCCTGCTCGACGTCGGCCAGCCCGTAGCCTTTGGAAAAGAAGACCTCGCCGTCCTTGACCACGGTGATTACCGCGCCCGCCACGTGGTCAGTCCGCATGTAGGCTTCCATCTGCCCGTCCAGGAAGGCTTCCAGCTCGGCCGGGTCATCCAGGGCCGCCGGCGCTTGGGCCGTGACCGGAAGGGAGAAGTGAGATAGAAGTGCCACCACTAGCATCACTAGACACATGGCACGAAACGCCTTCATCCTGCCTCCAGCAGTGCCGCCTGGCGATAGCTCTGCACCCTAGTGACCAGTGGCGAGCTCACCCGAACCAGTACGGGTGAACTTCCCGGGGCCACGGTGATACCGGGGCAGGGCGATCGCGCGGCCACTACGCCCTCGAGTATGTCGCCGGCTCCTTCCGGCGTGGGCCTATTCTACATCGTGCCGGTCTCCTAGTCGCACATTGGACGGGGCGATGCAAACCTAACCCCCAACCCCCTTCCCTGAGAGGGAAGGGGGGGTGGCTCCCCTCCCTTTTCAGGGGAGGGGCTGGGGGAGGGGTTCACTCCAACCCATGGGTAACCTAACCCCCCGGCCCAGCGCCATTTCGCTCCTCGAAATGGCGGACTTCCCTGCCAGGGAAGGGGGAGCTGCCGCCTCCCCTCTCCCACGTGTGGGAGAGGGGGTCGCCCTTTTGCTCCGCCTAATGGCGGGGGGGGGGGGCGACACT
>JBMNTK010000059.1:0-18941 GCA_050945695.1 Anaerolineae bacterium | reverse complement strand
CGCCGCTTCTTGTTGCTTGCCCCCGACCCACTCCCCGGCTAGGATCAGTCTCCTCGTCGGCGTGAAGCGAAGCCCAGCTGATGGGGCGCCGGAGGTACCGTGATGATCCAAGCCGTGCTCTTCGACTGGGGTGACACCGTGATGCGCGTCTTCCCCCAGTTCCCCGGTCCCATGTCCCAGTGGCCCCGGGTGGAGGCCATCCCCGGCATCGCTGAGGCCCTCGCCGCCCTCCAGGGCCGCTACGTACTGGCCCTGGCCACCAATGCTGCCGACTCCGGAGAGAAGCTGGTCCGGGCCGCGCTCAGCCGGGTGGACCTGGACCGCTACTTCGAGTATGTGCTCACCGCCCGGGAACTGGGGGCCCGCAAGCCCGACCGCGCCTTCTTCCAGGTGGCCGTCCACGCCTTGGGGTTTCGTCCGGAGGAGGCCGTCATGGTGGGAGATGACTACGACGCGGACGTGGTAGGGGCCCGGCTGGCCGGCCTGCGCGCGGTCTGGTTCAAGCCCACCGGCACGGCCTGCCCCGCCGCGGACTGCCAGGCAGACGCCATCGTCAGCTGCATGGCGGACCTGCCCGCGGCCATCGCCGGGCTGTGAGCGGCGGAATACCACGCCGAGGAGTCCGCGCCCCTGGCGGTGACGCGTGACACGTGATACGTGACGAGTGATGCGTGACAAGTGATGGGTCCGCCGTCCCGAGGGGCCCCCTGGCGCCCCCAGACATCCACTCTGTCACCCCGAGACGCCCGCTCTCTGATCCAGACACACCCACTCAACCATCCCAAGACACCCACTCTGTCATCCCGAGCGAAGCGAGGGATCTACGGCCAGACGCAGCGCCCGAATTCCATTCGATGCTAGCGGGCCTTCGTCGACGCATGGTGGAACGCGCGGCTAAGACGACGCGGGACGGACACGTCTCCGGCGTCCGCGCAGGTGGACGCCCGGCCGAAGGCCCAGCAGCCCCGACTTGAGTCGAGGGCTGCACCGGCACACCCGGACACAGATTCCTCGCGTCGCTCGGAATGACATGGCGAGACGCTCGGGACAGCAATCACCCCGAAGAGTGCGCCGGCAGGTCACGTGTCACGCCTCACGCGTCACGTGTCACCGGTCACGTCTCTCCCCAAGACCTCCTCAGTTTGGCTGGAATTGCGCAAGCAGTTATAGTTGCTTAACGGGTAGACCAATGTGCATCTCGGTGCTACGTAAACCGGCACGGCCCAGCCGTTCCAACTGATCGCGCCGCAGCACTAGAACAGCGTTCGGCCTAGAAGCTCTGCCCTGCTGAGGGCGTCAGGCCCGCTCTGCTGACCGCGCGGCAGTATGAAACCGGTACGGCCTCCCAGTTGGGCGATGAAGCGGCGAACACCAGCCGGCGTGCAGGGGGGACAGGGTACACCGGCAGAGGGTGCCAGTGTGCAATCGTTTACCCCCAGGCTTCTATCCGCTTGCCATCGCACGAGAAAAGACTGGGAGGTGCCATGGAATCACTGTTGCCGTTCTTCTTGGCACTGGCGATTCTGATTGCAGTGGCCAAAGCGTCCGGCTACTTGGCTATACGGTTCAAGCAACCGGCGGTCTTCGGCGAACTCCTCGTCGGGGTCATCCTAGGGCCCACCGTGCTCAACATGCTGGGATGGCCGGCCTTCTCCGGTTTCCACCTTGAGGAGACCTTCGGTTACCTCGCCAACCTGGGTGTCCTGTTCCTGATGTTCATCGCCGGCCTCGAGGTGGACATCGAGGCCATGGTGGAGTCTGGCAGGGCCTCAGTGCTGTCCGGGGCGTTTGGGGCGCTGGCACCGCTGATCCTGGCTCCGCCTGCTATGGCGCTCTTCGGCTACGACCTGCGACATGGCATTTTCATCGGCCTCATCCTGGCCGCCACCAGCACCAGCATCTCCGCCCAGACCCTAATGGAGCTGGGGGTCCTGCGTACCCGAGTGGGCACGGTCCTCATGGGCTCCGCCGTGGTGGACGATATTCTGGTCATCCTGTTTCTGTCGCTCTTCACTGCGCTGACTATGGGCGGCGGGGGTGGCACCGTGGCGGTGCTGCTAGTGCTCGCCCGGATCGTCCTGTTCATGGTCGTTGCTCTCTTCGTGGGCATGCGCATCATCCCGAAGCTGGTCATCTGGGTGGAGAGGTTGCCAATCAGCCAGAGCCTGCTATCACTGGTGGTGGTGATGGTGCTGCTCTACTCTTGGGCGGCTGAGGCACTGGGAGGGATGGCTTCCATTACCGGTGCTTTCGTGGCCGGGTTAGCTTTCGCCCGCACCGGACACCACCGCCGGATCGAGTCGGCGATGAGTACCCTGTCCTACTCCTGGTTGGTGCCCGTGTTCTTCGTGAGCATCGGCCTCGATACCAACGCCCGGATCCTTGGCCTGTCCGGTATTCCCTTTGCGTTGGTCCTGGTGCTCTTGGCTATCCTGACCAAGATAGCGGGATGTGGACTGGGCGCACGTCTGGGTGGATGCACCCTGTCTGAGGCCCGAGCCGTCGGTGTGGGAATGGTGTCTCGGGGCGAGGTCGGGCTGATCATCGCCACGGTGGGCCTGAGCACCGGCCTGATCGGCCAGGGCGTCTACGCCGCTTCAGTAATCGTGGTGCTGGTCACTACTGTCATCACCCCCGTGATGCTGAGGGCACTGTACCCACGAACTCCGACCACCGTCACCCAGCCGGTCTCCGGATCATAGGGGCCTGGTCCCAGTTATAGGTGCGACAAGACGAGGAAATGATGGCAGCACAGCTCTTGGTACTCGTACTGGATCGGGAGGAAGTCACCGCTGACGTTATGGATGCCTGGCGTAGTGCCGGGGCTCCCGGCATAACTCTGCTGGATAGCACCGGGCCAGGACGGCTCTCAAGCATGTTGCGTGATGACTTGCCCCTGATGCCTTCTCTCAAGGACCTATTAGCGACCGACGAGGCGCATCATCGTACCCTCTTCACGGTGCTACCCGATGAAGAGGCCGTGCAGCGGGTGGTAGCAGCCACCATCAAGGTAGTGGGAGACTTCTCCCAGCGCCACACCGGGGTCCTCTTCACCGTGCCTGTGGGGCAGGTGTGGGGGCTCAATAAGGTGGGCAACAGACCCAAGTGAGTTGTCCCGTTGCGGGAGACTCTGGATATCCTTGTGCACCGCATTACGGTGAGACTCTGGCACCCAAGCCCTACTCTGGGTGAACGACCCCGGAAGGCATGACCGTGCCGCCTTCCATGCGCGCCGAGGCCGCGCGGCGTAGCCGGCCTCTTCTGGCGCCAGGTCACGCCTAGCTGACTAAGGCCGCCGCGACGGCCCTAGCCTTCGGCGTGGGAGAGAGGCACTATGGTCTCGCTGATCGCTCAATACTTCCTCAACCATCGCCTCAACCTGGATGAGATCCGCTGGCAGATGCAAGCCCTAGCCGGGGCCGGCTACGAGGGTGTCTACCCTCACGCCCGCCAGGGCCTGCTTACCCCCTACTTCTCTGAGGACTGGTGGCAGGCCCTCGACGCCATAATGGCCGCCTGCCGGGCCTCCGGGATTCAGTTCTGGATCTGGGACGAGGACTACTTCCCCAGTGGCCTGGCCGGCGGACGCGTAGTATGGGAGGATCCGGGGTTCGTCGCCCGCGGGCTGGAGTTCAGCCTGGAGGAGAGAGAAGGCGCTGGGCCCTTCGAGGTGGATTTCGGCCCCGGCCAGCTCCTCCGCGCCTTTGCCATTCGCCGAGAGGGGGAGACACTAGGGGAGCTCCTCGACGTCACTGCCCACTGCGGAACCCGCCGGCAGCGCTGGACTCCCCGTCGCCTGCGGCACGGAGCCTACTCCCCCCTCATTGACTCGGTGGGCCACCCCCACTGGCGCACTTCCATGGTGGACAACCAGTTCGCCCTGGCCTGGACGCCCCCGGAACCCGGTGACTACCTGATCGTCGCTGCCCGGGTGGTGGCCCACTCCGGCCTCCACCCCGACATCCTTCGTCCCGAGACGGTCAGGCGCTTTCTGGAGCTTTCCCACGAACGTTACTGGGAACGCTACCGCGACGACTTCGGCAGCACCATCCGGGGCGCCTTCACGGACGAGCCCAGCCCGGGCGGCTTCCTCTACCCCTGGACCCCCGGCTTCCCCCGGGCCTTCCGCGATGACCATGGCTACGACCTCGAGCCCTACTTGGCCCACCTGGCCGTTGACATAGACGAGCGCTCGGCGACCATCCGCCATCACTACCGCCAGACCCAGCACCGACTGCAGACGACTTCCTACGTGGCCCAGATCGCCGACTGGTGCCAGGCCCACGGCATCCAAGCCGCCGGACACCTCACCCGCACCGAGTGGCTCTCCCTGGTGGCCGCTTGGTGGCCCAACCAGCTGCGCTCCTATCGCCCCATGCACATCCCCTGTGCCGACCCCTTGGGGGCCACACAGGGATGGGCGTGTGCCGCCCCCTACCATACCGGGCTCAAGGTGGCCTCCTCGGCGGCACACCTGTTTGGCCGAGAGCAGGCCGGAAGCGATGTCCTGGCCGTGGTCGGGGACGAGGCCCGCCTGCGTGACCTCAAGTACTTGCTGGACTACCAGATGGCCCTGGGCATCAACCATTTCGCCGTGCACGGGCTGAGCTACTCGATGGACGGGCCGCGCAAGGACGAGGTGCCCCCATCGCTGTTCTACCAGCACACGGAATGGAAGCACATGCCCCTGCTGTTGGAACACGTGCGGCGCACCTGCGAGGCCCTCACCGGCGGCGAGCACATCTGCCAGATCGCCGTCCTCTATCCCTCCACCAGCCTGGCCTGCCAGCTCCTGCCCTCCACCGACGCCGCTCCCAGCCCCACTCACCCCGGCCGGGTCCTGGAGGACGAGAAGCGCCTGCACGAGCTGGTCGAGCTGCTCCTTAGCCACCAGCGGGACTTCGACTTCATTGACGAGGTCACCCTCCAGGAGAACGTGAGCGCCAGCGGCAAGCTGTCCACCCCGGAGCCCTACAGCGTCATCATCCTGCCCTACCTGCGCTACGTGGAGGCTGCCACCGCCGAGGCCCTGGAACGCTTCCTGGGCGCTGGCGGCCGGGTCATCGCCGTGGGGGACCTACCACGAGCCTTGGGCCGCACCCCCGAGGAGCCCCAGTGGGCGTGGGAGCCGGAGGGGATCACGGTGGTTCCCACGATGGGGCCGGCCCAGGTGGCAGACTTGCCGGGGACGGACGTATGGGGCCAAGGGGCTCGTGATCTCTTCGTGCTACGCCGCCGCAAGCAGGCTCGGGAGTACACCTTCGTCTTCAACCGCCGGGATGCGGAGTTCACCGGCCGGGTCAACGGGGCCGCCATTACCATCCCGGGGCGCGGGAGCGTCCTCGTGGATGACTCCACCCCGGCCCGACGGCCCTCACCTCTCAGGCTGGCACCGCAGGTGCTGGAGCAGTGGTGCGACGATTGGACGGTGGAGTTCGAGCCCAACCACGTCCCTCTGGCCTACTGGCACGTCAGCCCGGCCGGCGAGAGCGCATCGCTCGATGTCACGGGCCCCGGGTTCAACCTGCTCAACCGAGAACCAGACCCGGCACCCGAGGGCGACGGCCCGGTGCGCTACTCCTGCCGTTTCCTCCTCTCCGGCGAGCTCCAGGATGCTTGGCTGATCCTGGAAGAGAGCTCCCTGACCGGTCAGTGGCGGGTGAGCGTCAACGGCCACCCGGTGGAGACCTGGCGGCGCGCCGTAGTCTTCGACTGCCGGAACATCCAGGCGTCCATTGGCCCTGCCCTGCGCGGGGGCAGCACCCCTACCCTCAACGTCGTCACCATAGAGACCCAGGGGCCGGGCCGGGGGCTACGAGAGGTACCCTATCTCTACGGGCACTTCACCTGCGAGTACCGCTACGGCCACCTCTCCCTGCCCTTCATCAGGACCTCCGTGGGTTCCTCACCCCTGGTCCACCTGCAACCCTGGAACGTCATGGGCTACCCCACCTTCTCCGGCTCGGCCGTCTACCGGCGGCTGGTGAGGGTCCCCGCCGAACCGGACCTCACCTTGGACCTCGGGCGGGTGGAAGATGTGGCCGTGGTGCGGGTGGATGGGCGCCGACTGGCCTCGCTGGCCTGGCCTCCCTACACCTGCTCGCTGGCGGATGTGGCCCCGGGCGAACACGAGCTGTCCATCGAGGTCACTAACGGCCCGGCCAACCGCAACCGGGCTGCCGGGCTGCCCGCCGGGCTGCTGGGGCCGGTGCGCCTCCTGCGCGGCGGCTAGGGGCCACAGTGACACGTGAAGCGTGAAACGTGAGTGGCGACGGCACTCACATTGCGGGCCCTAGCGAAGACGGACACTCGCGGGCTGGCGGCGTCCCCTAACCACGTAAGACCCTTGACACGTCTTGGAACCAAGAATAAACTGAAACCGCGTGTGCTAATACCTGTCAGTGTTATCTAGGAGGTTAGCATGACCGAACTAGTACCCCGTTCCGAACGAGAAGGACGGGAGATGACGTTGCGCGACGCCATTGACCGCCTCTTCGAGGAGAGCTTCGTCAGGCCCTGGAGCGGCTTCCTCGGCGGTAGCCGTGGCATGTCCGTAGACGTATACGACCAGGACGACCGCATCATGGTCGAGGCCAGTTTGCCGGGCGTGAAGCCCGAGGACGTGGACATCCGCGTCGAGGGCAACGTCCTCACCATCAAGGCCGAGCGCAAACAGGAGAAAGACATCTCCGAGGACCGCTACACCTACAAGGAGCGATCCTACGGGATGATGCAGCGCACCCTTACCCTGCCCAGCGCCGTCAAGCCCGAGGCCGCCGAGGCCACGATGGAGAATGGCGAGCTGAAGCTAAGCCTCCCCAAGGCCGAAGAGGCCCGCGGTCGCCGGATCCAGGTCAAGGCCGGAAGCTAGACGGACTTGCTCGCACCCCCACCCCAATTAGCAGTTAGGAGTTTGGACAGTGAGATCACTAACGCGTTGGGATCCAGTCTCCGAAGTCGTGAGCCTGCGCCAGATGATGGACCGGCTCTTTGAGGATAGCTTCGTGCGCCCCACCTGGCGGGCTGAGGGAAGCCGGATGCTGCGCCCACCCCTGGACATCTACACCACCGACGAGGACATCGTCATCGTCATGAGCGTGCCTGGGGTCAAGCCCGAGGAAGTAGATGTCACGGTCGAAGGGGATACGGTCACCATTCGGGGTGAGATCAAGCCCCCGCTGGAGAACGTAGACTACGTGGTCCAGGAGCGGGCCAGCGGCCCCTTCCGCCGGGTGATCACGCTCAACGTGCCGGTGGAGGCCGACAAGGCGGAGGCTTCCTTCAAGGACGGCATCCTCACCCTCACCCTGCCCAAGGCCGAGGAGATCAAGGCTCGGACCATCAAGGTCAGCGCCGGCGAATCCCAGTCACAGTAGGCAGGAAGCGCTTAGGGCCAACCGGGCGCCCGCGGGCCCGCTGGGCTGGTAGGGCGCCCATTCCGCCCAAAATGAAGGGCCACGGCAGTCTTGCCGTGGCCCTTTTGCTTCTGGTGCGCTCCCGGGGCGGGCCCCGGGAGCGCGCACCTAGCCGCGCGGCGGGAGCGCGCGACTACTGAAGCGCGTAGGTAACCTGAATGCTGGTGCTGAACTCCAGCTCACCGGGGGCGATGGAACCGCCGCCACCCAGGCCTTGCGCCTCTGCGATGGCCGCGCCCGAGCGGTAGGGGATGGTGCCGCCACCGACGACCTCACTGATGCTCAGCACCTCACCGACCTCGACCCCGGCCAGGCTGGCCAGTTCCTCGGCCCGTGCCCGGGCATCAGCGATGGCCTCAGCGCGAGCCACACTCTCCGCCTCGCTCCAATCCTCGACGGTGAAGCTAATGCCGTAGATCTGGTTGGCGCCCGCTTCCACCGCCGCGTCCAGCACCTGGCCGACCGACTCCAGGTCGCGCACCTTGACCAGCACCATATTGGAGACCCGGTAGACAGGGTTCTGCTGCATCTCGGGGCCGCGATAGCCCTCGTCCAGGTAGATGTTGTAGTTGGTGGTCTGGATGTCGTTCTCCGCGATGCCGGCCGCCAGTAGGGCTTCCTGGATGGCAGCCATGGTGGCGGTGTTCTCGCTCATGGCATCGTCCAGCTCGGGCGCGCTCGTCATTACCCCCAGATTCATGGTGGCGATGTCAGGCACCACGTTGGTCTTGCCCTGTCCCACTACGGTCACAAACCGGGTGGCCGCGGGGGCAGCAGGCTCCTGCGCCTGGGCCGGGGACCCAAAGCTCAGCCCGCTCATGCCGAGCGCCAACCCCAGGACCAATACCGTCGCGATGGCGATCGCTCCGAAAGCTCTTCCCCTACTCACTGTTTGCCTCCATGCTAAGTGGTCTTCCATAGGCCTATCCCATTGCCAACTGCGGGCCACTGGGGGCCTTCACCTGCATAGACGTGGCCGCTACCGGATTGGTTCCAGTGCCGCTAGAATCGCGACAGCGAATTCGGAGGAGACATCGTGGCAGACAGACCGGTAGCAGTGGGGGTCGTGGGCCTGGGCCGAGCGGGTTGGGACATTCACGTGCGCACGCTGCAGAGCCCGGTGATAGCCGGCAAGTTCCGCCTGGCTGCCGTCACCGATCCCATCGAGGGGCGCATGGCCGAAGCCGCGGAGCTTACCGGCTGCCGCACACACCGCAACCTGGAGGCGCTGTGCGCCGACCCGGAGGTGGAGCTAGTGGTGGTCGCCACCCCAAGCCACCTCCACGCCGAGCACAGCGTGGATGCGATGCGCGCGGGCAAGCACGTCCTGTGCGAGAAGCCCATGGCCATCAGCCTGGCCGAAGCCGATCAGATGCTAGAGGTGCAGCGTCAGACCGGGCGCGTGCTCACCTTCGACCAAGAGATGCGCTATGAGCCCAACTTCCTCAAGGTCCAAGAGGTGTTAGCCTCCGGCAAGCTGGGGAGGGTGTTCCTCATCTGCATCGCCTACCACCGCTTCAGCCGCCGGTGGGACTGGCAGACCCTCAAGGCATTCGGTGGGGGCATGCTCAACAACTGGGCCACCCACCTGGTGGACATGGGGCTGCTGCTCTTCGGAGAGGGAGAGCCGGAGGTGTTCTCAGTGCTGGAGAACACCCCTCTCTACTGCGGCGGCGATGCCGAGGACACGGTGAAGGTGATGCTGCGCGGGGAGGGCAAGCCCACCGTGGACGTGGAGATCACCTATGGCTGCGCCTATCCCCAGGACCGCTGGCTGGTCCTGGGCACCCAGGGCACGCTCACCGGTTCGGCCACCAGCCTGCGCTGGAAGTACATCGACCCCGAGCTGCTCCCGCCCCGGCAGGTCTCAGCTGAGCCCACACCTGATCGCAGCTACAACCGGGAAGAGATCACCTGGTACGAAGAGAGCTGGGAGTGCCCGCGCAACGTGCCCGATGGCTACGAGAAGCTCTACCTCGACCTCTACGCTACCCTACGCCAGGGCGCGCCGCTGGCCATCACCCCGGAGAGTGTGCGCCGGCAGATCGCCGTGCTGGAGGAATGCCGCCGGCAGAGCCCGCTGTACAACCCGACCCGCTAAGCCCGCCGTCCAGACCACTGCTGGGGAGCTTGCCTAGCGGTGGTCCGGTTCCACTGCCGTCGCGTGAGGGGCACCAGCACGGACAGGAAGGTCATCCATCCCAGGACCAGTGCCACCGGCAGCCCCAGGCTCTCCTGGGTGAGCCGGATAACCACCAGCATAGGCACCATCCCCACCATCCAGGTGGGAATCGCTCGGCCCATGGTCCACAGGGAATGGCGGGCCTCATAGGCCCCCACTACCCCCACCATAGGGAAAAGGGTCATGAACCCCTGCAGGTTCCCTTTGATGATCACCAGGACCACGATCACCGAGGCGATGATCGGCATCTTCACCCACACCGGTAGGGTGGGGCGGTGGGCAGGCTCGTCGCGATGGGGCAGCCGCCAGTAGAGCACCAGGGCCACCGCCAGGGTGAATGCCGCTGCGACCCAGAAGGCGGCGTCTCCCGCCGGTATCAGGGGGGCCAGGGCCCAGCCCGCGCCAGTGTAGCCCAGCGCTGCGAGGGCAATAGAGGGCACGATGGGTAGCTTCAGCCCCTGGTGGAGCAGCCGCACGCCCTGGATGTAGCCAAAGAGCAGCAAGACGCCAAGGACATTGGTAGCGTCAATGGTGCGGCCCAGGGCCATGCTGGCGATGGTGAAGGGAACGGGCAGCACGTAGGCGAAGGCCTTGATGCGGGGGTGGGGCAGGTAGGCCATGGCCGTGGCCTGTACCGAGACGGCCACGATCAGCACAATATCCCAGGCGGTGAACTGGAAGGGCATGGACGCTCCGTGGTCGGTTTGGGATGCGGACGTCCGGACGGAGCGCAGGTGAGCCCGCGGGGGACCAAGAGGGGGCTCCCTCTATCCATCCGACCGCACTATTGTAGCGCACGCCTGTCCGAAGAGCATCGAAAGACACTCGCCGCCTTGGGTCCCCATATGAACCTTTATCGCCCTCGCCGTTACCTCTTTGGTGAACCCACCTGGCGAGAGGCGGAAGGTAGCTTGGAGACGGTCCTGGTGAGTCACGCACCCGCTATAGACCCTGAGGTCGCGCTGGTTCGGTCTATGGCCGACGGCGACGAGGGTGGCCTGCGGGCACTCTACGCCACCCATGGTCGGCGGCTGCTTGCTTATGCCTACCGGCTGACGGGCAGCAGGGCGCTGGCCGAGGAGGTGCTGCAGGAGAGCCTGCTGGCCGCCTGGCGCGGGGCGCGCACCTACCGGGGCGAGGGGCGAGTGATCTCCTGGCTGCTGGGCATCGTCCACCGCCAGGCCCTCAACGCCACCCGCCGCAAGGCCCTCCCCGCTACGAGCCTGGAGGAGGCCGCGCAAGCCGGCATCGTTCCCACCGTGCCCGCCTCCGATCCGTCCCCGGCCTTGGACCGTCAACAGGCCCTGGCGGCGGCGTTGGCAGAGCTCTCCGTGGAGCACCGCTCGGCGCTGGAGCTGGTCTTCTACCAGGCCCTGACCCTGGCCGAGGCCGCCCAGGTGTGTGGCTGCCCGGTGGGCACCATCAAGAGCCGCCTAAGCTACGCCAAGGCGCGGGTTCGAGACTCGCTGGAGCGGGCAGGCATCGGAGCGGAGGATCTGCTGTGAGCGCACGTTGCCCTGAGGTACAAGAGCTTCTCCCTCTCTATGCTGCCGGCACGCTGGATGGCGAGCGCCGCGGGGCGATAGCCGAGCACCTGGGCTCGTGCCCGGAGTGCCGAGCCGAGCTGGCGCTGTGGGCCGCCATCGGGGACCAGGTGGTGGCCGAGGACCGCCGCCTGCCGGCACCCTCCGCCGCCGTCCTCTCCGGTGCCCTGGCCCAGGTGCGGGCGGGGCGCGCCCGTCCGCCGGCGCTGGCCCGGCTGTCGCAGCTCCTGCGGGCCCAGATGCCCCTGCTCCGACGAGAGATATGGATCGCCTCCGCGTTCGTCATGGCCGTGGGATGTCTCCTCGGCCTAAACGGTCCCGCTGGCGGCGCATCCATCCTGACGGTGGTGGCGCCTCTGGTGGCCGCCGCCGGCGTGGCCATGATCTACGGCCCGGAGAACGACCCGGCACTGGAGTTGGCCCTGGCCACCCCCACCTCGCCGCGGCAAGTGCTCCTGGCTCGGCTGGTGCTGGTCTTCGGCTACGACCTGGCCTTGGCTCTGGGCGCAAGCGTCCTGCTGGTAGCAGTTGGCGAGCCCACCTACGGACTGGCAGAGCTGGTGCTGAGCTGGTTAGCCCCGATGACCAGCCTGTCTGCCCTGGCGCTGGCTCTCTCACTCTGGATCGGGGCAGGCAACGCCGCCTCGGTCGCCTTCCTCATGTGGGCCCTCCGCTGGCAGTTGCCCGGATGGGTGAAGGGGGGCGGCGCCTGGACCGACACGCCCATCCTGACCGGGATCGTTGCCGCCATCGAGGGCGTCGCCGCCAGCCAGCTCCTTCAGTTCGGCCTAGCTAGTCTGCTGCTGGCCCTGGCCATGTGGCTGGTCAACCGGCCCCGCGTGCCAGCTCCTGCCACCTAGTCGCCGGCGGGGCCTGTCTCCCCAAAGCCTACTCGCCTTCTTCATCCCGGTATCGGAGGTTACCTGCCGTGTCGTGCGTCCTTGGAGTCATCCGCTACGAATACGTAATGGCCATACGCCGCTGGGGTGTATGGCTGGCCTTTGCCGTCGCCGGCGCCGGTTTCCTGAGCAGCATGAGCGGCGACACCCTATCCCACCTGGCCTACGGGGAGTCATCGCTGGGCGCCCTCGCCGTGGCCGGCTTGGCGGCCTGGACGATGAACACCCTGCCGCCGGTGGTAGGGGGTATCGCCATGGCGGACCGCCTGGCCCGCGATCGCCGGCTGGGCGTGGAGGAACTGCTGCGATCCACGTCCCTCTCGCGCCGGGGGTACATTCTGGGCAAGTACGTGGGCGTGGTGCTAGCCACCCTGACGCCGGTGCTGGTCATGTCCCTGCTGCACACCGGCTTGGCGCTGGCCGTCGGCGCCCCCGTGGAACTTATCGGGGCGAGCCTGCTGGCCTTCTTGGGCATCAACGTCCCCGCGTACCTGTTTGTGGGGGCCTTCGCCCTGGCCTGCCCGGCCATCATGCCTGTGCGAGCCTTCCAGGTGCTCTTCACCGGGTATTGGATCTGGGGCAACTTCATCACCCCGAAGGTGATGCCTACCCTCTCCCACACCCTGCTGACCCCCTCCGGCCGCTACGTCCGGGATGCCTTCTTCGGGGGAGCGGCGACGCCCATGGGAGAGGTCCGCGCCCCCATCGAGGCCGTGGCCAACCTGGTCGTCCTGGCCGCCTGTGCCGCCGTCGCGCTCCTGGCTCTGGATCGCTACCTCGCCTGGCGGGCCGAGCGGGCCTGATGTGGGCCGAAGAGGAGTTGGAGAGTGGCTGTTATGTCTAGTTTGAACCTTGGGGCCCGGGTGCCCATACGTTACCATCTGTCGGCCTACAGCAAGGACCACCTCTGGCTGCCGGCGGCCATCTGGGGGCTGTTCGCCCTCTTGGTAGGGTTGGATGCGGTGGGCCGGCCCGACCAGGTGGGGGCTTCCTTCATCGGGATAGTCTTACCCCTGCTGGCCGGGGTGCTGGCCTGTTCCTGTGTGCTGGAGGATCCGGCGCTGGAGCTGCAGCTTGCCGCTCCCCGCCAGGCCCGCCGGATCCTGCTGGAGCGGCTGGGGATGCTTCTGGCCATAGTGACCGTGGAGTCGCTGACCTACCAGGCTTTTCTGGCCCTGGCCGGGGTGAGCATGTCGGCCTATGGGAGCCTCCTGCAGCGCCAGGCCCTGTGGCTGGCGCCTACCCTTGCCATGCTGGGCCTGGGCAGTGCTCTGGCCCTGGGGACGGCCCAAAGCATGACTGGAGCCATGCTGACGGGGCTGGTCTGGCTGGCCCAGATACTGGCGCGCAGCTGGTTCATCAACAGCCCCTGGGCCCGGCATCTGTTCCTCTTCGCCGGCTTCTTCACCCCGGCAAGCCCTTACCTTGCCGCTACTCACCTATGCCTGACAGGTGTGGCCGGACTGCTCATGGTCCTTGCCTGGCGGGCCCTGGAACGACAGGAGCGTTACCTGTGATGGCACAAGACAGCACCCAAATCGAGATCCGAGACCTGGATAAGACTTACCGCAGCGGCACCCAACAAGTGACGGCCCTGCGCGGGGTCAGCCTCGACATCGGCTGCGGCATGTTCGGGCTCTTGGGGCCGAACGGCGCCGGCAAGACCACCCTCATGCGCATCTTGGCGGGCCTCGTCCGCCCCACGAGGGGATCCGTGATCGTGGCCGGTCATGACGTGGCCCACGAGAGCGGACGCGTGGCGATCAAGCAGATGCTCGGCTACCTGCCCCAGGAACTGGGCCTTTACCCAGACCTGAGCGCCCGCCAGTTCGTGGACTACATGGCCATCCTCAAGGGACTGGATTCCCCCAGCGAGCGTCGCCGCCGGGTGGAGGAGACGCTGGAGCTGGTGGGGCTAAGCGAGGACGCCGACCGCAAGCTCAAGGGCTTCTCCGGGGGCATGAAGCGCCGGGTGGGCATCGCCCAGGCCCTGGTCAACGACCCCCGCATCCTGATCGTGGACGAGCCGACCGCCGGGCTGGACCCGGAGGAGCGCATCCGCTTCCGCAACCTGCTGGTTGACCTGGCCGGCGACCGGGTGGTGATCCTCTCCACCCACATCGTGGAGGATATCGGCCAGACCTGCCGGGACATGGCCGTGCTCCACCAGGGCCGCCTCCGCTACCGTGGCAGCCCGGCCGAGCTCATCGCGTCCGCTCAGGGGCGGGTGTGGCAGATCGTCAGCGACAACGGCCACAAGCCCAACCAGGGGCTGGTGGTGGTCTCCAGCCAGCACCTGGCTGAGGGGATCCAGTACCGGGTGGTAGGAGAGGACGTGGGCGCCTACCCCGGGGCCACCCCCCTGCCGCCCAGCCTGGAAGACGGCTACGTCTGGCTCATGCACAACCAGGAGGCCCGGCCCGCCTAGGCCGGCAGTGACCCTTCGCGCCAGACGAGCAGCACGCGCGTGCCCCGCCCGGGGGCAGACTCCACCCGGAGATCGGCGCCCACGGCGGTGGCACGCTCCTTCATGATCCCCAGGCCAAAATGGCCAGGGGAGACCGCCTCCGAGTCGAACCCCACCCCGTCGTCTTCCACCTCCAGACGAGCACTTAGGCGCCCGTCCTCCTCCTGGGCGGCGTACCGCACCATTACCGCACCAGCCTGCGCGTGCTTGAGGGCGTTGTTGAGCGACTCCTGGGCAATTCGATAGAACGCCTCCTGCACGTCGGCCGGCAAGCCGGGGCTGGGCGCGGCATCCACCGTCACGGGGATGCGCCCGCGCACCTGCGCCGCGCCCGCCAGGTTCCCCAGCAGTTCGCTCATATCACCTTCAGACAGGGCGGCCGGCCGCAGTTCCACCAGGAGGGCGCGCATCTCGGCCAGGGCTCCCCCGGTGAGCAGGCGCAGGTTCATGAGGTTCGTCTTGGCCAGTTCGGGGTCACGCTCCCAGAGCCGAGGCAGCACGTCGGCCACGAGCTTGGCCGAGAACAGCGTCTGGGTGACCGAGTCATGCAACTCGCGAGCTAGGCGGTTGCGCTCGGCAAGCGTAGCCGTCTCCTTAACCTGTTCGTAGAGGACGTTCAGCTCCCGGGTGCGTTCCTCGACGCGCTGCTCCAGCTCGGCGCTGGAGGCTGCCAACCGGGCCGACATGCGGTTGAACTGCCCCGCCAGGAGCTCCAGTTCATCGCCGGTGCGCACCGTCACCTGTTGCCCGAGTTCGCCCGCGGCCGCCTCCTCGACGGCATGGCTCAGCTCGGCAATGGGTCGGGTGACCCGCCCCACACCCAGCGCCACGGTCAGAGCAGGGATCACCAGCCCCAGCAGGGAAAGGCCAAACAGCAGGCGGGTCGCGCCCGCGTAGGTCCCCGCCAGCCGGCTCCAGGGCTCCTCCAGGACCAGGCTCCAGCCGGTATCGGGGACGGGGGCCACGGCGACCAACTGCTCCTCGCTGCCCTCCCCGAGGCGCAGGCGCACGGCCCGCGGCTCAGCCGCTGGGTCCGGGTAGCCGGTGAGGGGCTGGCCGATCAGCGCCGGTGAGTAGTGGTACAGGGCGCGGCCGTTGGCATCGGCCAGGATCAGGCGGCGGCCCTCGCCCAGCGCCAGCCGGGCCATGCTGGCGTGCAGCCCACCGGGAGCGTCCGCCCCTACGCTGAAGAGACCCACCAAGAGCCCGCGGTAGCCCTCACCTGGGACGTGCACGGGCAACGTCAGCGCCACTACCTGCCGGCCGTCCTGGAGGGTGAAGACATCGGAAGCGAGCGCCAGCCCCGGGCTCTCGAGAGCTCGTCGGACGAACTCCTGGCCGGACCAGTCCTCCCCCACTTCGGCCGGCTGGCGCGCGTCGGCCGCGGTGACCCGGCCGTCGGAGTCAATAACCAGGACGCCGGCATCGAAGGGCCGCAAGGTGCCCACGAAAGTGCGCAGCGCGAGTTGCTGAGCCGCCGGCTCGAACTCGTAGACCTCTGGCCGAGCCGCCACCTGGCTCAGGAGACCAACGAACCGTGCCATCTCGCCGCTGACCTGCTCTGCCAGCAGGCGGCTGATCTCCCCGTTGCGCTCCCCGGCTAAGGCTTCCGCGGCGCGGGCATTGGCCCGGGGCAGCAGGGCGGCCAGGGTCCCCAGAATGAGCACCGTGGGGGCGAGCACGTACAGCAGGGCTCTCGCCCGCAGGGACAGACGCAGGCGAGAACGCTCGCCGGCGGGACGGCGCGGTGCCTCAGTCGAGCCAGGCAAAGCTGTCCGCCAGTTCCTGGAAGGCGGCAGCCACTTCCGGGTAGGCCGCCAGCCGATCGGGGAAGCCGCTCACCGGGTCGGTCAGCACGACCCGCAGGTTGGCGGCCACCGGGTGTACGAGGACGTAACGCGGGATGTTGATCTCTTCCGTCACCGCCTCGACGGTGTAGAGCGCCGGTGCGTGTGCCAACTGCACTCCCTCACTTCGGGCCGGCGCCGGGTAGTAGGCCCGGAACTCCTCCTCCGACGCCAGCATCACCTCCAGAGTGAGAGGGGCAATGGCTGGGGCATCCGGGTCGGGCGGCCCGGGGCGATCCATCGCCTGGGCCCATTCCGCCGGCATCAGAAGCACCATCAGGCGCAGGCCCTCCGGGCCGATGGGCGGCTCACCCATGCGTGCCCTCACCTCGCGTACCACCCACTCCTCAGGATACTGCACGCGGAAGCCGAATTCCTCACTAGTATAGAGCCCGCCTTCCGCTTGGACGGTCGCAGGGGCCGCGGTGGGAGGGGCAGCGGAGCCACCCTGGCAGCGCACCTCGTCTATCTGCCAGGCTTGCCCCACTTGCTGAAGCCTGACCGTGAAGGCGTGCCCGGGGAAGCTCGTGCGCACCTCCACGGACGCCCACCCACCCTCTTGGTGCACTTGGAAGGGGAGGACCTGTTCGGGGACGTCCTGGGCACAGAGAAAGGGATCGAAGCTGCCGCCAGGGGAGCCTTGGATGGCGGCCACTTGGTCTTGCCAGCGGGCAGTAACGTAGCCGGTCCGGCGGTAGGCCTCGTCCACGAGCGGGTTCCGTTGCCCGCTGCCGGAGGAGTAGGCGAGGTACCAGCCGTAGAAGGCGCTGACCGACTCCACCGGGCCGAGTCCCGTCGGATCGGCGATGGCCAGGGCGGGCGCGGTCGTCGGGCTGGCGAACGGGGGCACCGGCGTAGGCGTGGGCGTGCCACAGCCGGTAAGCAGGGTCAGGAGAACGATGCCGGTCACGAGCGCCGAAGCGGTGGACCGCATTTCCACACCTTCCTGGAAAAGACCTCCCACCCACGGGTGACCGTGGGTGGGCTGGATGCAGGTAGCGCTAGCGGGTGATGTCGGTGATCTGCCAGACGCCGTCGGTCCCCTTGGCGAGCGTCACCTCCAGGCTGTGCCCGGGGAAGCTCGTGGTGACCGGCACCGTGGCCATGTCTCCGGCGACCATCGCCTCTCCCACGTGGATCTCGGTCGGCACATCCTGCGCCATAAGAAACGGGTCGTACCCTCCCCCCTCGAAGCTATCGAGCAGCGCGTCCACCTCGGCGATGAACTCCGGCGCCAGGTATGCGCTGTCCCGATAGGCGCGGTCGGCCAGGGGATTGCGGAACTCACCCGTGGCGGGATCGCCGATGTAGTCGAGATACCAGGCGTAGAATGCCTCCACCGTCTCCGCCGGCCCCAACATGCCCGCCTGCGAGGTGTTACGCAGGAGCGGAGCCCCCGCTGCCACCACTACCAGAGCCACGATGAGCAGCCCTGCTAACCAGGTTCTCTTCGCCATGTCACCTCCTCGATGCGCGCCTCGGGTTCCCCGAGTGCGCTACGAGCAGTCTACGATCGCATCGAGGGTGACACATCAGCCTGGGGGCGGAAGTCCAGACTAGCCGAAAGTATGATCTTTGCCTAGGCCCTCCGGCGGAGGCCGGTCAGCCACCAGCCCGCGCCTGAGGGCCAGCGCGACCGCTTCCGTGCGGCTCTCGACCTCCAGCTTGGACAGGATGTTGCTGACGTGGGACTTCACCGTGGCTAGGCTCACCACCAGCCGCTCGGCGATGTCGGCATTGCTGAGACCGGCAGATAGCAGGCTCAACACCTCGCGCTCGCGCTCGGTGAGGTCGAACCCGGGCTGGGGAGGCTGGGTGGCGGCGCGGATCAGGGCTTCGGTGGCCTCGGGGGCCAACGTTGCCCGACCTTGGCTGGCGTTGCGGATGGCGTCAGCGAGCTCCTCGGCCGAGACGTCCTTGAGCAGGTAACCCACGGCCCCGGCGGCCAGGGCCCGCCGTACGTGCGCGTCCTCCCGGTAGCTGGTCAGCACCAGCGCCCGGGCGTGAGGGCAGACGGTGCGGATGGCAGCGATGGCCTCGGCTCCGTCCATCCCTGGGAGGACCATGTCCATGAGCACCACGTCGGGGCCAAGCCGGCGGGCTTGTTCCACGGCCTCTTCGCCGCTGCCGGCCTCGGCGACCAGCTCTAGGTCGTCGTAGGCCAGCAGGAAGGTCGCCAGGCCCGCCCGGGCCAGGGGATGGTCGTCCACGATCATCACGCGAATGGGCTTCTCGCTCACGTCCTCCCCCCGGCACGGTGCATCGAGGGCCTAGAATAGGGCGGGATGGGCTGAGGGACAAGGGGCACAGCAGCACAGGACCCGGAGCGACAGGCTTGAGACAGAGTGCTGAGCGCTGACATTGCCTATCGCTGTTCGGAGCAGCCTGGGATCGGACAAGGCTACCTCCCTCCTAGAAGGGCACATCGTCGTCCTCATCGTCATGACTGGGCTCGTAAGCCCATGCCCAGGTTGCGCCGGAGGAGGCTGTTGGTTTCTGGAGCAGGTCGGCTGGGTTCTCTCGCAGATAGGAGCAGGCGCGTCCCTTGGTGGATATGAGATAGAGTCGGTTCTTGGTTCGGGTGATG
>JBMNTK010000058.1:0-18955 GCA_050945695.1 Anaerolineae bacterium | reverse complement strand
CCAGGAGACGGCCACAGCGTAGCGCACCACCGGCATGGCGATGCTGATGAAGGCGAGGGTGGTCAGAGCGCCGATGGCGAAGCCGGCGATGTGGCTGAGCTCGTTGAGTTCCTGGCGCTGACTGGTGGTGAGCAGGTTCTGAGCCACCAGGCTGAGTACGCCGGTCACCACGGCCACGAGCAGGAAGAAGGTGAGGGCAGTGACGGTATAGCTTGGCCAGGTGGTGAGCCGCCGGTCCAGGGAAGGGGCGATGAGGGGTGTGTACTGAGCGGCCACGGCGACGCCGACGTACAGGGCGGCGAGATCGGCAGTCTGGCGCACGAACCCGCGGGCGAAGCCCACGGCCATCCCGCCCAGGAGCATCAGACAAACGATGATGTCGAAAGCACTGATGTCGCCCATGTTTCCCGCGCAAATGCTAGCATTGACTAACCTAGACCGCAATGGGTCTTTGGTCCAGGGATGGCGAATGCCCCTATGTTAGCGGGCTAGCAACCAAAGTCAATCCGGGAAGCATCAATGGGCACTGCCAGTGGCGTGCCACCGGTCCGAGCGGCGAGGAGATTGCGGCGGATATGGAAGTGGGGGGGGGGCGGGCCCGGGCCCACCCCCCGGCCACTTCAGGAGCGGAAGACGGGATTCGAACCCGCGACTTTCTCCTTGGCAAGGAGATGCTCTACCACTGAGCCACTTCCGCACATCCACCGCCAGGTGGGGAAGGAGAGACTCGAACTCTCACGGAGTAATCCACGTGATCCTAAGTCACGCTCGTCTGCCAGTTCCGACACTTCCCCACGTCGGTGAGGCCATTATAGCGCCCTGGCCGGTGGGTGTCAAGTCTCGGTTTTTCCCCAAATGGGCCCTCGTGGCGAGCATGGCCCTCAAGGCGGTGCGCCCTGTAGCCGAGAAGTGTATGGACCTGGCACAGGGAGTGCAACCGCTACGGGGCAAGTAGGCCACACCTGGCAGATGTGCGCAATGGAGATGGGCCATGCTCGAGGAAGCTCTTGGTCGTCGGCAGCGATGTGCCGCCCGGGCACGAGCCTGGTTGGACCAGGATGCACTGGTCCTGGATACGGAGACTACCGGCATAGACAGCACCGATGAGGTCATCGCGATCGCTGTGGTAGACGGGAGGGGGAACACGCTGCTGAACACGCTGGTGCGACCAACCCGTCACATACCCGAGGATGCGACCAGGCTTCACGGCATCACCGACGCCGACGTCGCCGGTGCCCCCACGGGGGCGCAGGTGTGCCGGCAGCTGGGGGATATCCTCAGTGGCCGCCTGGTCTGCATCTACAACGCCAGCTTCGATACCCGCCTGCTGGCTCAGACGGCCCGAGCCTGGGGTGCCCGCCTGCCCCGGTTTCAGGCCGAGTGCGTGATGAGGCTGTTTGCGGAGTTCGAAGGGGAATGGAACCCCCGCTACCAGGAGTACCGCTGGCATAGGCTCAGCGTCGCGGCAGAGCGGCTGGGGCTCGATGGGCACGAGGCCCACGATGCGCTCAGTGACGCGCTCACCACAGCGCGTATCCTTCAGAGCATCGCGGAGTGGGGAAGCCCCACCCAGCCCCGGGCACCCCGAATCACACGGGCTGCCCCTATCATCGGGTTCGACAGAGCGGCTCGTCGGTTGCGTCGGTCCTAGCCCCGTTCCTGTGGGCACATGGCCATGGCTGCTGGCGCATCGGAACCGGCCAGTAGCGAATTCCGCCGTGTTTGGGACTGTGGTGAGAAGATAGCGGTTGTAGTGCCGGGCCCAGCGAGGCCCCAGTGCCCCGCTGGGCCTTGGTGTTACTGGGGGCGCTAGTCGGGCGGGGTGCGCCTCCTTTCTCGGCTTGGGTCAGGACGGCGGCCGGGACGGCTGCGCTCGTTCAGGGCCCAGTCGAGCCCGCCGGTGACGTAGCGTCTGCGGACTCGCTCTACGGTTGAGACGTGGACGTTTAGTGCTTCAGCGATGACTGCGTTGACGGCGCCCTCGTCAGCTCGGAGGAGGATGTGGGCTCGGGCCAGCTGTCGTCGCGAGAGGTTCTCCGTTCGGATCAGCTCAAGCAGCCTCGCCCGCTCCTCATCGGACAGCTCGACTTCGTATCGCCTGCGCATCGCACGTACCTATGAAGAGCCAAGGTCAGTTCACGCTGCATGGCCTTCCTTTCTGCAAGCGACGTGCCGAATCCTTAGGCATCTGGTGCGCTGCGGTGCGTTTCCGGCCCTCTCATCCCTTTAGGATGAGCCGCCCCTCGGCATTGGCCTCGATCTTGTCACGTGACCAGAGCATGGGGTGGTAGCGACCATCTCGCCAGAACGGGATCATGTCATCGTAATGAGGGCTGGCGGGGTGACCGGACTGGCCGGTGGGAAGGACAGCGCGGCTGGCGTCCCAGTCGGATAGGTCCAGGATCATGCGCCAGGAGGGGCCGGCCGAGTAGTCGTTGAGGGGCAGTTGAGGCCGGAAGAAGGCGGCGTTGACGGTGTTCTGGTCGCCGCCCAGGGGGTAGGGGCCACGGTTGAGCAGCCGGTCGAGGGGGCGGACGCGGCCCAGGGTGTGGTGGAAGCGAATACGATGCAGGTTACCCCACTTCCAGTTGGCGATGTCCTCACCGTGGTGTTGGCGCAGGTAGGTGAGCGCGTCGTTGAGGGCCTGGGCCAGGATGTCCTCACGTGACAGGGGATTGCCGGCCCCGTCTCGGAACCAGTCGGACGCGTCGTCCTCCAGCAGGCGGCGCAAGACGTGGCGGCTGTTGTTGACCTGGAGGCTGCTGTAGTGGAACAGAGCGCCCAGGTTCAGGCCCAAGTAGCGCTCGGTCAGGTCGCCCAGCCAGGGGCGAAAGACGCGCTCGGCGGCGAAGTACTCAGTCAGCTCGTACACGGTAGCGGCGATAGAGTCTGCGGTCAGCTCGCAGTCCCACTCTCGCAGGAGCGCCAGAACCTGGGAGGCCCGGGGACGGTTATCCTGCAGGGCCGGGTGACTCAGGATGGCGGGAGCGTGGGCGAGCAAGAGGCACCGGACGGACTCGGCGGGGAGGGAGTATACGTCGTTCTGGATGCGGGCGAAGTCCTCGGCGGACAGGCGGTCCTGGGCCTCGAGAAGGTCGGTGATTCGGCGGGCCCGCACGCCATCGTACTGCTCGCAGGAGAAGAGGTGCGGGTACTCGATGCCGGCGACCTTGTTGTTGGCGCTGGCCAGGTAGTGCCCCTCGGGGTTGAAGGCGCTGGGCAGCTCCTCGAATGGTATCCAGCCCTGCCACTCGTTCTCGTCGGTCCAACCGGGCATGGGCACCTGGCCCAGCCGCCCGGGCCGCACCGGCACCTTGCCGGGCACGTACAGGCCGATGTTTCCCTCGATATCGGCGTACACGAAGTTCTGTGACGGGCAGTCGAAATCGCGCAGGGCCTCGGTGAACTGGTCCCAGTCCTGGGCGCGGTTGAGCGCCACTACGGACCGGGAGAGGAAGCAGGGCTCGTACCCCACCCAGCGCAGGGACAGGGCCACCCGATCGGGCTCGTCGGCCAGGGGCAGGAGGGAGGTGACCAGCGGGCCGTGGCGGGTCTCGATGACTTCCAATAGCCGGGGTGTCGCCTCACCGCGCACGTGGACGGACTCGTGGTGCACGGTGGCCCGCTCCCAACCATCGCCGACCTGGTAGAGGGTAGGGTCATCGGGATGGAAGCGCTCCAGGTAGAGATCCTGAGTGTCCGGCAGGGACGCGGTGACGCCCCAGGCGATGCGCTCGTTGTGGCCGATGACCACGCCGGGCACGCCGGGGAAGGTGACGCCTGTCACCTCGAACCCGGGGGCACTGAGGTGGTTCTCATACCAGACGCCCGGAATGTCCAGCCCCAGGTGAGGGTCGTTGGCCAGGAGGGGCTTGCCGGTGACAGACTTGGCCCCGTCCACGACCCAGTTGTTGCTCAATCCCTGATAGCGCAGGGCCGGGAGCCAGGTGCGGGCCCGGTCGAACTCGGCCAGCAGCTCCTCGGCGAGGGAGACGCAGGTCTGGCCGGGCAGGACCAAGGGGTTGGTGGGAGGGTAGTCGCCTCGGAGCTGGGCGGCACGTTCGGGCCCGACGCGGGCGATGAGGGCGGTGTTGAGCACCTCCTGGTCCCAGTTGTGGGAGAGCACCCACCCCTGCACCCGCCCGAAGGCCAGGGTATCCAGGGGCTCCCAAGGGTCGGGCGCCCGGCGCAGCAGCTGGAACTCCAGGGGCAGGCGGGTGGCGTGATGACGGAGCCAGCAGTTGACGCCATCGGCATAGGCTTGCAGGGCGGCCATGGTGTCGGGGTCAGTCAGCTCCAGGTCACGCCGGGCGGCGCGGGTGAGGCCGAGGGTGCGGAATAGCCGGTCGGCCTCCCAGGCCGGTTCGCCCAGGATCTCGGCCAGGCGGCCGTGCGCCAGGCGACGGCTGAACTCCATCTGCCACAGGCGGTCCTGGGCATGAATGAAGCCCTGAGCGTAGAAGAGGTCGTGCTCATTGAGGGCATAGATGTGAGGCACGCCCCAGCGATCGCGGATGACCTCCACCGGTCGGTCCAGGCCATGCACCGCCTCGACGCCGTCTGTCTTGGGGAGAGGACGGCGGTAGAGGTAGCGGAGGAGGGCAGCCGGGAGGGCCAGAGCAGCGGCTATGAGGAAGGGCCTGAGGTATCTCATGCGTCTCCAGTCGGTATGACTTTCCGTAGCCGCACTGATTGTCTGTGTGGTGCGATCGGTGTCAAGCGCTCCGCTGACCGGTCGGCCCCTCCACCCCTTGACGTCTGCCCGCGGTGCTCTACACTGGCAGGCAGGGGAAGCTTGCTTCGTACCAAGCGCGAACTGCATCTGCCCATTTTTACCGTTCATTTACGCAGGTCCCGCTAACGTAATGGGCGGCCCTGCCGATACAAGAACGGGAGTCGCTCCGCACCGCGTCCCTTGGCGGTACGGGGAACCCGGTTCCCAACCCAGCTCGTCACCGCCAACGACCGAGGTCCCTGGTGGAGCCACAAGAGAAGGCAGGTCCTGCCTTACCATCCATAGTGCCTCGTGTAGCGCTGCGCCTGGGGCTCGTCATCGCCATTCAGGTGGTGGTTGTCGTGCTCTTGGCGTTGGCGGCTCCGCGTACCCTCTCCTCACTGGGCAACTACCTGGTGGGAACGCCCTCTCGAGCGTTGGCAGTGGTGATCGAGCAGGCCGGGCAGGACCTGGCCGAGCAGGCACAGGTGGTCGCCCGGCTCGCGGACCCGGAGGCGGTCCCGCCGCCGGCCGGAGCCGAGATCATCGCCTTCACGGGGACTGACACCGTCGCCGCTGCTGAGTGGCCTGACGACTGGCCGGTGGCGCTTGCCCCTACCTTGACCGAATGGCTAGCCCAGCGCTCGCCGACGGCCGGCCCCGCCTGGTGCACGGCGTATGACGCGGGTCGGCTCTACGTGGCCGGTGCCGCGCCCCGTCCGAATGACGAGGGCTGGGTGGTGGTGCTGGCCGACTACACCGAGCCTATCGGCGCCGCGGCATCCCGAGTGGCGGGGGCCCGGGATCTCTCCATCGTGCCGGCAGACGAGGCCGCCCCCGTGGGCACGACGGTGTCTCTGGGCCAGATCACCAGCGGGCGGGCGCCCGCATCTGTGTCCGTCCCGGGCATGGTAGGGCCGGCCGGTCGCCTCGACTTCACCGTTCCCACCCGGGGAATCGGCACCCCCCTGCGCGCTGGGGCCCTCATCCTGCTATCCAGCGTCCTGCTCCTGGCCGGGGCCCAGACCCTGGCCTTCGTCAGCACCTACGCGCAGCTCATGCAGCCCTATCGGGACCTCCTGCGCGCCCTGGACGCCTACGCCACCTCTGGGCGGTGGCACTCTCCCAGCGGCCGGTTTCGCGAACAGCTCATGGCTGTGACCGCCATATCGCGGGCGGTGGAGGCACGAGAACAGGCGGAGGAGCAGGCCCGACGGCGCCTGGATGAGCTCAGGGCCTTCGTGGACGCGCTCCCTGCGCCGGCGGCCGTCAAGGACGCCGACATGCGTTACCGGCTGGTGAACTCGGCCCTGGCCCGGCTGGTGGGCCGCGCGCCCGAGGAACTGATCGGCAAGACAAACCTCGATCTCCTCGACCCTGCTTTCGCCCGCGTCTGCGCTGGTCACGACTGCCAGGTCCTCCAGAGCGGCCAGACCCTCCAGTTCGAGGAGGTTATGGAGGTGGAGGGCAAGCGGCGCACCTTCCGAACGGTCAAGGCGCCCTTGACGGACCCGGAAGGGCGGGTGACGGGGCTGGTGAGCGTGGCGCTGGACATCACCGGCGAACGGGAGATGCAGGCGCGCCTGGTGGAGGCCCAGAAGGCCAGCATGGTGGCCCGGTTGGCCGGGGGCGTGGCCCACATCTTCAACAACGTCCTCACCGCGATCATCGGGTCCTCCGAGCTGGCGCTCATGGACCTGCCCGACGATCACCCGGCCCGCCAGGACATCATGGAGATCAAGGCGGCGGCCAACCGAGGGGCCCGGGTGAGCCGGCAGCTGCTCGTGCTGGGCCGAGGACAACGGGGGCAGGAGAGCTCGGCCCTGGTGCACGAGGTGATCGAGGACCTGCTTCCTATGCTCCGAGAGATGGCCGGAACCCAGATCGAGCTGGTGACAGCCGTGAGTCCGGAGCTGCCACCGGTGATGGTGGACCCGGGTGAGCTAAAGCAGGTCGTGCTCAACCTGGTGCTCAACGCCACGGAGGCCATGCCCGATGGCGGCCGGGTGCGGGTCGAGAGCCAGGTGGTGGAACCTCCTGCCGAAGTGGTCCGGATGGAGCCGGCACTGGCCGAGCGCCCGACCGTCAGGCTGCGGGTGAGCGACACCGGCGTGGGCGTCAGCCCGGAAGCGCGCGAACACCTCTTCGAGCCCTTCTTCACCACCAAGGGCGCATCCGCGGGGCGGGGACTGGGGCTGGCCGTGGTGCAGAGCATCGTGCGCAGCCATCAGGGCGTGGTCCTCTTCCAACCCCAAGAGGGCGGCGGCACGTCGTTCGATGTCTATCTACCGGGCAAGTTACAGCCCGAGAGGGCAGAAGGTCCCGGTGCCAAGGCGAATGGTGGGGACGGAAAGGGCCAGGGGGTGATACTGCTGGCCGAGGACGAGCCCAGCGTACGCCAGCTTACGGAGCGGATGCTCTCCTCCCAGGGCTACACGCTCTGGACTGCGGCCCGGGGAGATGAGGCCCTGGAGATCGTCGAGGCCAAGGGGCAGCCTCCGGACCTGCTCTTGACTGACGTGGTGATGCCGGGGATGACTGGCGTGGAGCTGGCGCTGGCACTGAAGGACCGGTACCCCTCGGTCAGGGTGCTTCTCATGTCGGGGTACATGGGCGGGAGCGACGATGACCTCCAGGGATTCCCGCTTCTATGGAAGCCCTTCACCCTGGACGGCCTCACCCAGACGGTACGCCAGGTACTGGACGAGCAGTCCTAGTCTTCCTCGGGCAGGACGGCCACCTCGGCGTCCTCTACCAGTTCGGCGAAGCGGTGGGCATCGTCCAGTTCCCCCACGATGCGCCCGTAGTGCATGGGCACCACGATGCGCGGCCGGAGTCGGCGCACTGCCGCTGCCGCCTCTTGGACGTTCATCGTGTACGTGCCGCCGATGGGCAGCAGGGCCACATCCACCGTGAGGTCAGACATCTCGGGGATGAGGTCGGTGTCACCGGCATGGTAGAGGCGCACGCCCTCCAGGGTGACGATGTAGCCGACATTGGCCGAGCCTTCGGGGTGGAAGGCCTTGCCGACGGTGTAGGCCGGCACCACCTCCACGTCCAGACCCATCACGGTGAGCTTGTCCCCCGGCTCGACAGCCCGGAAGTGCTCAGGGTCTAGTCCGAGCTTCTCCAGGCACGGCTCCGGCGCCACGACGATGGTGTCTGGCTTGGCGATCTTCTCCACGTCCTCAGGGGAGCAATGATCGTGGTGGGCGTGAGTGATGAAGATCAGGTCAGCCTTAGGCGCACCTGACTTGACCTCCCAGGGATCGAAGTAGATCACCCTGTGCTGGATCTCTATGCGGAAAGTGGCATGCCCGAGCCAGTGGATCTCCGGCAGTAATCCTTCAACCATCCCTGCCTCCCTGGGGGGTGGGCTGGCGTCCCCCGACTGAGCGCAAGACATTCTAGCCCGGCGTGAGCGGGGCGGTCAAGCGGGGGGCGGGAGTGATGCGTGAAGCGTGAAGAGTGACACGTGACGAGTGACCCGTGAGACCGCTGAGGGGTGCGCGCTACTGGGCGCACCAGGGCGCCCTTCTTGTCAGCCCGCCCCCCATGTCATCCCTCGCTTCGCTCGGGATGACATGAGGGGGGCCCTGGATGGCATGAGGGGGGCTCGGAATGACGTGGGGACTCCTCGGGGAGCACCCGAGCGCACCTGGGGCCTGGGCGCACCAGTGTGCGCCTAGTAGCGCGCATTCCTCACGTGTCACCCCCAGGCGCACTCCTCAGTGAGTGGGGGCGGCCGATGCGGAAGACGCGGGTGTCCTGACTGTTCCTGCCATTTCCCCGAGGGGGCTCCTTACCTGTGCTATAATCCTGGTTGTACGTCGGCATGGGCCGAGAGACGAATGGCACGGGGGCGAGAAGGCTCGCCCCTTTTGTAGTGATCAAAGAGGAAGGAAGCCGCATGCGGGTGATCGAGGTGGAGACAGCCTCTCGCAGCCAGCTGGTGGACGTGACCAGAAAGGTGGCCGAGGCGCTGGAGGCGGAGGGCCGGGATGGGGTCTGTCACGTGTTCGTGCTCCATACCACGGCGGGCATTACCCTGAACGAGAATGCCGATCCCAGCGTGGGGCGGGACCTGCTGGCCCATCTGGAGCGGATGGTGCCCTGGGAGGGCAGGTACGCCCACGGGGAGGGCAACTCGGCGGCGCACATCAAGTCCAGCCTCGTGGGGTCGTGCGTGTCGGTGCCCGTACAGGCGGGCAGGATTGTGCTAGGCACCTGGCAGGGCATCTTCCTGGCCGAGTTCGACGGCCCTAGGCGGCGGCGCTTAGCAGTGCAGTTCATCCCGGCGGGCTCATGAGCACCCAGATATCTCAGCAGGCGCTGGATCGCATCCTGGCCGGAGTGGAGAAGCCGGCCCGCTACACGGGCGCGGAATGGAACAGCGTGCACAAGCCCTGGGATAGCGCCCGGGTGAGAATGGTCCTGGCCTTCCCGGACGTGTACGAGATCGGCATGTCCAACCTGGGGCTCATGGTGCTCTACGACCTGGTGAACGCCCGTGAGGACATGCTGGCCGAGCGCGCCTACGCCCCCTGGCCGGATATGGCCGCGGCCATGCGCGGACACAGCCTCCCCCTGTACTCCCTGGAGAGCCGGCGACCTCTGGCTGACTTCGACCTGATCGGTTTCTCCCTGGGGTACGAGCTCAACTTCACCACCGTGCTGGAGATGCTGGACCTGGCCGGGCTGCCCCTGCGGTCTGCGGACCGGGACGACACCATGCCCCTGGTGATCGCCGGGGGCTCGGCCTGCTACAACCCGGAGCCGATGGCCGACTTCGTTGACCTCATGGTGATCGGCGATGGCGAGGAGGCCCTGCTCGAGCTGCTGGAGCTGTTCCGGGACCTCGGCCGAAGCGAGGACGCTAGGCCCGGCAGTCGCGCTCACCGCGAGCGGTTCCTGCGGGCAGCGGCGGCCTTTCCTGGGGTGTACGTGCCCGAGCTCTACCGCCCGCGCTACGACGATTGTGGTGTCTACCTGGGGCTGGAGGCCCTCGTCCCCGAGGCTCCTTCCCGGGTCGTAGCCCGGGTGGTCCGACCCCTGCCCCCACCGCCCACGCGGCCGGTGGTCCCTTACCTGCCCACGGTGCACGACAGGGCCATGGTGGAGGTCCGGCGCGGGTGCGGCCAAGGGTGTCGCTTCTGCCAGGCGGGGATCATCTATCGCCCTGTCCGGGAGCGTCCGGTGGCGGAAGTGGAGGAGGCGGCCGCTCAGCTCATCGCCAACACCGGCTACGACGAGTTGGGCCTGCTCTCGCTGAGCACCTGCGACTATCGGCATATCGAGGAGCTGCTCGAGCGGCTCATCGCCCGCTTCGGCGATACGGTGGCCATCTCGCTGCCCTCGCTCCGGCTGGACTCCTTCTCCGTGAAGCTCGCGGACATGGTACAGCGGCGCCGGCGCACGGGGCTGACCTTCGCCCCCGAGGCGGGCACCCAGCGGCTGCGGGACGTCATCAACAAGAAGGTGACCGAGGAGAACCTCACCCAAGCGGCAGAGGCGGCCTTCAGCCACGGCTGGCAGCGCATCAAGCTCTACTTCATGGTGGGGCTGCCCACCGAGACCGACGAGGACGTGGAGGGCATCCCGCGGTTGGCCCGCAAGGTGCTGTCTATCGGCCAGCGTCATCACGGCCGGCGGACCCGGGTGTCCGTCAGTGTGAGCACCTTCGTCCCCAAGTCTCACACGCCCTTCCAGTGGGCGCCGCTGGTGAGCGACGAGGACCTGGAGCGCCGCCAGGACATCCTGCGCCAGGGTATGCGAGGGCCAGGGCTGGAGCTGGCCTGGCACGACGTGCGCGCCACCTACGTCGAGGCGCTCCTGGCGCGGGGCGACCGCCGGCTGGGCCCGGTCATCCAGCGGGCCTGGGAGCTGGGGGCCCGGTTCGACCCCTGGGAGGAGCACTTCCGCCCCGACCTCTGGCGCCAGGCGTTGGAGGAGACCGGCGTGGACGGCGACCGGTTCGCCCGCAATGGGTATGCCATGGAACAGGCCCTACCCTGGGACCACGTGGACACCGGCCTCAGGCGCTCGTTCTTGGAGCAGGAGTGCCGCCGGGCGCTGCAGGCTGAGCTTACGCCGGACTGCTTCGAGGCCTGCTCGGCCTGCGGGATCTCGGGGCGCTATGGGGTACGGTGTTGGGAGTGATGGTGGACGACACGTATAGCTACGAGGTCCGGTTCGGGCGCCGCAAGCCTATCCAGTTCATCTCGCACCTGGACCTGATGCGGGTGTGGGAGCGCATGTTTCGACGCGCTCGGCTGCCGGTGGCCCACTCTCACGGGTTCAACCCCCGGCCCCAGCTGACCTTTGCCGCCCCGCTGCCCGTGGGGGTCTTGTCCCGGAACGACCTGCTGGAGGTGGTGCTGCAGGAGCCGGTGCCGGCCGAGGAGCTGCTGCCGGCGCTGCGGGCCCAGGCGGTGCCTGGCCTTACCGTCGAGGGTGTAACCATCGTGGCCGGCCGGCGCAAGTCCCTCCCGGCTCGCATGCGCGAGGCCCTCTACGAGATCGAGCTCTGGGATGCTGATCCGGAGGGGGTCAGGCAGGCGGTGGAGGCTCTTATGGCCGCGCCCTCGGTGCCCATGCACATGGAGCGGGGTGGCCGCATTCGCGAGTACGACCTGCGTCCGCTGGTTCTGGACCTAGACCAGACGGAGGGATCGGGGCTGCGGGCTCGGCTCCGACATGACCCCCAGGCGACGGGCCGGCCGGATGACCTGCTGCGGGCCCTGGGGCACGACCCGGCGCAGGCCCAGATCACGCGCACCGGCTTGGTCCTGGCTCCGGTGGATGGCGGCTAGGCGGTCTCCGGCTCCCGGGGGCCACTCAGGGCGGCCAGGGCCAAGAGGGCAAGCAGGAACCCGGCGTAGTTCTCGTTGAAGAAGCGGGAGACGAACGAATAGGCGCCGAAGAGGATGGCCGTGCCGTAGAAGAGGTTGGCCAGCGTGGGCTGGCGCCACTGGCGGCGCAGGAGCAGGGCCAGCAGGGGCAGGCACAGGGCCAGCTGGGGCACCCAGAAGGGGAAGTAGGCCTGGTCGTGGGGCACGAGGGCCAGGGCCAGCACCAGGTTGCTCAGCCCCCAGCCCCGGATCTGGTAGGGCGTAGGTGAGGTGCCCGCGCTCCAGGCCCAGACGTCATCGTAGAACGCGGCCGGATCCCAAAGGACGAAGGGAAGTACTAGGACTCCGAAGACAGCCAGGGCCGGCCATCCCCGCGAGATGACCTGGCGCAGCGCCGGCCTGAGCCCAGTTGCCCCTCGCGCCAGATAGGCCAGGTAGAACGGGGCCAGGAACCACGCGGTCGGCTTGCTTGCCAGGGCCAGCCCCAGGGCGGCGGCGCCCGCCCCCTCTTTCCCCTTAGCCAGCAACCACACGGCAAGCACCATCCAGGCCAACACGAACGAATCGTTCATGCCAAAGATGATGTCGTTGCCCATGATGGGATTGAGCCCCACTACCATCACCAGGAGCAGCGCCGCCGTTCGGCTGCGGGCCAACCCGGGCAGCAGCGCCAGCGTGGCCAGGAAGAGCGCCAGGTACAGCAGGCGCTGATCATACCATCCGGTCAGTGCCTCGAAGGCTACCTTGATCGGCGCGGCGGTGATCAGGGTCCAGGGCAGGTAGGGGTAGTGGTAGAGGGCGGTGCGCTTCTCTAGCCCCCACTCTGCCAGCGGGGTGTCCAGGTAGTCCTCGGAGTAGGGGTTGCGCCCCTGGAGCAGCATGTCGGTAGCGATCTCGGTCTGGATGACGCCGCCGTCGTGGGTGAAGGAGGCGGGTCCGGTCTGGCGGCGCAGGGCCACCAGGTAGAGGCTCTGGGCCACTACTGTCACCAGCACCAGGCCGAGGATCAGCCCCAGCTTCGCCCGGTACACTAGAGTGTCGGACAGGCGACCCCGCAGGGCGTCGGCCACCAGGTAGAGGCCCAGAAGCAGGAAGGCCAGGGTCACCAGGAGCAGGGAGAAAGGATCGGTGAGCCACTGGCGCATGAGGTCCCAGGCCTGATCGGACAGTAGCCCCCCGATCAGAGGCAGGCTGCGGATGGTCTCCTCGGGGCGGGGGGCAACTAGATCGGCCAGGGTGTCAATGCGGACCCGGGCCAGGACCAGCACCGCCAGCACTAGGGCGTCTATGGACAGGGGCTGATTGCGCTCCGGCAAGGGCCTCAGTCCCAGAAGAGGCGGCGAGTGGGACTCCGCTTGCTAGTCTCGATGACTTGGCCCGTGTTTGGGTCGTCCCGCACGACCACCACCTGCCAGGAGTACTCCCCGGGGCCGGCCGGCGCCCCTCGCTGCTGATACACCGTCTCGGTGGTGCGGGCGATGCCCCATGCGGGCTCTCCCTGGCGCCAGACGCGCAGGTCGAAGGTCTCACCCGGCTGCAACTGCCCATCGAACTGCCAGACGAACTGCACCGTGGCGTCGCCGGGGAAGTGGGTGACATCCGCCGGTTCCAGGAGAGCGGGCGCCGGTCGCTGAGCGACGGGCGGCTGCGTGGGCGGCGGAGTGGGGGTCGGCGGCTCCTCCGGCTCTGGAGTGGCAGTCGGCGTCGTCTGGGTGGCGCTGGTAGGTGTGCTCGCAGCGGCGGCTTCTGAGGTGGGCGTAGGCGGGACGTCCACGTCCAGGGTGGATACGGGCCGGGCCGTCCACACGCTCACCGGGGTGGACAGGGCAGCCTCGAACTCGGCTGTTGCCGTCCTGGGGTCCGGCTCGACGGGGTCCTCTTTGTTCAGGCTGCTCAGCAGGACGCCCCCGGCAGCGGCGGCGGCCACCACGACCAGCAGTCCGAGCTTCAGGGCGCGGGGAACCCGCTTGGTGACCCAGCCCAGAGCCTGACCGAGGTCGGACAGGCGGTGCTGGACGGCCTGCGAGGTGGACTCGCGCTCTCGCAGCGCCTCCAGGAAGGCAGTGGCGGAGTGGAACCGGTCGGCCGGTTCCTTGGCCAGGGCTCGCAGCAGAGCCCGGCTGGCGTCTCGGCCCAGGCTACGGCGGAGCGAGCGCGGCAGGCTGGGTGTGAGCACGGCGTGGTCACGGCGGAGCTGCTCGTCACTGCCCTTGGGGAAGGGCAGCTTGCCGGTGAGCATCTCGTAGGCGATGACGCCCAGCGAGTAGATGTCCGACCAAGGACCGGTGGGCTGGGCGGTGTTTCGTTCAGGGGCCGAGTAGCGGGCATCGCCGGGGGCCGGGTGCTGGCCCCGACGTCTGGCGCCGGCCACTCCCGCCAGGAGGACCCGCCCGTCCTCGTGGATGAGGATGTGGTCGGGCGTGAGGTTGCAGTGGACGTACTGGCGGGCATGCATTTCGTCGAGGGTCTCGGCCACGGGCATCAGGAGCTTGAGGACGGCGCTGCGGGAGAAGCGCTTCTTGCGGTTCATCTCATCCCGCAGGGTGTGCTCTGCCCAGTCCATGACCGAGTAGATGTGGCCGTCGGCGCTCTGACCCACGTGCCGGACGGCCCGCAGGCCGGGTATGTAGAGGTGACGGCACACTTCCCGTTCGCGGCGCAGGTGCGCCAGGTCCCGTGCTGAACGGTTGAGCGCCGCCTTCACGGCCACATGGGTGCCCTCGCGGTCGGTGGCGTGGTAGACGGTGAAGGCCCTGCTCCCGCCGACGGACTCTAGGATGGTGTACTCATCTATCTGACGAGGGCTTCTGAGAATCACGACCTCATGGTCCCCTGCTTATTTGCTGTGAAGGCTATCGTGCTGCCTGGGCGGCCACAGGTGTGACCGGGGCCCTAATCCCCAGCGCACGCCATTGGGCCGCGCCGCGTGGCGAACCTCCCGGCCAAACCTAACCCCCCGTCCCTCTTCCCTGACAAGGAAGGGGGAGCGGAACACCCCTCGCTCGGCAGGGGAGGGGTTCCTCAGGCCCGCGGAGCCGTAGAAGGGCGCCAAATGGCCGCAGATGCCCAGGGGCCCGAGTCGCGGCCATTGTACGCCATGCCCCCCTGTTCGGCCAGACCGTCGGCCGTAAGGGGCGCTGGGTCAGGCTCGGGAGCGACTGCGGTTGAGCATGTAGTTGAGGTGGACAGCGCTCAGTGCGGCCAGGACCCCCTTGATCAGGAATGGGATCCAGAGGGCGTACTCGTCGCCGCTGATTCGCGGTGCCAGGTCCAGCGGTACGAGTAGCACCAGACTGGCCAGCAGGAATAGGCGGGCTTCTTTGAACCGGCCGGCCAGCAGCCGGCCGACGCCGTAGAGACCAAGCAGGCCCACCAGGAACTCCATCACCACGGTGAAGCGAAGCTGTCGCTTGCCGCTTCTGCGGGCCGGCTTCTGCCGCCTTGCGCCGTTTCCGTCAACCACTCTTCTTATGGCAGCCATGACAAACGCTCCACTAGTTCATCGCCTGGCTCAATGGGTGCGGTAAAGAGGCGCTGTATAGGACCACCGTTCGCGGGCACCACCCAGATGGCCCACTCACCCCCGCGGTTGCTCCGGAAGGCCAGGTAGCGGCCGTCCGGGGACCAGGTGGGGACACAGTCGGTGCCGCCGGCATCGGTGAGTTGTATGAATCCGGTGCCGTCCCTGTTCATCACGAAGATGCTCCAGTTGTCATCCCGATATGAGTGAAAGGCGATCCGCTGGCCATCGGGAGACCAGGCTGGAGCCCCGTCGGTGGCGTCGGTGGTGAGGAACTCCTGGCCGGTTCCATCGGGGCGGACGAGCATGATCCCACACGAACCACCGACACAGCTCTTGATAGCGATGACGTCCCCTTCCGGGGCATAGTCGGCATACTCACCGTAGGCGATGCTGGTAGCGTTGCCCCCATGAGCGGGGACGGTGTAGATCCGGCTCATGCCGTCGCCCAGGCGGAGGCTGGCAAACGCCAGGACGGAGCCGTCCGGGGACCAGGCGGGGTAACCGTCCTCGGGGTGGGCATCGCGGGTGAGCAACCACCGCTGAGTACCGTCTGCGGTGGCGGCAAACAGGCCCAGGGCATTCGGCTGCCAGGAGTGATAGGCGACGGTGCGGCCATCGGGGCTGAAAGCCGGTTGGCTGGCCTGGGCCAGAAGGAAGATCTCCTCACCGGTAGCGAGATCACGCAGGATGATATCGTAGCGGCCGGTGTCTACCCCGTACCGCCCGAAGGCGATCCGGCCCTGAGGAGGCACGGGCGTAGGCGTGCCCAGGAGTTCGTTGAGCCAGTCATCCAGGCTGGGCGCGGCCCGAAGCTCGGCCAGGGCCTGCTGCTGTGCCCCCGGGGGCATCATGGCCACTGCCGTCATGGCGGCCACAGCGCGCTCCAGCGGGGCGGCGGCAAGCGCTGCTTCCAGGGTGGCGCGCAGGAACTCGCGGGTGGGGGTGGCGGCGATGGTGGGTCGTCTGGTGGAGCTGGCCGCCGGGGCAGGGCCGCTTGGTCCCGTGGCGGTGACCGCCGTGGCGGGAACGGACGTGGGCGAGGCCGTGGCAGTGGGCCGGGCGGGGGTGTTGGTGGGCACGAGGGCCTGTTCCACGGCCTTCAACGGCTGCAGCGGTACCAGCCCGGCCTGCAGCGAGACCACGAACGCCAGGAGGGCCAGCAGCGAGCCCATGGACGCTACCAGCCAGGCTCGGCGGTTGATGTCGGTCGGGTGGGGTCGGCGGGGGCGTCTGCTGGCATCGGGCAAGACGGCTAAGGATACTGGCCCGAAGGCCAGCTGGTCGCCCGGCCGCACGGCATGGCGCCCGATGACACGAATGCCGTTTAGGTAGACGGGGTAGGCGGCATCGAGCGGCTCAAGCATCCACTGCGCCCCGGATCGGTGGAGGCGCAGATGGTGTGGTGCCACCGCCGGGTGATCCACCTGTATGGTGTTGCTGGCGGCGGAGCCCACCGTCAGGGCTCCCTGGTCCAGGGGGAAATCTACCCCGGAGACCGCCTCGGATCGGCCGACCAGGCGCAAAGAATACCTCGTCTAGGGGGCTCGATGACGATGCTAGGGGCAGGCCTCGAGGACGGGCCGGTCATGTTCGGGCCCCTGGCGCTACGCTGGACATCCCCCCGATTATGTCTGAGTATAGCACATGATGAAGGGACCAACAGCTATTCTCGCCACCATAGCGGATGCGGCCCGGCGGCTGGGCCGAGAGGTCCTGCACGCCTGGCGGCAGACGACGGAGCAGAGCCGGCAGTCTTGGACGGACCGGTTCCTGGACGAGGTGCTGGCTCGCAACCACTTTGCCCCGGAGGCAGCCGAGTGGCTGCGCCACGAGGTCGCGGTTGAGGTCCTGAACCCCGGCGCCACTTCCGGCGGGGGCTTCTGGATTCCGGAGCAGCGGCGGGTGCGCCTCCTCACCGCCCAGCACGAGGCGGCAGTGCACGAGCTGGCCCACGCCTGGTGGCACTACCGCCGGCGGGGCCAGGAGCAGGCGCTGATTGAGGCGGTGATACGGGCGGCCAACGAGCCCGACCCCCGCTATCGCCGGGTGCAGGGCCTGGCTGCGGGCTACGTGTATGGCACGCCCCACGACGGCTGGCCCGGCCTGCTGGTGGACCGCAACGACTGGGAGATGTTCGCCGGGCTGGCCAGCGGCACCATGGGCGACCTCCGGCTCATGCCTCCCTACCTGCGCCCCTTCTTCCGGGGCCTCTTCGAGATGCCGACGGAAGGGCTGGCCTAGCGCTGCCCGTAGCCGGTAGTGTAGGCCCGATGCAGCCGATCCACCTCATCGGGCGGCAGCGGCCTGGGCTCGCCGATCTGCATGGCTACCCACAAAGTGCGGGCGGCATCCTCGACCATCACCGCCGCCTTTACGGCCGCCTCGGGCCCTGGCCCGATGGCAAACACGCCGTGGTTGCGCATAAGGATGGCGGGGGCTGTCCCGATGGAGCGGACGATCTCCCGCCCGATCTCCTCGCCTCCGATCGGCGCGTAGGCTCCCAGAGGGATGGTGCAGCCGAACTCATCGGCCAGCGCTGTCAGGCAGGGCTCGATGGGCCGGCCCACGGCGGCGAAGGCGGTGGCGTAGGGCGAGTGGGTGTGGACTATCCCACCCACATCCGGGCGCTGACGGTAGACGTAGAGGTGGGTGGCGGTGTCCACCGAGGGGCGAAGGGCCCCCTCCACCCGGTTACCCTCCAGGTCCACCAGGACGATATCGTCCGGCCTGAGCCGCTCGTAGCGTACGCCGGACGGCTTTATGGCCACCAGCCCGGTCTCCGGGTCGCGTCCGCTGACGTTGCCGCTGGTCCAGGTCACCAGGCCGGACTGGGGCAACAGGAGGTTCATCTCGTAGACGACTTGCTTCAGCTCTTCGAGCATGCGGGTGCTCTCTCCTATGGGGATGGTGTGTAACCAGAGATTCCTCGCTGGCGCTCGGAATGACACGTAAAGGCAGGCCCTCAAGACCGGTCGAGGGCCGCCTGAGGCGCGGGCTATGCCCTCGCCCAAGGTCGGGGCAAGGGGCTATTGGCCGGGCGACCAGGGGCACGGGTCCACCGTGACCGTCCTAAGCGGTCGGCTGAGGTGGCGCATGTGACCTGTCGTGGACACGCGGTATGACGGAAGCCCTCGACTCAAGTCGGGGCTGCTGGGCCTGACGGCCGGGCGTCCAGGTTTCACAGCAGAGCTGTGAACGTGGTCACGGCTGCGCCGTGACCGTCCTGCGCCGACGCCGAAAGCCTTGTTCATCCCGCCTCGTCCCGACTGCGAACGACACATCCTGCGCGCCACCACACCCACACGATCCGTTGCACACCCGTACAGCGTTGCTCGCTCCGCGTTCCGCGTCCGCGCACCCGGCACCACATTCACAGCAGAGCTGTGAACCCTGGACGCCCGACCGAAGGCCCCCTAGCCCCGAACTCACCCGCGGGCCCTTCCTACGCTCCAGATCACACGCAACCTCAGCCCCTGACCCACCCGATGGCGTCACTCCTCTAGCTTGGGTATCAAGTGGCCTTCGGCGTGGTGCTCCTTTTGCCGCCTGATGTACTCCTTGACCACATATAGGTCCTCCGGGCTTAGGCTGTAGGCGCCGTAGTGGCCTTGCCATCTGAACCGCCCTGGCATTAGCACCTCATTGGCGAACTTGGACGTGGTCCCCTTCACATGCTTCACGAGGTCGGACACGGCTAGGGTCGGGGGGATCGAGACCAGCAGGTGAACGTGTTCTGCGGTCCCACCGATAGCGTGTACGGTGCAGCCCATGTCCTGAGCTTCCGCTTCCATCGCCCGATGGAGGCGGCGCTCACAGCCAGGCTCGATGATGGGCAGGCTGTCCCAGGTTCGCCAGACTAGGTGAACG
>JBMNTK010000057.1:0-19034 GCA_050945695.1 Anaerolineae bacterium | reverse complement strand
AAGCAGACTACGTTGCCGCGCGATCACTGTCTCCGGGTCGGTCCAGTACGCCAGGAGACCCTCCGGCGGGACCTCATCCGGCGGCTGGGCGGTTTTGGGGGCGTGGACGGCAATAGGCACGCGGTCTACCACTGCGCCCTCCCACCAGGCCTCGTAACGCTGCTGGACCAGAGGCCAGTCTTCCTTGCCGGGCAGTTGCATCCGGTCCATTACCCCCTCCAGAAGACGACGAGACTCGCACCGGTCGCCAGGCAGCGCTGAACCGCGGCCGTGGCGTCGCTCTGTGCATAACTATATGTAAACCTGTGGATAAGCGCGCGGTTTGTCCACAGGGCTGTTCACAAGCCCTGTGCATAAGTCCCCCCGCGCCTGCTCACGATTGTGCGGGCTGTGGGCAGCCTGTGCAAGAGCAGCGCGCCGGGGTTCCACCGCCGAGAGCGCGAAGACCGCAGAGGAGAGCTCGGCGCGGTAGCCTAGCCGGCCAAGCGGCACTCCCCTCTGCGGTTAGTCCCCCCTGGGTTACATGAAGCGCTCGAAGCGTTCCTTGGTGACCTTGCAGATGGGGCACCGCTCGGGTGGCTCATCGCGGGCACACAGGTAGCCGCACACCCGGCAGCGCCATACGGGGTAGGCCAGAGAGGCGATGCCCCGCTTCTGGGCCTCTTCGCGCTCTCTCCGGCGTACCTCTGGGGGTGGGCGGCGCTCCGGGATGGAGCCGATGGTCTTCTCGCCCCTGACTACTGGCTCGGTGACGTACAAGCCGCAGTAGCAGGTATCGTAGTCGTTGAGGTCGGGGTCCCGGTAATCACAGGGACAGATGATGTCCCGGTCCTCTTCCTCGATGCCGGAGGCCAGGCGGCAGGGGCAGCTCTGGTAGCCGTAGCGGGCCTCATTGACCAGCAGGCCGTGGACCAGGTCCTTGGTGAAGGCTATGTCGGGGTTGAGATGGTAACCCGAGGCGCCCTGTTCGCGTTTGAGCTGCTCGTAGAGCCGGTCTACCTGCTCGGCGGTTATCTCAATCTCTGCTGCCATCGTTGGCCAGCTCCCGGATGGCGCGCTCGTCGTAGCCAACGATGGCCCGCTCCTGGTTCACTACCAGGGTGGGGAACGAGCGGGCCGGGTTCCAGCGGCCAACTTCCTCGATGACCTGCCGCCGATCCTCACCCTGCTGCAGGTCCACGTCAACGTACTGGTACGCGATGCCCAGTTCGTTGAGGAGGGCCTTGGTCCGGCGGCACCACACGCAGGTGCTGAGGGCGTACATGAAGATGTCGCCTACGTTCTTGCCATCAACCTTGTTCACTTCCACGGCCATGCTGACACACCTCCAATACAGTCGCGCCTTCAGTGTACCACCATGTTACACGATGATGCGAACGGGTCGAGGAGAAATGGGGGGCTGCATCAGCGTCGCCTGGGGGCACGCAAGGACCTTGGGCGCATCAATCCGTGCAAACCTAACCCCCCGGCCCCCTTCCCTGCCAGGGAAGGGGGAGCTCCCCTCTCCTCTCAGGAGAGGGGACGGGGGAGAGGTTCTCCGAAAGGGACGCGCACGTGTCACTCGTCACTCGTCACGTGTCACCGACGTGGCGCCTGTCCGAGGCACACACAGGCGGGGGCAAGGAGAACCGCGCTCTCCCTGCCCCCGCCTTCTACTACGGGCCAGTCGCTCTACTACCCCACCGTTACGGCGTCGGGATGGCCCAGAAGCTCATAGACGTGCCGGACCGGGGCCAGCGCGGTGGCAGCGTCGTCCGGTCCCAGGGGTTGCAGCCGCTCATCGAGGATGGCCTTGAAGGCTAGGGGGCGCGGCGCCACCATGGCCATGATGTCGGGTAGGTCCGCCAGCTGGAGCAGGCCGGGCAGGTAGAGCCCGTCCGTCCCCTCTGCGGTCATGGGCTGGCGCAGGGTGGCCGGGAGTGCGCACAGGCTGACGGAGGCTATCCGGCGATCGAGGGCCGCGGCCAGAAGACCGGGCATGGACACGGTCAGCGAACCCCGGGCAATCAGGTGCACTCGGCCCAGGTCCTGACGGCTCTGGAGGTAGGTGACGCTGCGCATCACGTCCCAGGCGCGCATGCCTTCCATGGGCCGGCCCAGAGCCAGGGCGGAGAGGAAGTCGTGGTTGCGGTCGGGTGTGGTTTCGCCCATGCCCCGGGGATCGAAGGCAAAGACGGCATGCCCCTGCTGCAGGTGCGAGAGCGCCTCCGCCTCAGTCAGGCTCTCCTTGCCCCCATCCAGCATGTAGATATACACGTCGGGAGTGCCGTCGGTGTCGGGCCTGGCCAGGACGGCGGGCAGGATGATGTCCGGCTCGCTGCGGAACCAGAAGCGCTCCAACCGGTACCCTTCTCGCTGCTCCTCTGCCACCGGGCGCACGTCCAGAGGGGTATCCAGGGGGCGGCCACCGAGGATGCGCCACAGGCCCTCGGCCAGGCACGCCTGGCGCTGCAGGGCTTCTTGGGCGTCCTTGGGCTCGTGGACGTGCGGCAGGTACTCCACGCGGGCGGCAAACAGGTCCGCTAGGCCGATGGCTCCCGCCGGCAGCCCGGCGGGGAAGACGCGGAGGTTCTCCTCGCCCGGAGCTTCCTCCTCGCCGTCGGTCTCGCGGCCCATGAGCCAGCGATCGAACCAGGCGTACATGGCCCGCCGCATCTCCTCGTTGTAGGCGTGCACGTCGTAGCTTTCGAAGGTGGCGAAGCGGGACGGGTCATAGTGGGCGTAGACCTCGGCGATGCGGTCGGCGGCCAGCCGGGCCGAGAGGATGGGGAAGCCCTGGTCGAGGATGCCGTGGATGAGGAGCAGGGCCCGAGGGGCGATCATGGCGGTGATCTCGGTCAGGTCGGCGATGTTGACCAGACCGGGGATGGTTTCGCAGGTGCAGAAGCCCTTCTCCATGTAGTCGCTAATGATCTCTACCGAGCACACCGGCACCGAAGCCTTGATCCGCTCATCTAGGGCGGAGACGTACATCGTCTGGTTGCCTCCGCCGGAGCACCCGGTGCAGCCGATGCGCTCGGGGTCCACGTCCGGGCGAGAGCAGAGGTAGTCTATGCCGCGGATGTTGTCCCAGAGCTGGACCCCCTGGAGAGTCTGTCCGGCGGCAAAGAGGTACCAGGAGCGCCGGTGCCCCATGGGCTCGCGGTCATTGTAGCCCACGGCATCCAGCGAAAGGACCACGTACCCGCGCCGGGCCAAGCCCACCATTCGCCGCTGGACAGGCTCCTGATAGCGGCCCAGGGGCCAGTGGCCGTGGGGAGAGAGGATGGCGGGGGCGGGACCGGTGAGCCCATCGGGGACGAACACGCTGCCGGTCACGTAGAAACCGGGCCGGCTCTCATAGGCCACGTTCTCGATCCGGTAGCCGTCCCGCTGGTGGATGGAGGTGATCTGGGCGTTCAGAGGGGTGCGCTCGGGGAAGCCGCCCAGGGCATGGATGAGCTGGGCGCGGATCTGCTCGCGGCGCACCTGCCAGGAGGCCAGGCTGTACACGGGCAGTTGCCGGCGCAGGATGCGGTCAGCGGCCCGGTAGAGGTGCTGGCGCATCATGTCGGGGTATGGGCTGGAGAATACCCGGCCCGCCCAGGACGATGTGGTCTCGGTGTCGCTCATGGATACCCCCTTGTGTGAGGTCTATGTACCTGCGTTCAAGCCTCGGAGCTGGCCAGGGCCTCCATCCTCAGGGCCTTGAGCCGCTTCATCACGTCGTTTTGGCCGCGCCCGAAGTAGTCGTGGAGGGTGCGGTACTCCTGGTAGAGCCGGTTATAGACGGCGTGGGCGCGCTCGTTGGGGCGGTAGACGACGTCGGCCAGGTAGGCCATGCGGGCGGCAGCCTCCTGGATGGTATCGTACCCCCCGGCCGCCTTGCCCGCGGCCACGGCGCCGTGCATGGCACTACCCAACGCGCCCGCCTGCTGGCTGGCGGCCACCTTGAGCTCTCGGCCCAGGACATCGGCGTAGACCTGCATGAGGAGACGGTTTCGCCCGGGCAGCCCGCCACAGGTCACGATGTCGTTGATGGGCACCCCGCTGCTCTCGAAGGCGTCTATGATGACGCGGGTGCCGTAGGCGGTGGCCTCGATGAGGGCGAGGTAGATCTCCTCCGGCTTGGTGGCCAGGGTAGCCCCGAGCAGCATCCCCGTGAGGTCGGCGTCCACCAGGATGGAGCGGTTGCCGTTCCACCAGTCCAGGGCGAGCAGGCCGCTCTGCCCGGGCTTGAGGGCCGAGGCCTTCTCCTCGAGATACTGGTGCACGCTGAGCCCGCGGCGCTTGGCCTCGGCGGCGTATTCCTCGGGGACGGCGTTCTCGACGAACCAGGCGAAGTGATCGCCCACGCAGGACTGGCCCGCCTCGAAGCCGAAGAAGCCGGGCAGGATCCCGTCTTCCACCACGCCGCACATCCCTTCCACTTCGCGCATCTCGGTGCCACAGACCATGTGGCAGGTGGAGGTGCCCATGATCATGACCAGGCGGTTGGGCTCCACCACGGTGGTGGCCGGGACGGAGACGTGAGCATCCACGTTGCCCACGGCCACGGCGGTACCCTCGCGCAGGCCGGTGAGTTGGGCGGCGTACCGGGTGAGGCCCCCCGCCCGGGCCCCGAGGGGGTAGATGTCGCGGGACATCTTCTCGTCCACGATGTGGCGCAGGCGCGGGTGGAGGGCGGCGAAGTAGTCCTCGCTGGGGTAGCCCTCGGCCTTGCTCCACATGGCCTTATAGCCGGCAGTGCAGGCGTTGCGTTTCTCCTGGCTGGTGAGGAGCATGACGATCCAGTCCGCCGCCTCGATGAGCTTGTAGGCGGCATCATAGACCTGGGGCGCCTCCTCCAGGATCTGGAGGGCCTTGGGAATGAACCACTCAGAGGAGATCTTGCCTCCGTAGCGGCGCAGGAAGGCCTCTCCCCGCTCCCGAGCCAGTTGGTTGACCCGGTCGGCCTCAGGCTGGGCGGCGTGGTGCTTCCAGAGCTTGACCCAGGCGTGGGGCTCGTCTCGCCACTGCTCGCGCATGCATAGCGGAGTGCCCCGGTCGTCTATGGGCATCATGGTGCAGGCGGTGAAGTCGATCCCCACCCCGATGACGTCATCGGGGCTGACGCCGGCCTGTTCCAGGACGGCGGGCACGCCCTTGCGCAGCGTCTCCACGTAGTCGGCCGGGTTCTGGAGGGCCCAGTCCGGCTCCAGGCGACGGCCGGTGGTGGGGAGAACCTCGTCAATGACCCCGTCGGCGTAGGGGTGAACGTATGAGGCCATCTCCTCGCCGTCGTTCACCCGCACCAAGACGGTGCGGCCGGACTCGGTGCCGAAGTCCACTCCTACGGTGTACTTGTCGGTCATGTGTGCCTCCTGGGTCGGCGTAGCCCTCGCCGGAGCAAAGCCGGCTGGGGCTCTAGCTATGCGAGCCGTCGGTCAGGAAGTCGTCATCCGCTAGTTCGATCAGGTCGTACGATTGACGCCGTACGCCGATATCGTGCTCGATCAGGGCGCTCACCAATCCGGTGTCTTTCCCTGCGTCTGCCAGAGCTTCTGGGCCAGAATGCGCTGGCATATCTCACGATAGTGCAGGGGCTGCTTAACCTCCACCAGCACTTGGTAGGCAGCATCAAGTGCCGACAGCCTGGTCACATTGGCCTGGTTCACCGATCTGCCTCCTCTTACCAGCGCTTCAGCCTATCGCCACCATGGCCTTGACCACGCCGTCGCCTTCTTCGGCCACCAGGTCGAAGGCGCGGCCGGCATCCTCCAGGCTGAAGCGGTGGGTCACCATGCTCCGGAGGTCCACCATGCCAGCTTGGGCCAGGGCGATGGCGCGGGGGTAGGTGTGCTTCATGCGCCGTACCATCTTGATGGTCAGCCCCTTGCGCCGCACGATGCCGGCAGTCATGGTGAGCTCGTCCTCGGCCGGGATGCCGATGAGCAGCACCTTGCCGCCATTGCGAACCAGGCGGACGGCCTGCTCGGGCCCTTCCACTGAGCCCGACGCCTCGATCACCAAGTCAGCGCCCCGCCCACCGGTGACCTCGGCCAAGCGGGCCACCGGGTCCTCGCGGTCTACGTTCACGACCGTGCGGGCACCGTAGCGGCGGGCATACTCGAGCCGGTAGTCGAGCTTGTCGGTGGCGAACAGGTTGAGCCCGCCGGAGGCACGCACCAACTGGAGGACGAGCAGCCCGATGGGGCCGCAGCCGACCACGGCCACTGTGTCGCCGATGAGCATCTTGGCCAGGCGCATGGTGTGCAGAGCCACCCCCAACGGCTCGAGCATGGCCCCATCCTCGGCGGTGAGGCCCTCGGGCAGGGGGAAACACCGTTCCGGTTCGACCAACACGTATTCCGCCAATGCGCCCTGATCGGGGGGCACGCTCATGAAGCGGATGTGCAGGCAGAGGTTGGGGTGCCCCTCGCGGCAGAGCTCGCAATGACCGCAGGAGATGGCGGGCTCCACGGCGACTAACTGGCCGACTCGCAGCCCGGTCACCCCGGCGCCCAGCGCGGCGATCTCGCCGGCGAACTCGTGGCCCATGATGTGGGGCTCGGTGGCGATGCTATCGCCGATGCGCCCCTCTAGGTAGTAGTGGACGTCGGAGCCGCACACGCCCACCGCGCGCACGCGCACTAGAACCTGCCCCGGCCCCGGCTGAGGGACGGCTACTTCGCGGATCTCGATGGTCTTGGGGTGTATCAGATAGGCTGCTTTCAAGGTTGCTCTCCCGGTTGGGCTGTGTCTAGGTTGGGGAAACGGTCGTGGTCGGCCAGGTTGCCGGCCGAATCGAATTCCGGCGTGTAGTCGGATCCCAGCTCGCAGTCACCCTCGAGCGAGGGCACCAGCGCTCGGCTGACGACCATGCGCTCCAGGCGTAAGGTGTCTCGGATGCGACAGACGCGCGCTTGATCGGGGTCCACCCCGGCGGAGCGCAGGGCGGCCTCGATGGCCCGGGCGTCATTGGGGAAGGCCACGGGCACCTTGGCCCGCTCCCAGAACCCGCAGGCGGAAGCGTTGACCCGCAGGGCGTTGAGGTCAGTCTTGGCCAGCAGCCGCTCGGTGATGACGTCGGCCAACCCCAGCCCGTTGGCGTTACCGTGCGAGGCCTCTGTCAGATCGAGGGCTGCCAGATAGCGAATGCGAGGGCGACTGGGCTCCGGCTGGCCCTCCAGGCGCATACGGCCGATCACCTTGGTGTCCAGCCCGGTGCCGCTGACGTCCTTGCCCAGATAGTCCACGATGAGCAGGTCGGCCTCGGGGAAGGGCAGGCGGGGCGTGTGGGCTTTGACTTCCTCAAGCAGCTCGGCTTCTCGGTCCAGCATCTCCGCCGGCGTGACGCCAACTACTCGCCAGGTCTGGCCGCGAGCGTCCTCGAGGACCGCCAGGCCGGCCACCACCGGGGCACGGGCCAGGATGAGTTCCGCCGCCTGGGGGACGGCCTCGCGCAGGCCGGCCGCGCCTCGCCGGTGGATGCGGGTAGCGCCTGCCTCCTTGCCCAGCCCCACGGCCATCATCTTGGCCAGGCCACTCTCCCAGCGGCCAGTGAAGTCAGTGTGGGGCTTCACCCGCCCCACGACCACGATGCCGTCGGCGTGGAAGGCATTGCGGTCCAGGACTACCTCGGTGCCGCCGGGGGTGACGCCCAGCCGCTCAACCTCCATGGTGGCTCGGATGGGGGCACCCACGCTTTCCTCGGTCACCCCCAGCGAGGCAAGCAGCTCCACTTGTCCCTCGGCGGTAGCGCCTCCGTGCGATCCCATTGCCGGGACCAGGAAGGGCTCGCCGCCCTGGGCGCGGATGGCCTGGCACACGGACCGAAGGATGAGGGCGATGTTGGCCACGCCTCGGCTCCCCGCGGTCACCGCCACCTGAGCGCCAGGGGCGAACGTGGGCAGGACCCGGGCCATCTCGCCCGACACGGCTCCAGCGATATCGGGCAGGGGCTGAGAGAACAGACGCTGGGTGAGCCAGAAGAAAGGAGGAAGACTCACGGGCAATGCCTCCGCTGAGGGGTGGCCGGTCATTGTCTGCCAAGCTCCAGGAGCTCGGCGATGGTGGTGGCGCGCATGGCAGCGCTCACCTTCTCTCGGGTGGCGGAGATGAAGGCCTCCAGCCCGGCTTGGGCTGGGTCCGAGGGCTGCTCCGGGGATTGTTGCGTTTCGGGTGAGTGGCCGTCTAGGGCCTGAACGACGTCATAGACCGTCAGGTCCTGAGGGGAGCGGGCCAGCATGAAGCCTCCCTTGGGGCCGCGCAGGGACACCAGGATGCCCGCTAGGGAGAGGCGTCGCAGGACCTTGGCGGTGGTAGGGGCGGGCGCTCCCACGGCGGTAGCCACCTCGGCAGCGAGGTGAGGGGCGGCGCCGGGAGGCTGGGACGCGAGGTAGATGAGGGCCTTCAGGGCCCAATAGGTGCCTTTGTTGAGGACCATGCCAGTAACTCCCCTCGCGATTATAGCATCGGGGTAGGGGCCGGCCAATGGTACTGGGAGAGTGGCCACAGAGGCACGGAGACAGAGAGTGATGCGTGACACGTGACCCGTGAAGCGTGACACGTGAACCGCGACTTGTTGAGCACCCTGAGGAGTGCGCGCCACTAGGCGCACACTGGTGCGCCCAGGCGCGCCATTCCCGTCATCCCGTACCGCCCTCGCGTCATCCCGACCCCTTCACTTGTCATCCAGAGCGAAGCGAGGGATCTCATCTCCCACAGCCGGGTGAGTTCGGGCGTGCCGCGTGGGGCTCTCGACCCAAGTCGGGGCTGCTGGGCCTTCGGCCGGGCGTCCGCGCAGGCGGACGCCGGATGTGCTGCGGGTGGCTGGGACAAGGCGGCACGTGCCGTGTGATGGCGGGCGGAATATGCGCCGGTCCCCGATGTCTCCGCGCCTCACTCCTGCGATGTCTGGCGTCGGCGAAGGCCCCTTAGCCCCGAATTCCATTCGAGGGCTCTCCGGTAGATCCCTCGCTTCGCTCGGGATGACAGGGTGGGTAACTGGGATGACGGTGTGGGCAGTCAGGGATGACGGTGTGGGCGACTGGGGATGGCGAGAATGGGGCGTCGGGCGTGCCGACGGGGCCTTGCGCGCGCCCACGTGCGCACTCCTCAAAGGGATGGCGAAGGTCACGTGTCACGCATCACGCTTCACGCATCACGTGTCACTCGTCACGCTTCACGTGTCACCCCGACTCGGGGCAACACAAAAGCCCCTCGACCCGGTAGGACCGAGGGGCGGATAGGCAAGTCAGCTGAGCCGACTAGGCTCCGGTGGCGGTGGCTGCCAGCTTAGCGAATGCCTGCGGATCCCGCACGGCCAGGTCGCTGAGCGTCTTGCGATCCAGCTCCACGCCGGCTTGAGCCAGGCCATACATGAACTGGCTGTAGCTCAGGCCATGGAGGCGGGCAGCAGCGTTGATGCGAGTAATCCAGAGGCGACGCATGTCCCGCTTGCGGTTACGCCGGTCACGGAAGGCGTAAGACAGGGACTTGAGCATAGCCTCATTGCCACGGCGCCAGAGCTTACTCCGGCTGCCGTACTGGCCCTTGGTCAGCTTCAGAATCTTCTTGTGACGGCGCCGGGTTACCGGTCCGCCCTTTGCCCTAGGCAACTTAGCACCCCCTCAGTCGGCTATCTGTCAATCCAGGTACGGAGCCAGGCGCTGTACCCGGACCCGGGTGGCATGGTCATCCACTACGACCATCTCGGCCAGCATCCGCTTCACCCGGGCGGCCTTGTGACGGCGCAGGTGGCCCTTGGGCCCCCGCGTGCGCAGCAGCTTGCCCGTGCCGCTGTACTTGAAGCGCTTGGCTGTGGCCTTGTGAGTCTTGATCTTCGGCATGTGTGATTACCTCCGCAGGTAGAAAACGGACAACAACCCACACAGGCCCATCCCGTCCGGAATGAGTCCGGCAGACTGTGCGGGATCTTGTGAGTCGAGCTACTTACCCTTGTGGGGCGCCAGCACCAGGTTCATCGTGCGACCTTCCAGAGACGGCGCCTGTTCCACTGTGCCGACGTCCTGCAACTCGGCCGCCAGTTTGGTCAGGAGTTCCCGACCGATCTCCATGTGCGCCATCTCGCGACCGCGGAAGATGACACGTAGTCGCACCTTGTCTCCTCGCTGGAGGAACCGCCGGGCATCACGCATCTTGTAACTGATGTCGTGCTCACCCGTCTTGGGCCGCAGGCGAATCTCCTTGACTTCGGTAGTCTTCTGCGCCTTCCTGGCCTCCCGCTCACGGCGGGCCCGCTGGTAGGCGAACTTACCGTAGTCAATGATCCGGGTCACGGGCGGGTCCGCGTTAGGGGCAACCTCTACCAGGTCCATACCCCTTTCTGCTGCCACCGCCAGAGCCTGCCGCGTTGGCATGACACCCAACTGCTTCCCATCATGGTCAATGACGCGCACGTCTGGCACGCGGATCTGCTCGTTAACGCGGTAGTCTCTGCTGCTGATTGGTCACCTCTCCCGACGGTTTTTTCATGGCACTCCGATACTACTTCAGCGCCCGGGACGGATGCCTGCCCGAACGCTACAGGGTATCATACTACACGGTGACGAAACTGGTCAACTGCAAGGGCCCCGGTTATCACCACGAGTTTTGCCCCCAAGCCGCAGGGACATGCGCCCCCGATGGGGGGCCATGGTTCTCTGGCCTACGCCACCGGTTTTAGCTAGAATGCGAAGATACTGCCCGCCCTACCCGCTCGGGAACCTCCCCGGGCAACCGGCGCAGGCCGGGTCGGCCGGGCGAGTCCATAGGTTGAGGGGAGTCGGGATGATCAGGGTCGGCATCATTGGCGCCACTGGCTACACCGGCAATGAACTGCTCAAGAGCTTCGCCATGCACCCCGAGGTGGAGGTCCGCTTCTGCACCTCGGAGAGCTACGCCGGCCAGAGGTACTCTGAGGTCTTCGCTTGCCCCTACGAGCAGGTGCTGGTGAAGGCCGAGGACGCCGACCTGTCGGGTGTGGACGTAGCCTTCCTCTGCCTGCCCCATGGCGTCTCCATTGATATGGTGCGGCGGGTGCGCGAGGCCGGGGTGAAGGTGATAGACCTCAGCGCCGACTTCCGGCTCTATGATCCGGCCGCCTATAAGAAGTGGTACAACCACGAGCACACTGCCCCTGAGCTGCTGGAGAAGGCGGTCTTCGGGCTGCCGGAAGTGTACCGCGATCGGATCGCGGGTGCAGACCTAGTGGCTAACCCCGGCTGCTACCCCACCAGTGTCATCTTGGGGCTACGGCCACTGGCCGCTGCGGGCGCCATCGCCGGGGGGCGAGTGATCGTTGACTCCAAGTCCGGTGTGTCCGGGGCCGGCCGAGGCCTCAGCCTCACCACTCACTTCGTCGAGGCCAACGAGAACTTCTCTCCCTACAACATCGGCTACCGGCACCGGCACATCAGTGAAATGGAGCAGGAGCTCAACGCGGCCGGTGGTGGCCCCTACGAGATCACTTTCTCGCCTCACCTGCTCCCCATCACCCGAGGGATCCTTTCCACCATGTACGTGTGGCTCAACCCCGGTTGGGATCTGGCCCGGGTGCGTAGCCTCTACGAGGAGACCTACGCTGGGGAGCCCTTCGTGCACGTGCTGCCCGATGGCAAGCTGGCGACGATCGCCCACGTTGCCAACACCAACCGCTGTGTGGTCTCGTTCTCGGCCGTGCGCGAGGGCCAGTTGATCGTATGCTCCGCCATAGACAACCTGATAAAGGGCGCATCCGGTCAGGCGGTGCAGAACATGAACGTGATGTTTGGTCTGGATGAGCGGCTGGGGCTGATCGCCTGAGCTTCCATCCGCCGGGATTGGGAGGCAGCCAGTGAGCTACCTAGTAACGGTCACCGGCAGGATCGCCGTCGAGGAGCTGGGAGTCATCCTCCCACACGAACACATTGTTACCGATCTGCGCCCGCCCACCACGCCCGGCTTTGGCGAGGTAGACCGGGACGACGTGGTGGCAGTCATGAGCCCCCTCCTGAAGTCGGCCCAGGAGGCAGGGGTGAGCGCCATCATCGAGTGCACGCCGCTGGGGGTGGGCCGAAACGTCTCCACCCTGGTGGCCTTGTCCCGGGCCACGGGTATGCCCATAGTGGCCAGCGCCGGCGTCTATCGGGATGAGCTCATGCCCGAATGGATCCGGTCCATGTCCGACACGGAACTGGACCGGTGGCTGACCACGGAGGTAAACGACGGCCTTGAGGGCACCGGCGTGCCGGGCGGGTTCATCAAGCTTGCCGTAACCAACTTCGGCATCACGCCCCTGGAGCGGCGAGTGCTGCAGGCTGCCGGGCGGGTGGGCGCTGAGTATGGGGTGACGGTCGCTGTCCACACGGTATCGGGCAGCCTGGCGATCCAGGAGGCCAACATCTTGGCTGAGGAGGGCCTACCTCCCGAGCGCTACGTGTGGGCACACGCCCAAAACGAGCCCGACATGGGTTACCACCGCGAGATCGGCGAGCGCGGCTGCTACCTTAGTTACGACGGCATCCGGGCGGTGACCGACCTGGATGCCTACGTGGAGCGAATCCGGACGGTCTGCGACTGGGGCCTGCAGGAGCGGGTGCTGCTCTCTCAGGATGCTGGCTGGTACAGGCCGGGGCAGCCCCACGGCGGCGACAAACGACCTTACGATTTCCTGGTGCGCGAGTTCGTGCCCCTGCTTCTGGAGCGGGGGTTCTCTGCCCAGGATGTGAAGCTCTTTACCGAGACCAACCCCAAGAGGGCTTACGGGCGTGAATAGCGTAGTCATCAAGGTAGGCGGAAACGAACTCGATGATCCGGCCTTCGTAGAGCGGTTCATCGCCGTCCTGGTGCGCATGACCGATCCTCGGCCGGTGCTGGTGCACGGCGGCGGCAAGGAGATCGCCGCCCTCCAGAAGCAGCTGGGATTGGTGCCGGCCTTCGTGGAGGGGTTGCGGGTCACGGACGCGGAGTCCCTGCGCGTGGCGGAGATGGTACTCTCCGGGACGGTCAACAAGCGGCTGGTGGCCCGGCTGGTCGCTGGCGGCGCTGCTGCCGTGGGCCTGAGCGGGGTGGACCTGGGGCTGATCCGGGTGGAGAAGATGCTGCACGCCGCCGGAGACCTGGGTTTCGTGGGAGCGGTCAAGGAGATCAACGCTCAGGGGCTGCAGGCGCTGCTGACGTCCGGGTTCTTGCCCGTGGTGTCGCCCATCTCCCTGGGCTTCGACGGCCAGACCTACAACGTCAACGCCGATCACGCTGCCCTGGGGTTGGCCCGGGGGCTTGGCGCTCGGTCTCTTCTCCTGGTGACGAACGTGGCCGGGGTGATGGCCAACGGGTGCGTGCTAGAGAGATTGGGCGCCGCCGAGGCTGAGGCCCTGATCGCAGATGGGACCATCAGCGGCGGGATGGTGCCTAAGGTGCGTTCGGCGCTGGAGGCGGTATCAGCCGGTGTGCCGGAGGCGGTCATCACCGACGTGGCCGGCCTGGAAGCGATCGCCGAGGGCGGGCGGGCCGGCACGGCCGTAGTACGCGAGTAGTCGCCGGCACCACTGACTCTCTGATTGTAGAGGGCGGGCCCCTGCCTGCCCCAGGGTGAGGGAGGAACCATTGAGCCTACGCGAAGAAGTCATAGCTCTTGAGAATCGCTACCTTGTGCAGACGTACCGTCGCGCCGACTTCGTGCTCGACAGGGGCGAGGGCGTCTACCTCTATGATACCGACGGCAAGCGCTACCTGGACTTCTCCGCCGGCATCGCGGTCAACGCCCTGGGGTACGGCGACCCTGAGATCATGCAGGTGATCCAGGATCAGGCCTCCCGCTACTTCCACGTGTCCAACCTGTACCACTCGGAGCCCATGGTTCGGCTGGCCCAGTCTCTGGTGGAGCTGTCCTTTGGGGACCGGGTCTTCTTCTGCAACTCCGGCGCGGAGGCCAATGAGGGCGCCTTCAAGTTCGCCCGCAAGTGGGGCCGGCGCAACGGTGGAGACCGGTACGAGATCGTGGCCTTCAGCGGCGCCTTCCATGGTCGCACCTTCGGGGCCCTGGCGGCCACCCCGCGGGAGCACTACCAGGCCCCCTTCCGCCCGCTGATCGGAGGGGTGACCATCGCCCAGTTCAACGATCTGGCCTCAGCTGAGAGCGCCATCACCCCCAAGACCTGCGCGGTCGTGGTGGAGCCGATCCAGGGCGAAGGCGGGATCAACGTGGCCAGCCCGGAGTTCGTGCAGGGGCTGCGGCGGTTGTGTGATGAGCGGGGCGTGCTCCTCATCGTGGACGAGGTGCAGTGTGGGCTGGGTCGCACCGGCTACCTCTGGGCTTACGAGCAGTACGGCATCAAGCCCGACATCATGACCCTGGCCAAGCCGCTGGGCGGCGGGCTGCCCATGGGGGCCGTGGTGGTCACCGAGGACGTGGCCTCTGCCATCGAGCCGGGCGACCATGGCAGCACCTTTGCCGCCAACGCCCTCATTTCCCGGGTGGCGCAGGTGGTGGTGAAGCGGGTCTCGAACCCCGATTTCCTGCGGCACGTGCGCGAGATCGGCGAGTACCTGGGCCAGCAGCTGCGGGCCCTGGCCGCCCGCAAGCCCAACGTAGTGGAGGCGCGAGGGATGGGGCTCATCTGGGCACTGGAGCTCACCGACGAGGCTGCTCCCTACGTGGCCCAGGGCTACCAAGAGGGGGCCATAATGCTGGTGGCCGGCCCCAAGGTGCTTCGCTTCCTACCGCCTTTGGTGATCGGTCGGGAACACGTTGACGAGATGATCAGTATCCTGGACCGGGTACTGCCGGACTAGGGAAAGCAGGAGCGCACGTGGTCGAGGTGACTAAGGGAGTGGCAGAGCTCAAGCCGAGAGTCCTAGCAGCCGGGGATGTGCTCCGGCCGGCCAGGATTCCGGATGCGCCCCAGATTCAGAGGCTGGTCAACCAGTACGCCTCCCAGGGGCTCATGCTGCCTAAGTCCCTGAATCAGGTGCTGCAGAACATCCGAGACTTCGTCGTGGTGGAACGCGAGGGTGAGGTGCAGGCCTGCGGGGCCCTTCACCTGCTCTGGAACGACCTGGCTGAAGTCCGGTCGCTGGCCGTGCGCGACGAGCGCCGGGGCAACGGGCTTGGTCGGGTGGTGGTGGAGGCCTTGTTGGAGCAGGCTCGAGGCCTGAGCATCCCCCGGGTGTTCGCCCTCACCTACCAGCGCTCCTTCTTCGAGAGGGTGGGCTTTAGCCACATCGAGCGGACCGCGCTCCCCCGCAAGATCTGGGTAGACTGCATAGACTGCCTGAAGTTCCCGGACTGCGACGAAGAGGGCGTGATCATTGATCTGCCCACCGAAGGGCCGGACCCAGGAACGGATGGCCTGCGCAAGGCCTTGGTCACCGACGTGGATGAGATCGTTACTCTCATCAACGGTTACGCTGCCCAGGGGCGCATGCTGGCGCGCTCCCGCAGCCACGTCTACCAGAACCTTCGCGACTTCACCGTCTTCGCCGAGGATGGCCACGTCATCGCCTGCGGTGCCCTGCACGTGCTCTGGGACGACCTGGCCGAAGTGCGGGCGGTGGCGGTGAAGCCTGACCGGGTCGGGCAGGGGCTGGGCTCCGACATCGTGCGTGGGCTGATAGAGGATGCCCGCGCCCTGGGCCTGCCCGGGATCTTCGCCTTCACCTATGAGCGGCCCTTCTTCGAGCGGCTCGGGTTCGAGGTGGTGGATAAGGAGTTCCTGCCCCGGAAGGTCTGGGGTGAGTGCCTGGACTGCCCCAAGTTCCCGGACTGCGATGAGTTCGCGATGACGCTGAAGTTATGATATAGTGGCCGGTTGGCGGGCGACATCTGCCGGCTTGCGAGGAGGTACGAGAGCCCACAGTGGGGCGAGGCGCTCAAGGGTGGCGCTCCCCTGTGGGCTTTTTGGCACATAGGACCTGGGGAGCAGCAGCTGGCGTCGCGCTCAATGGATGACTGGCTGATAACATAGGGCGCCGAGCCGGCCCGGCGGCACCGGGCAGAGGGCGCCGCCTGAACGAGACAGCAGGATCGGAGTGTAGCTTGCAGGCGATTTTGGCACTTGAAGACGGCACCATCTTCCACGGCCGGGCCTTTGGCGCGACCGGAGAGCGTACCGGTGAGGTGGTCTTCAATACCGGCATGACCGGTTACCAGGAAGTACTCACCGACCCCTCGTACAAGGGCCAGATGGTGTGCATGACCTACCCGCACATCGGCAATTACGGGATCAATAGCCTCGACAGCGAGTCCATCGGGCCTCAGGCAGAGGCCCTTATTGTGCGGGACGTCTCCGAGGAGCCAAGCAACTGGCTCTCAGAGGAGAGCCTGCCCCAATACCTCGAGCGGCATGGCATCATGGGTGTCACCGACATTGATACCCGTGCCCTCACCCGGCACCTGCGCGAGCGCGGGGTGATGAAGGCCGTGCTCTCCACTGTGGACCTGGATGAGGACAGCCTGGTGCGCAAGGCCAAGGAGGCCCCGGACATCTCCGAGCTGCACTTGGTGTCCCAGGTCAGCACCCGCGAGATCTACCACTGGACCGAGGGCTCGCCGCAGGAGTGGTCCGCGGCGGCCTACGGCTATAGGGAGCCGGCCCTGCCTCTCCCCAGCCGGCCCTACCGGGTGGTGGTGATAGACACGGGGGTCAAGTTCAACATCCTCCGGCGCCTGGTGGACTCGGGGTGCGACGTGACGGTGGTGCCCTACAACACCTCGGCCAAGGACGTGCTTGCGCTCGAGCCCGAGGGCATTCTCCTGCCCAATGGCCCCGGTGACCCCGAGGCTGCCCCGGAAGTCCTGGAGACGGCCCGCTCGCTGCGTGGTGTTAAGCCGATCTTCGGCATCTGCCTGGGCCATCAGATACTGGGCCTGGCGGCCGGTGGGCGGAAGTTCAAGCTCAAGTTCGGGCACCACGGCTGCAACCATCCGACGAAGATCGTGCGCACCGGTGCGGTCGAGATCACGTCGCAAAACCACAACTACGCCATAGATGCGAGCAGCCTGGACCTGAGCCAGATCGAGGTTACCCACATCAACCTCAACGACAACACCCTAGAGGGGGTGCGTAACCGGACGATGCCTATCTACAGCGTCCAGTTCCACCCTGAGGCTTCTCCGGGGCCGCACGATTCCAGTATGACCTTCCAGCCATTTGTCGAGATGATGGAAGCCGAGCGCAGCTAGTCCGGGCTACCCGGTGCTGCCAGCTCCTGCCCAACAGAGAAAGAGATAGATGCCAAGAAGAACTGACATCCACCGCATAATGATCATCGGCTCCGGGCCCATCGTGATCGGCCAGGCCTGTGAGTTCGACTACTCCGGCACCCAGGCAGTAAAGGCCCTGAAGGAAGAGGGCTACGAGGTGGTGCTGGTCAATTCGAACCCGGCCACCATCATGACCGATCCGGAACTGGCGGATCGCACCTACATCGAGCCGCTGGACGTGGAGACCGTGGCCAAGATCATCGAGCGGGAGCGCCCGGACGCGCTGCTGAGCACGGTGGGCGGCCAGACAGGGCTCAACGTTTCCGTCGCTCTGGCAGACGCCGGAGTGCTGGAGCGTTTCGGGGTAGAGCTCATCGGGGCCAAGCAGGAGGCGGTCCGGCTGGCCGAAGACCGCAGACTGTTCCGGGCGGCGATGCAGGAGATCGGGCTGGAGGTGCCGCGTTCTGGCCTGGCCACCTCATTGGAAGAGGCCCTGAACGTCATAAAGGAAGTGGGCTTCCCCGCCATCATCCGGCCCTCGTTCACCCTGGGCGGAACCGGTGGGAGCACCGCCTACAACATCGAGGAGTTCCGCGAGCTGGCTCAGCGAGGCCTGGACCTGAGCCCCGTGCACCAGATCCTGATCGAGGAGTCGGTCATCGGGTGGAAGGAACTCGAGCTGGAGGTGATGCGCGACCTCAACGATAACGTGGTCGTCATCTGCTCCATCGAGAACTTCGACCCCATGGGGGTGCACACCGGCGACAGCATCACCGTCGCCCCGGCGCAGACGCTCACCGACAAGGAATACGAGCGCATGCGCAACCAGGCCAAGGCCATCATCCGCAAGGTGGGGGTGGAGACCGGGGGCTCGAACATCCAGTTCGCCATCAACCCCAACGACGGGCGCATCGTAGTGATCGAGATGAACCCGCGGGTCTCCCGCAGCTCTGCCCTGGCCAGCAAGGCCACCGGCTTCCCCATTGCCAAGATCGCTGCCAAGCTGGCGGTGGGCTACACCCTGGATGAGCTCAAGAACGACATCACCCGGGTCACTCCCGCCTCCTTCGAGCCCACCATTGACTACGTGGTGGTCAAGATCCCCCGCTGGAACTTCGAGAAGTTCCCCGGAGTCGATGAGACCCTAGGAACTCAGATGAAGTCGGTGGGTGAGGTCATGGCCATCGGCCGGACCTTCATTGAGGCCCTGCAGAAGGGCGTGCGTTCCCTGGAGATGGACCGCTACGGGCTAGGGGCCGATGGACGCGATGACATTGACCCCAACCGCGTGCGGGAACGCCTGGTCACCCCCAACCGTGACCGGCTGTTCTACATGCGCTACGCCCTGGAGAACGGCATGTCCGTGGCGGAAGTCGCGGACCTCACCAAGGTGGACCCCTGGTTCGTGCGTCAGATCGAGCGTCTGGTGGAGTTCGAGCGCGGGCTCGTCGGCCAGTCGCTGGCGACGATCTCCCGGGACACCATGTGGGAGGCCAAGCGCCTGGGTTACTCTGACGGGCAGCTGGCGCACCTGCTGGGCGTCCAGCGCAACTCGGATAATCCCTTCCCGGAGCTGGTTGTGCGCCGGCGCCGGCTCGAGCTGGGGGTGCGGGCCACCTACAACCGGGTGGATACCTGTGCGGCGGAGTTCGAGGCCTTCACTCCTTACCTCTACTCCACCTATGAGACCCAGTGCGAGGCCCGCCCCACCGACCGGGACAAGGTGATCATCCTGGGCAGTGGCCCCAACCGCATCGGCCAGGGCATCGAGTTCGACTACTGCTGCTCCCATGCCTCCTTCGCCCTGCAGGAGCTGGGCGTGGAGAGCATCATGATCAACTGCAACCCGGAGACGGTCAGCACGGACTACGACACCTCCGACCGGCTC
>JBMNTK010000056.1:0-19107 GCA_050945695.1 Anaerolineae bacterium | reverse complement strand
CAAGGGCGCGATCTAGATCGCTCGTGACCATTTGCCCCACCACGGGAGCGCCCGCTTTCGCCACCACAGAGGGGAGACACACCATCGCAGCGGCGATCTCTGCCAACAGAAAGGGCTCTGGATACGCTCCAGAGCCCTTTCTCCAGCGCGCCCGGCGGGATTCGAACCCACAACCAACGGTTTCGAAGACCGCTACTCTATCCGTTGAGCTACGGGCGCTGATCTTCCCCCATTATACCGCCTGGACAGTGCCGACGGCAACCGCCCTCACTCCGTGGGCACGTTCGCCAGGAGCAGACGGTTCCCGCTCAGGAGCACCATCTTGTGCGCCTGCTCGTCCACGAACAACCCGGTGAGCCCGGCAAACGTGGTCTCGCCGCGCTTCGGGCGGAACTGGCGCACGAACTGCCCGTCCTTCGTGAACTGGACCACGCGCTCATTGCCGGCGTCTGCGATGTACACGTACCCGGGCTGGCCGGGGACATCCGGCGTCACACAGATGGCGGTGGGATTCTTGATCCGCGTGCTCAGCCCCGTCAGCTCGAAGGGCGTCTGCTCCCCGCCGCGCAGCTTCACCACCAGCCCATCGGCGTAGAGCAGATACACGTCGCCATCCACCGCCATGTCCACCACGCCGCTCAGCAGTAGGTCAGCGCTCGTGTAGGGCACGGGCTCGGTATCGTACAGGCCTGAGCCGGGCTCATAGACCAGGATCTGGTTGGCCTTGGCGTCCAGCACCAGGAGCCGCCCCTCGTAGCCGGCGATGGCCCGTGGTTCCTGAAGCGAGGCCCGATGGCCGGCCGGCAGCATCCGAATCCCCGAGCTGGGCTCATACTCCAGCAGGGCCCCACTCTCGTCCAGGACGAGCAGCGATCCCCACTCCCGCCCTGGTCCAGGTGGCATCCAAGTCATTGCCAGCAGCCGGCCCACCGTCAGATCCCCTCGCTGATCGCCGGTGCGCAGCAGCACCTCAGGCACGTCCTCGCCCAGGTCCTGCAGGCCGTCCATCAGCGGGTTGAACAGGTGCTTGTACACCCGCCCCAGCCCGACGTCGAGGCTATAGATGTCTATCCCATGGACCACGACGTCCGTGGTCGCCGTGCCCGCGTCGGAGAACTCGCGGAGCACCGGCAGCCAGTAGAGCCGCACCACCCGGTCGAGCTTGTCCAGCTCGTCCCCAAGCTGCTTGGACAACTCAGTGGCCTCGGCGCCGGCGATCGGGTACTCCATGGCCCGAGTGAGGAGCACTTCCGCCTCGTAGAACGCCTCGCGCGCCCCGTTCAGGTCCGTGGCAGCCTTCCCGTCCTCCATCTTGACCTGCGCCGCCTGGATCAGCCGTTCGTATCGGCCTGCCTGAACACGGCCGCTCTGCCAGCGCAGGAGCCCATAGCCTGCCAGGCCAAGCACGGCCAACACAGCCACGATGCCGAACAGCACCAACCGGTCGTCAGCCGGCCTACGGGCAGCTGCCGGTGCCACGGACAAGCCCCTCCCCCGGCGCCGCCGCTCCCGGGCGGCCCGGTTTCGATCGGAGCCCGGCAGCATGCGTCGCCAGACCACCCTGGCCTGCTCGGTGGCATAGGCCCCAACCCTGGCAACGTTCGCTCCCAGCTGCTGGAGGGCCCCCCGCACTCCTGGGGTCCGGACCGGCAGGGGAACGGCAGCGGGGCCGGTGGGCCAAGCCGATGCCGTCGGCACCTCGGACAGTGGCCCGAGCCGGCTAGGCCGAGGCCCGGCAGGGGCCCCGTCACCGGCGTCGGCGCGAATCACCAGCAGCGACAGGTCACGATCGGCAAAGAGCGCCTGCAGCCGTCGCGTCGAGTCAGGGTCATCGGCGCCGAAGGTCTCGGCTACCTCGTCCTCGTCCAGGAACGACGAGACCTGGCTCTCGGCCAGGACAACTCGGTCTCCCACGTCCAACTGGGTGTGGAAGAGGTCCACTGAGAGCTCACGGCGCAGTCCCACCGGCGGCGCGTACCCCTCCTCCATCGCCTGCCGGGGCGACATATCCAGCCAAGGTGAGTCATCGGGGAAGCGAGTGGCCAGCGGCCGGGCATCATCCCCGGCGCTCTTGCGTATCACGTACACCAGCGCCGGCCCCGTCTGGGCGATGAAGACATCGTTGCCCTTGATGACCACGGCGCTGACGCCCGCCAGCCGAGGAGCCCGTCGCGCTTCGGCCACGTTCATGTCGCACAGCAGGTTGTTGGCCCGCTCCAGGGCCCGCCGCAACCCGGCAGTAACGCTGCCGCTGGAATCGTAGTACTCGTCGTGAACGGCCTGGGCGATCTCTCGGCACAGGCCTTCCCAGCCTGTGCGGTCACCCAGCGGCTCCACCAAGACGTAGAGCCGGCCGCGAGCACGGGCAAACGGCAGTCTAGCCACTTGCTCGCCGACGAGGATGTTGGAGACTCCGTCCAACCTCACTCCGTCCACCACCGCTACCTGCTCAGCGCGGGTAACCAGCTCGCTCACCATCTGCTCTCCCAAAGGATACCTGCACCAGTCGTTCGCTGCGTCGAGGGGACGCCGTCAACCGAGAGTCTGCAAGAACAGTGCCATAGGACGGCCGAGAGCGGAACGACCAGTGAGGGACGAGAAGCTAGAATGGAGGCCGAGCGTCCGCCCCCGGAGCCGGGGCGCCGCGCCGGCCCTGTATCAGGCCGGAGCGCCTCGACGCATAGCCACGCTCTCCGCCAACCCAATACCCAGGAACTGGGCTATCAGCGCACTTCCACCCACGCTGATGAATGGCAGGGGCAGGCCGGTTACCGGAACCACGCCAAGGTTCATGCCAACGTTGACTAACGTGTGAAAAGCGATAAACGCCGCCACTCCTGAGGCCAAGATCCGCCCGGCACCGTCAGACGCGTGCTGCGCGATGCGGAAGAGACGCAGGCATATGAACGCCAGCATCGCCAACGTCAGGACGGCACCCACAAAACCGAGTTCCTCACCGATGACGCTAAAGATGAAGTCGGTGTGCCGAACCCGCAGGAAGTGCAACTGGCTCTGGGTACCCGCAGCGTAGCCCTTGCCCCAGATGGAACCTGAGCCGATGCTGATGAGGGCCTGCTCCACCACGAAGTTGCCCTCTGGGTTCTCGTCGGGCCGGATCAGCGAGAGCACGCGATCCTGCATGTACGGCTGTAAGTTGAGCCATATCAGCGGTGAGACCGCCACCGCCGCCAGGCCCAGCACTCCCAGATGCCAGAACTTCACGCCGGCCACGAAGATGCACCCCGCCCATATGGCAACGAGCACCGTGGCCGTCCCCAGGTCGGGCTGGGCGTAGATCAGCAGCACCGGCACCCCCAGGATGACCCCACTCACGATCAGGTAGTGGAACCGCCACGGCCCGACCATTCGTGGGCCCAGGTACTGGGCCAAAGCCAGGATCAGGAGGATCTTCATGAGCTCCGAAGGCTGGAAGGTGAAGCCCGCAATCATGATCCAGCTCTGAGCACCGTGTTGGATTGCGCCCAGGACGAGCACAACCAGCAGGCTAGCCAACCCCAGCCCATACAGGATCGCCGACGACCCCACCAGGAGGCGGTAATCGAGCGTAGACACGAGGATGGCCAAAATGACGCTCACCACCAGGAAGACCGCCTGGCGCTGAACCGTGCCGTCTAGGCCGGGCGAGTTGCCTACGGCGCTCGCCACCATCGCGAGCCCGAAGACACTCGTGACTACGGCAGCACCTAGAAGCAGGTAGTCATACCCGGCCCAGGGGCTCCGTCGGGCTCTCAGCATACCCTAGCCCTTCTCTCCGCCCCTAGCGTTAGCCAGCACGGGCACCTCCGCGACCAGGCGATTGGCGCGCTGGCTGGTAGCGAAGGTTATCTCCACCCCGTCCGAGTCCACATCGAAGTAGCGGCTGATCACGGCCAGCAGCTCACGCTTCATCGCAGCCATGTCCGAGGGCGGAATGCGAATCCGGTCGTGCACCAGCACCAGTTGCAGCCTGTCCTTGGCTACGTCACGGCTGCTGGGCTGACCTCGCCTCAGCAAACGCGAGAACAGGTTCATACGTCCCTCCTCATCCCTGGCGGACAAAGCGCATGATGCGGGCCCAGATACCGCGGTCTTCCTGTACATCGTTCATGGGCACGTCCTCACCGCAGAGGCGAGCCGCAATGTTGAGGAACGCCTTTCCGGCCGGATGGTTCCCGTCCATCACGAGCGGCAGGCCCCGGTTGGTCGAGACCACCACCGCCTCGTCTTCCGGCACCATGCCCAGCAGGTCCACCGCCAGGATCTCCACCACGTCTTCCGGCCCGAGCATGTCCCCTCGTCGGACCATCGCGGGCTTGACCCGGTTCAGCACCAGCAGGGCCGGCCCCTTCTCGGCCGCTTCCACCAACCCAATCACCCGGTCAGCGTCCCGCACTGCCGAGACTTCCGGCGTGGTCACAATCAGCACCTGGTCCGCAGGAGCCAGCGCCACCTTGAACCCGCCCTCGATCCCAGCCGGTGAGTCTACCAGGATAAAATCAAACTCCTCCCGCAGCTGGTTGCAGATCTCAACCATCTGGCGAGGTTCGAGAGCATCCTTGTCCCGGGTCTGTGACGCTGGCAGGAGGAACAGCTCCGGCATACGCTTATCCCGGATCAGCGCCTGGCGCACCCGGCACCTTCCCTCCACCGCGTCCACCACATCGAACACAATGCGGTTCTCCAGCCCCAGTACCACATCCAGGTTGCGAAGCCCGATGTCGGCATCAATGGCGACCACCTTCTGGCCTCGAGTGGCCAGTGCCGCGGCGAGGTTGGCGGTGGCAGTGGTCTTGCCCACCCCACCCTTCCCGGAGGTGACGGTTATGACGCGCCCCATGGCTTGACTCCTCTGCGGACTTTGCCCAACATGTTCTTCAGATTCGACCTCACATCACCAGACTTTGCGGCCCGACGCTGCCGCCGGTGCCCGCCCGACCACTCCTCGACAACGATCGCCGTCCCTTGGAGTCTCGCCATCTCGGCCCCACGGTCAGCCACCGGCTCATCGGGGCCTCGGGCGATCTCATCGCCGATCCGTAGTTGGGTCGGCTGCAAGCTCAGGGCGCACACCACCGCATCCTCCGCACCGGACGCCCCGGCGTGCACCGTCCCGCGCAGGGTACCCCACACGATCACGCTGCCCCCGGCCACGATCTCCGCCCCCGGGTTCACGTCCCCGAAGATGACCACCGTCCCCGGATGCCAGACGCTGTGACCGCTGCGGACGGTCCCCACCACCAGGCCGCACTCGGTGTCCCGTACCTCAGGGGAGGTCGTCGTGTCCCGGCCAACCGCTGTGGCCCCGTCCTTCGCGTCCTCTGGGCCGGCCAGCAACCCCATAGCGCGTGATACCGAGCGAACCCGGTCGTTCCGGCTGAAGATCCCCAGGACGTCGAGCCCCGAGTCTCGGCACTCGTCCAGCAGGGCCTGAAGCTCGACCACCATGAGCGACAGAGAGCCGAGGTCCAGCGCGACTTTGGCCCCACTGAGGAACGACCCCCGATCAGCCAGGGTCTTCACTAGGGCGGAATGAGCTTCCTGGAACCCGGGCGTCTCGCTCAGGTCAATCACCAACCCGGAGGTAGTGCCCCTCAACCGACCGATCGCGCTCATCTGCCTCGCCTCAAGACGCTTTCGTGGTGGATGGCGTCAGGCCGAAGTAGGCCTTGAGCACCGCCGCCGCCACCGGCACGGCGTAATACGCCCCCTCTCCGCTGTCCTCGATCATCGCCACCACAACGATCTCCGGTTCCGCGAAGGGTGCGAAGCTGACGAACCATGCGTGCATCGGCAAGTGCCCCTCGGGACTGCGTGGCCCGAAGAACTCCGCCGTACCCGTCTTTCCCGCTACCTCTACTTCCTTGATGCCCAGGCTACGCGCCGTTCCGATGGCGACTGCCTGGCGCATGCCCTCCCGCACAATCGCCAAGTTCTCGGCGCTGACCGGCACCTTACCCACCACCCGGGGCGCATAGCGGGCGACTTCTCGGCCACGTCCATCGAGGAGGTAGTCGCCCAAGCGCGGCTGGTAGACCGTCCCGCCGTTCGCCACCGCCATGGTGACGCAGGCCATCTGCAGCGGCGTGGTCAGGATGTCGCCCTGGCCGATGCCGCAGTTGTAGGTATCACCGGTCGTCCAGAGCTGCTGCCGCGTCAGCCGCTTCCACTTCGGGTCCGGGATGAGGCCGGCCGCCTCGCCCGGGAGGTCAATCCCCGTCAACCCACCCAGCCCGAAGTAGCGGGCGTACTTCGCCAACCGGTTCTGCCCCAGCCCCGGGAAGTCCTCGAAGCCGCCGGCCACCTGGTAGAAGAAGATGTCACAGGAGTGCCGCAGCGAATCGACGACGTTCAGGCTGCCGTGCCCGCCCCGGTTGAAGCAGTAGAACGGCCACCGCTGGCTGCCGTCGTCGCTAGTTATGTACATTATGCCGCCGCAGGTCCGCCGGGTCTCCTGGGTAATGACGCCTTCCTGCAGGCCGGCCGCTGAAGTCACCATCTTGAAGGTGGAGCCAGGCGGATACACACCGGCAATGCTGCGGTTCACCAGCGGGAACCGTGGGTCCTCGGACAAGCGCACCAAGTCCTCGTGCTTGATGCCGCCCGAGAACAGGTTGTTGTCGTAACCCGGCAGGGAGACCAGCGCTCGGATGGCGCCGTCGCGCGGGTCCAGTGCCACGACCACGCCCGCGGGCGAGTCCTTACGGGCCATGCCCTCGGCCAGCGCCTCGGCCGCCACCCGCTGCAGCTCGGTGTCAATGGTCAGTACCAGGTTAGCGCCTGGCTCCGGCTCCACCGGCTGGCCCACCACCCGAGTCTTGCGTCCCTCGTAGTTGACCTCGACCCGCTGCTCGCCCTTCTTCCCCCGCAAGACCGACTCGTACGTGTGCTCGAGCCCCGCCTGACCCACCATATCGTTGGGAGAGTAGCCCCAACGGCGGTACTCCTCCACCGACTCAGCCGGCACCGGCCCCACGTATCCCAGGATGTGCCCCAGCAGCTCACCGAACGGATACTCGCGCCGAGCTTCCACCTGGATGCTCACGCCCGGCAAGGTAAGCTGCTGCTGCTCGATCAGGAGGGCTGTCTTCTCGTCCACACCGCGAGCCAGGACCACCGGCTCCAGCAGGGGAAGGTTGCTGGCGGCGTCGAGGATGCTCTCCACCGTCTCCTTCCCATCATGGGCCTCCCCGAAGGCGGGCATGCCTAACAAGGCCCCGATGCGCTCGAACACCTGACGGCGCTCAACTTCGCTCTCCGGCAGATCGTCACGGATGACGATCACGTTGAACGAGGGGACGTTGCGCACCAGCGCTCGGCCGTTACGGTCGTAGATCACGCCACGGTCGGCGGGTATGGAGAGCACACGAAGCCTCTGACGGTCGGCCGCGACCGTGTAGGTGGCGCTGCTGCGCCCCTGCAACACCCACAGCCGTGCCGTCAGCGCGCCGAAAGCCAGTAGCAGGGCGCGCCGGCTGAACTTGATCCGGCCATCCTTAGGCCGCTGGGGAGTCACATCCTCTATCATCTAGACCTGGTAGCGCCCGGCAAGGCGCCGGCTCTTCTTGCGTAGTAGGGAAACGAGAACCACCACACAGACCGTATCCAGCAGTACCGCCGGCAACACCACCCGGTACAGCGTCGGGAGCAGCGGCAAGGAGACGCCGCCTACCTCTCCCGCCAGTAGCATCGCCGCGTAGAAGATGCTGCTGCCGATCAGGCCCACGGCAGTCACCCAGGCGGTGTCGTCAGCATACAGACCCAGGCGACCTATCCCGGCCACTATCCCCAGGAACGTTAGGGTCAGGCAGGCCGCCCCGAACGGGCCAGCGCTCAACCCATCCAGCGCCAGCCCTCCAGCGAATCCCCAGATAGCCCCGGCCGTTGACCCATTCAGGAACGCCCAGGCGAGCACCGCGCAGAGCACTAGATCCGGGCCGACCCGAACGTCCCCCAGCCTGAGGAGACCGGTTCCCTGCACCAGGCTTAGGGCCCCTAGCACTGCCACGCCCAGCACCGTCTGCCGCCAGCGGGACTCTCGGCGCTCAACCACCGGCTCCCTCCAGGGACACGGCCGGGTCGTGATCGGTGACGACCAGCACCACTTCCAGGTCGCTCAGGTCCACCGAGGGGGAGATGATCGCCTTCTGGAACATGGCAGTGTCGCTGTGGATGACCTCGCTCACCTGGCCGATGACGATGCCCTTGGGGAACACATCGCCCAAGCCCGAGGTCAGCACAATGTCACCAACCTGAACGTCGGCGTCTCGGTCTATCCGCTCCATGATGACGCTTCCGTCCAGCTGCCCCTTGACGATCCCGGTGGCCCGGGTGCGCTGGACGAGGGCAGCCACCGCGCTGCGCGGATCGTCAATCAGAAGCACCTGAGCGGAATGGGGCGCCACCTCCACCACTCGCCCCACCAGGCCCCGCCCGGTGATCACCGGCATGTCCGGCAGTAGCCCACCGTCCTCGCCGGTGGAGATCAGGAGCGCGCGGATCAGGCTGCCCGGCTCCCGCCCGGCCACCCGGGCTTCCACGTTCGCCCCCCGGACGTGAAGCGACCTCTGAGGGCGCACGAAGCCCAGCTCGGTACGCAGGAGCTCGTTCTCGGCCACCACCTCCTGCAACGCCACCAGTTGCACCGTAAGCTCCTCGGCCCGCCGCTTGAGGAGCTCATTCTCCTCACGCAGCTTCTCCAAGTCCTGGAAAAAGACGCGCGCATTGCTTACGTTGCGGACCAGGCTAGAGACTGCCGCCTGGCCTCTGCTGGACAGGTCCGAAACCCAGCCGCCTACCGCGGCTGCGCCCCCTATACGGTCGCTCACCAGGAGCGCCAGCGCCACCACGAGCAGGAAGATGGGGAATAGGTCGCGCTTCCTCACTGGCTGCTAGTGGGCGCTATCGCCAGCGGCCGTCACGATGAGTGGCAGAGAGGACCTTGCGCAGCACGTCCAGGTCTTCCAGCACCCGGCCGGCCCCCTTGGCCACACACGTAAGCGGCTCCTCGGCCACCACCACCTTCATGCGAGTCTCTTCGGACAAGCGCTGAGCCAGGCCCTGAAGGAGGGCTCCCCCACCCACCAGAGCGATGCCATGCTCCATGAGGTCAGCCACCAGCTCCGGCGGCGTCTCATCGAGGGTGTTGCGCACCCCATCGGTGATTATGTGAATGGGCCCGGAGAGCGCTTCTCGGATCTCGACGCTGCTGACCTCTACCGACTGCGGCAGCCCGGTCAGCAGGTTACGCCCCCGCAGGAGCATCGTCTGCTCCTGCTCCAGCGGATAGGCCGACCCGATGGCCATCTTGGCCTTCTCCGCCATGCGCTCGCCTACCAAGAGGTTGTACTTCTCCCGCGCATAGCGGATGATCTCTTCGTCCAGCTCATCACCGGCCACCCGGATGGACCGGCTGACCACGATGCCGCCCAGGGCGATCACCGCCACCTCAGTGGTCCCACCACCGATGTCAACCACCATGCTTCCCACGCTGTCGGTGACGGGAAGGCCGGCACCGATGGCGGCAGCCATCGGCTCCTCGATGAGGTAGGCCTCACGAGCACCGGCGCTGAGCGCGGCCTCGTAGACCGCCCGCTTCTCCACCTCTGTGCAACCGCTGGGAATGCCCACCACTACGCGGGGACGAGGCAGGCTGAGCATCATCTGCTGGTGGACACGACGGATGAAGTAGTCCAGCATCTTCTCGGTGACGTCGAAGTCCGAGATCACACCGTCTCTGAGGGGGCGGATGGCCACGATGTTGGCCGGCGTCCGGCCCACCATCTGCTTGGCCTCAAGGCCAATAGCGACCACCCGCTTGGACTTGGCTTCGATGGCAACGACCGAGGGCTCGTTGATGACAACACCCTTGCCCCGCACACTCACCAGCGTGTTCGCGGTGCCCAGGTCGATGCCGATATCGAGCGAGAACAGACCCAAAAGCGAGTTGAGTGGATTAAGCACGCAATTGAACTCCTGGAGGCCACGTGACGGCTGAACGTCCACAGGAGTGTGGTTGTCCCTGTGCGGTCGCGATTATAGCACACGGCCAGATGGGCGACCACACCGCGGCCGTCAGCACGAGGCAGAGGAGCGGTGTAGCGGTGATGTGGACGGCGATGGGCGCGTCTGCCTTAGGCTAGTTTTCCGATCTCTTGCAGCGCCGCGCCGATGCGGTCGGGATAGTCGGTGCCGAATGAGTCTACACCGAGCTGGGCCAATCGGACAGCCTGCTCGCCATCGTTGACGACCCAGGTGTGCAGGCACAGCCCCGCTTGGTGAACCTGCTCCGCCAGCTCGGGCGTCACCCGGGCATGATGGGGCCGCACCGAGTTGGCGCCGAATCGCCTTGCCGCCGCCACCGGGTCTGGGGTGCCATGTCCAAAGAGGATGCCGGTAGCGATCTCGTCACTCAGTTCCCGCACCCAAGCCAGGCAGGGATGATGGAAGGATATGATGGCAGTGCGGTTGACCCATCCCTGGTCGAGTACCATTTGCACCGTCCGCTCCACCAGCTCCCGCGGCGGCTCGGGCTCCCCCTTGATCTCCAGCACCACGTCGAGGTCCGTCGCTCGGCTGGCATCTAGGACTTCCGCCAGGGTGGGAATCTGCAGGCCGGCGTACTGCTCCCCGAACCAGCTGCCCGCGTCCAGGCGGCGGAGCTCAGCCAGGGTGTACTGCGCCACCAGACCATGCCCGTTGGTGGTCCGGTCCACTTTGGCGTCGTGCATCACCACCACTTCGCCGTCAGCGGTGAGCCGCAGGTCGCACTCGAAGGCGTGTGCTCCCAGCGCTGCCGCCCGCTCGAAGGATGCCACCGTGTTCTCGGGCATGTGGCCCATCGCCCCCCGGTGGCCCACTACCACGACCTTACCCGTGCCCAGGACATCGAGTTCTATCATGGCCGTTCTCCTTCAGTCACCCGCCAGTTGGCGCTGGGATGCACTCCATCCAGGCCGCCACTAGCCGGCTGTATTCGGCTCGCCTACCACCTGCCGCAGGCACGAGGCCACGGCGAACGGGTCGCTCGCTACCACACTGGAAGCGTACAGCTCCATGGCCCCAAAGTCTGCCACCCGGTTCGTGACTGCTCCGCGGTCCACCAGGCGGGCCATCACCGGGAAGCCGGTCCAGTCCTCTGCCGTCTCGCCTTGCGGGGGCATGTAGAAGGCCACGTTGAAGGACTGCACGCCCATGCGCCGGACCATGCAATCCAGCGTCCGGTACACGGCGCCTGCCATGCCTTCATCCAGGGCCGGCCCCAGCAGCAGGACCTCCTTCTCCTTGACCGGGCTCAGGTAGGCCAGGCCGCGCACGTCCCCGTCCTCCCAGCCCAGCCCAAGGTCGGCGTGGGTCTGCCACAGGTCATCGAAGAGGCTCTGTCCGTACTGGCGGGCGTAGGCCTGGGAGCACCGGCGCCACCACTCCACCTTAGCGTAGTGGATGTCGCGCGAGAGGGTCATCTGCGCGTGCCCGTGAACGATGCTCGCCCCGGACTTCCACAGGCAGTTCCACATCAAGAAGAAGTAGAGGGCCGCCGGATCCTGCAGCCGGGCCCGCTCCGCCCATTCCTGCGCTGTGCGCAGGTAGTCGGCGATCTGGGCCTCTGACCATACCAGGGGATTGTGCTCATCGAAGATGACCAGCCCATGGAACCCGTCGTACTTGGCCACATTGCTGGCCGTGATGCAGTACTCGCCCCGGACGCGGCCGAAAGGATCTTCGGGGGTGCCGGTAAGGGGGTGGCAGAACGGGTCTCCCTCAGACCCGCGGATCACCTCGTCCACCGAGTCTGAGTCACAGACCTCGAAGGGGCGACAGGAGCGGATCTCGTTGAACAGCGCTCCCTCCAGCGTCACCAGGTTGGTCACCTTCACGATCCGCTGCGTCTCGACGCTCTCTACCGAGCCGAACCGCTTCTCGACCCATTCCCTCATGCTCTCCGGCACGCGCATCTCCCCAGCCACCGACGAGACGAGGAAGAGCCGGTCGAAGCGAGTTCGCTGCTCGGCGCTCAAGCCCTCCACGAGCGCCGGCAGGTCAAGTATGGTACCCGTACAGTCCAAGAGCCTGACCTCCCAGAGGTTACGCTGACATATATCTGCCTGCGGTGAGACTGGTAAGAATAGCACCCGGGAGCTTCTGGCAGCAAGCTATTCATCTCGCACACTCGGCATTGGTGTACAGACCCCGGGCCGTGCGAGAGGCCCTCACCCCCCGACCTCCTCTCTCATGAGATGGGCGAGGGGGCACAGGAGCCACTACTGTGTGGGCGAGAGGGCACAGGGGCTCCCCCTCCCTGGCTGGGGAGTCCGCCATTCCGCTCCGCTGAACGGCGCCGGATTGGGCGGTTCGGCCATCCCAACCCCCCGGCTGCCCTTGACGCAGGGGCCGCCAGCCACCTATCATCGGGCGACTACGGTCAGGTCTGCCCGCGGAGAACGCAATGCCGTCCCTGGGAACGTTTGCCTTCGTCCTGCACACCCACCTGCCCTACAGCCGCCACGCCGGGCGCTGGCCTCACGGCGAGGAGTGGCTGTACGAGGCCGCCTGCGAGACGTATATCCCGTTGGCGGAGATGCTGCGTTCGCTCCCCGACGACCTGCAGGCCAACCTGACCATGTCCCTCACCCCGGTGCTGCTGGAGCAGCTCGCGGCGCCCGAGGTGATCGCCGGCACCGAGGACTACATGGCCGACCGAGCCCGGCGCGCCTCGGAGGACGTTGCCCGGTTCGAGGCCGCGGGGGACGCCCAACTGGCCGCTCTCGCCCATTTCTACCACGACTGGTACAGCGGCCGCCGCCGCGCCCTCGTTGACCTTCTGGACGGCGACCTGGTGGGCGCCTTCCGGGCTCTGTCGCACCGGGGCAGGATCGAGCCTCTGTCGTCCGGCGCCACCCACGGCTACCTGCCCCTCCTCAGCCGCGACTCCTCCATCTACGCCCAGGTCCGCACGGGGCTGGAGACGCACCGTCGCCACCTGAGTGAGGCAGCACAGGGCTTCTGGCTCCCCGAGTGCGCATACCGGCCGGCATGCACCGATCAGGACGGCACCATCCGCCCGGGCATCGAGGCCTTCCTCGCCGCCCAGGGCACTCGCTTCTTCATGGTTGAGTCCCACGCCATCGAGGGCGGCTCCGCGCCAACGAGCCGGGAGGACTTGCCTGAGTTCTACCTTCCCGCGGGCTTGACCGGGCGTCCCGCGGTCCGGACCCTGGCGACCACCGGCTACACCACGGCCCTGCCCTACCTGGTCGGCAACAGCAACGTCGCCGCCATCGGCCGCAACCGCCGGCTGAGCATGCAGGTGTGGTCCGCGGACCTAGGCTACCCTGGCGACCCCGCTTACCGCGAGTTCCACAAGAAGGACGCCCAGTCGGGGCTGCAGTACTGGGCCGTGAGCGGGCCGGGCGTAGACCTTGGTGCCAAGCGGCCCTATGACCCGCAGGCGGCGCAGGAGCGCGTCACCGCCCACGCCCAGCACTTCGCTGCCCAGGTCATCGAGGAGCTGGCCCAGCAGGCCGAGCTCCACGGCGACCGCGCCCTGGTCACGGCCGTGTTCGACACCGAGCTCTTCGGTCACTGGTGGTTCGAAGGCGTGCAGTGGCTGGGTCAGGTCCTGCGGATCCTGGGGCAGGACGAGCGCGTCACGGTTCGCCCCATCGCCGACTACCTCAGCGAGTACCCTCCGGAGGCGGCCATCGAGCTGCCCCCGTCCTCCTGGGGGGCAGGTGGAGACGATCGCACCTGGAACAACAGCCTCACCGCCGGGATGTGGGACGTCATTCACCAGTGTGAGCGCGAGGGCGAGGAGCTGGCGCAGGTCAGGGATCCGGACCGGCTGCCGTTCGTCGCTCAAGCCGAGCGGGAGCTGCTCTTGGCTCAGTCCAGCGACTGGCCCTTCCTCATCACCACCGGCCAGGCGGCCGAGTACGCCCGACGCCGATTCGATGAGCACGTAGAGCGCTTCCGCCTGCTCAGCCGGCTCGCCCGCGCCCAATCGCTGACCCAGGCCGATAGGGACTACCTCCGCGCTACCGAAGCCAAGGATGACCTATTCGCATTTCTGAACCCAGAGTGGTTTGCCCGACGGCAGGGACGAGCCAACTGAGCGCTCGAGATGCCGCCCCAGGGGGTACACGTATGCTGACCGGTGAAGGGGTAGACGTCATCGTCCACTCGACCCACGAAGCTGGGTACAAGATCGGCGGCATTGGGGCCGTCCTCGATGGCCTCCTCTCCGCCCGCGCGTACCTCAGGAACGTCCGGCGGACTGTGCTGACCGGACCCTTCGACGCCCGAGACGGCGCGGCCATGGAGCGGCTTCGCTCACCTCGCAACCGCCTGGAGGTCCTCTACTCCTCGCTCGACTCCATCAGCGCCTCGGAGCACTCCGCTGCCCTAGGCGAAGTCGAACGCCGGTACGGGGTGCGCATCATCTACGGCAAGCGCTCCTTCGGCGGCTCCATCCAGGAAGTGCTCCTGGTGGACCCCACCGCGGCCGACCTGCAGGCGGTGAACGAGCTCAAGTACCGGCTCTGGGAACGGTTCGGCCTCCAGTCCGATCTCTACGAGGGCAACTACGAGTACGACTACTACGTCCGGGCGGCGCTCCCTCAGTTCGAAGCCCTCCGCGTGGTCCTCGGGAGCGACATGGACCGCCCCCGCAAAGTGATGATGGCCCACGAGTTCATGGGGGTGCCGCTGTGCCTGGTGGCTGAGCTCCAAGAGCCGGGCGCCTTCTGCCGGGTGTACTACGCCCACGAGGTACCCACCGTCCGGCCGGTGGTGGAGGAGAGCCCGGGGCACGACACCATGTTCTACAACGTGCTCCGCCTGGCCCAGCGGGAGGGCCTCCAGTTCCGACACGTCTTCGGCGACCGGAGCCACTTCTTCAAGCACGCCCTCCTGGAGGCGTCCGCCGACTTCTCCGCCCTGTTCGCCGTCGGCGACCTAGTGGTGGAGGAGCTTCGCTTCCTGGGTTCTCAGTTCGCGAACAAGGCCATAGACCTCGTCTACAACGGCATCCCAGCTCCCGAGGTCCCGCTGGATGCCAAGCTCACCTCACTGGAACGGCTCCGCGACTACGCCCAGACCCTCACCGGCCGCCGGCCCGACCACGTCTTCACCCACGTGGCCCGGCTGGTGCCCTCCAAGGGACTGTGGCGGGACCTCCGCGTACTGGAGGAACTGGACCCGCTGCTGGCCGAACGAGGGCGCCAGGCTGTCTTCTTCGTCCTGGCGACTGTCCCTCCCACCGGCCGGAGCAGCCAGGACGTCATGCGCATGGAAGAGGAGTACGGCTGGCCGGTCAACCATCGCGAGGGCTACCCGGACCTGGTGGGGTACGAGGTCCCCTTCTACGAGGCGGTTCAGGCGTTCAACGCCCAGGCGAAGGCGGTCCAGGCGATCTTCGTCAACCAGTTCGGGTGGGATCAGGAGCGCTGTGGTAAGCGGATGCCGGTCGAGATGAGCTTCGCCGACCTGCGTCAGGGCTCCGACCTGGAGTTCGGCCAGAGCATCTACGAGCCCTTCGGGATCGCCCAGTTCGAGCCCCTGCCCTACGGTGCCCTGTGCGTTGTCTCCAGTGCCTGCGGATGCGTCGGCTTCGCCAACCGCGTCAACACCGGCTCTAGCCGCAACATCATCGTTGCCGACTACATCGCCCTTCCGCCCAACTTGGCGGTGTCGTCATGGCGGGAAGCGCTGCAGATCGGCCAAGATACCCGCGACCTGGTGGAACGCTACCGAGCCCGGGAAGCAGCAGAGGCCATCGCCGAGGCCCTCCCCCGCAGCGACTCCGACCGCGAGAAGGCCATGCGCTCCGGCTATGACCTGGCCAAGCGGATGAGCTGGGAGGTCGTCGTCTCGGAGTACATGCTGCCGGCACTCGCCCGGGCGCTTCATGCCGTATAGTGACCCAGTAAGCCATAGGGGGTACGGGTCATGATCGCCACCCCTGCCCAATCCACGCTGGCCATGATCCTGGCCGGCGGGCAAGGCACCCGTCTCAATATCCTGTCCGTGAAGCGGGCCAAGCCGGCCGTGCCCTTCGCCGGTAAGTACCGCATCATCGACTTCGCCCTCTCCAACTGCGTCAACTCCGGCATCTACACCGTCGGCGTCATCACCCAGTACCGGCCCCGCTCCCTCAACGACCACATCCAGCGCGGTCAGCCCTGGGACCTGGACCGCATGTACGGCGGGGTGCACCTCCTGCAGCCCTACCAGGGCCGCGGAGACAGCGATTGGTACCGAGGCACCGCCGACGCCGTTTACCAGAACCTCGACTTCATCGAGCACTACCGGCCCGACCACGTGTTCATCCTGGCCGGCGACCACATTTACAAGATGAACTACTCCCGCCTCCTGGCCTTCCACTTGGAGCGGGGCGCGGACGTCACCATCTCCGCCATTCGCGTCCGCCTGAGCGAAGCCAGCCGCTTCGGCATCCTCACCACGACCGGAAGCGGGCGCGTCATTCACTTCGAGGAGAAGCCCAAGCAGCCTAAGGGCACCCTGGCATCCATGGGCATCTACTGCTTCCGGCGGGAAGTACTGAGCGAACGCCTCCGGCTCGATGCAGCGAACCCTCGCAGCTCCCGGGACTTCGGCAAGGACGTCATCCCCGCCATGGTTGCCGACGGGCTCAACGTCTACGCCTACCAGTTCGACGGCTACTGGATGGACGTAGGTACCGTGCAGGCCTACTGGGAAGCCAACATGCAGCTGCTGGTGCACGCCCCACCCCTGGACCTCTATGATCGCAGCTGGGTCATCCACACCCGCAGCGAGGAGCGTCCCCAGGCCAAGATCCAGGCAGGGGCGGTGGTGAAGCGCAGCCTCATCGGCCATGGCTGCATCATCGAGGGCACGGTGGACAGCTCCGTCCTTTCGCCGGGTGTGTACGTCGGCCCCGGCGCCCTCATCCGGGACTCGGTGATCATGACCGACACCCGCGTCGAGGCCGGCGCCACCGTGGTCCGGTCCATCACCGACAAGCAGGTGCTCATTGGCGCCGGCTGCCGCGTGGGAAGCGAAAGCGACCTCACCGTCAACGAGCTCTTCCCCGACTCGATCAACACCGGGCTCACCCTGGTGGGCAAGAACACGCGCCTGCCGGCCGGCTTCCGGGTGGGCGGCAACTGCGTCATCGGTTCTGACCTGACCGAGGCCGACTTCGCCGGCATGACCTCTCTGCCTAGCGGCAAGTCATTCGGAGTCGAGCCCCTCTAGACGCCTGACAGGAGCACCTTTGGCCCGGCTGTCCCTGATCCTCGTCCTCCACAATCACCAACCCATCGGCAACCTGCCGCACGTGTTCCGGGATGCCACCAACAGCGCTTACCTCCCCCTGATCGGGCTGCTGGAAAGGCACCCACGGATTCGCTGCGCGCTCCACTATACAGGCCCTCTCCTCGAGTGGCTGGAGGCCAACGAACCGGAGGCCTTGTCCCGTCTGGCCACTCTCCAGGCCCGCGGGCAGGTGGAAGTGCTGGGTGGCGCCCTGTATGAGCCCATCCTGGCCGTCATCCCGGACGCGGACAAGGTCGGCCAGCTGCGAGCGATGAGCGACCGGGTCGAGGCCCTCTTCGGAGCGCGCCCGGCCGGGGCGTGGCTGGCGGAGCGGGTCTGGGAGCCCCACCTACCCCGGTACCTGTCGGCGGCCGGGCTCAGCTACACTATCCTGGACCAGGAGCACTTCGAGAAGGCAGGACTAGCCCCAGGAGAGGTGGACGGGGCCTGGCTCACCGAGGACGTCGGTAACACCGTTACGCTGCTACCGGCGTCCACTGACCTCCGCTACCTGATCCCGTGGCGATCAGTCGAGGAGGTGATCGGCTACTTGCGCCGGCAGCACGCCGCCGGTCGGCAGCTACTGGTCTTCGGCGACGACGGCGAGAAGCTCGGGGTGTGGCCGGGCACCTATCGCCTCTGCTACGAGGAGGGGTGGCTGGAGCGCTTCCTCCAGGCCCTGGAAGAGAACGAGGCCTGGCTGGAGACAACCTTACCCGCCCAGTGGCTCGCCGGCGCCCCCGAGCGCCGCCGGGTCTACATCCCCAGCGCCAGCTACCCGGAGATGGAGGACTGGTCCCTATCCCCTGGCACCCAGCACCAGATCCGCGAGGCGCGCCGCCGAGCCCAGGAAGCCGGCATAGAGACGCGCTTCCTGCGTCTGGGACACTGGCGCGGTTTCCTCAGCCGCTATGCCGAGGCTAACCTCATGCTACAGCGGGCGATCGGGATCTCCTCCCGCGCCCACGCTCTCCCCGACGGCCCGCGGAAGCAGGCTGCCTTGGATCACCTCTGGCGGGGCCAGTGCAACTGCCCCTACTGGCACGGGGTCTTCGGTGGCATCTACCTCTACCACATCCGCCATGCGGCGTTCTCCGAGTTGGTCGCCGCCGATGCCCTGGCCGACGCCCTCGCACCCGACCAGGTAGTCGTCCGCGCGGCCGACTACGATGCCGATGGCAAGGTGGAATGGTGCCTGAGCAGTCCTGAGCAGGCGGTCTTCGTCCATCCGACCGGAGCCCACCTCTTCGAATGGGACCTGCGCACCGAGCCCATCAACCTGCTCAACACCCTGGCCCCCTACCGGGAGGCTTACGCGGCCGAAGGGGCCGCGGAGCAGTCTGGCACCGTGCCGCTCCGGCGGGCATTCCAGGACCACCTGCTGTCGGGTCCTCTCTCACTGGAGCAGGTGTTGGCCGAGGGGTGGCCGGAAGCGGCGCTGCCCCGGCCCGTGGTCTTCCACCTGGAAGGCATCGTCGAGGGGTCGCGCGGCCAGATCAGAGCGTTGGGCACCTGGCCGGCAGGGGCTGGAGACGGCGCGGCCGAAGTCGCGCTGGAGAAGGTCTACGCCATTCGGGCAGGCGAGCGAGAGCTCACTGTGACCTACACCGGCTCTGGGCTGCCGGCACGCGCAGGCGCGCGGGAGATGGCCGTGGAGCTAAGCCTCGCCTTGCCGCCCGGCGCGGACAGCCTCGGGGAGCTATCCACGTCCGCCGCCCGCCACCGGCTTACCGAGCCGGTGGACCTGGGAGAGCTACGTGAACTCCGGTGCTCAGCCGGGTACGAGCGGCTCCTGGTGGATGTGAACCTGGACCC
>JBMNTK010000055.1:0-19279 GCA_050945695.1 Anaerolineae bacterium | reverse complement strand
AGGCGATCCAGAACGACAGCCCCAACTGTGTGGAGGCTGCGGGCGACGTCAGCAGCCCGGTGATGTAGGCTCCGATGGTGAAGAACGCTACGTAGCCCAGGTCGAGGAGGCCCGCGTACCCGACGACGATGTTGAGCCCCAGCCCCATCAGGATGTAGAGCCCAACCAAGTCAATGACGCTGGTGCCGTAGGTGCCAAGCAGATGCGGAAGCACCATGAGCCCAGTGATGATGGCCGCCCAGCCAACGATCCGGACCATGGTCTCATTCCGTTTCCGGAACCGCTCGTAGCGGACGGCCGTGGCGGCACCGAAACGCCCGCGCGCATAGGAGACCAGGCCCACAGCCAGGCCCAGCCCCAGCGCCGCGGGCAGCGTCAGTCCCTTGTCGCGCAGGATTCCGACCGCCAGCACCGCGCCCACACCCATGAGTGCAGCCCGGCCGATCAGCCTCGGCACCAATGACCAGGCAGCCCCGGCGGCACCCAGCACCGCTCCCGTCACAACCAGGAGGGGGGCCCCGGTGCCCAGAGGGCGGCCCAAGGTCAGAGCCTCGACCAGTTGGGGAGTGGCGTTGACGAATACGCTGCGTAGGTTGACAGCCGATACCACCGCTGCCAAAGCGGCCAGGAACGCCATCGAGATTGCTCCCGATATGGCGCCCGCCAGCACCGTCCCTGCAGACCGCCCGCCTGCTGATCCAGTGGGGTTGATGGACGTCGCCGCCATCCGCCCCGAGTAGAGCGCGCCCACGGCCAGTAGCAGCTGGGTCAGGCTCAGCACCCCGCGCACGACCGGCTCGCGGGCGAAGGCAGTCGGCGCCCCGATGAGGGCCACGAAGACGAGGACCCCACCGAGGATGGTGCCACTACGTATGGAGCGTCTTAGGCTCTCTGTGCCCATACGGGTCCCTTCCTCTCTAGGCCTTCTTCTTGCTCAGTACCTCGCCCAGGATCCCTGTGGGCCGGAAGATGAGCACCAAGACGAGAAGGCCAAAGGCAATCACGTCCTTCAGCTGTGCATCCAAGCCCAACAGAGTGGGGAAGATAGATTCGGCCAGCCCAAGGAAGAAGCCCCCCAACATGGCCCCGGGGACGTTGCCGATGCCGCCAAGGACGGCAGCCGTGAAGGCCTTGATGCCCGGGATGAACCCCATGGTGTGAGTGACTTGCTTGTTGTACAGCGCGAACATCACCCCGGCCGCGCCTGCCAGAGCCGCCCCGACGACGAACGTCACCACGATGACGCGGTCCACGTTGATCCCCATGAGGGCAGCCGTGTCCTTGTCTTCGGCGACGGCCCTCATTGCCTTGCCCGTCTTGGTCTTCTGCACGAAGAGGTAGAGGGCCAGCATGAGAGCCACGGCCAGAAGGAACACCACGAAGTAGATGGGGCGAACCACCACACCGGCCACGGTATACCTGCCGCCCAGGATGTCAATGCCCGCCACGTACAAGTGGGTGTCCGGGTACACCTTGACGCTGGTGCCGAACAGCCCCCGGAAGGCGTATTGCAGGAACAGAGACGCCCCGATGGCGGTGATGAGCGGAACGAGCCGCGGAGCCCGGCGGAGCGGCCGGTAGGCGATCCTCTCCAGGCCCACGGCCAGGGTCACCGAGGCCAGCATGGCCGTGAGGACAGTGATGAGCAAGGCCGGAAGCGGGTGCTCCTCCAGGAACCCCGACTGGGCGAAGGCGTTGATGACGAAGTAGGCGATGTAGGTCCCGCCCATGAAGATCTCGCCGTGGGCGAAGTTGATCATGAACAGGATGCCGTAGACCAGCGTGTACCCCAGCGCAATCAAGGCGTAGATGCCGCCCTGGGCCAGGCCGAAGACCGCCTGGCTGGCGTAGGTGGAGATGCCGTAGGTGCCGGCGACCAAGTTGGCCACCAGACGCCAAACCACGAACACCAGCATCAAGATGCCGATGCCCCACACCACCCACCTCGTCAGGTCTATGGGGCCCGACAGGCTGCGCCGTATTCGCCTACTCCATGAGTCCGGAGGCAGGCGAACCTCGCCTGCCCCCGAGACCTCGGCTCTGATTTCTGCCACTGATCAGTACTCAGCCGCTATTCAGGCCAGACTACCTGGTACCGGCCACCCTGGACCTGAGACACGGCCACAGTACCGGTACCGCAGTTGCCGACTTCGTCGCAGGTGATCGTGCCCGTCAGGCCGGCATAGCCGCTGGTGCTGCCGATGGCTTCGTTGAGGGCCTTGCGGCCGATTACGAGATTGCCATCAGCGTCGGTCTGGGCCACCTTCTCGATGGCGTTCATGATGAGCATAGCCGCGTCATAGGCATGAGCGTGGAACGGCGCAGGCGGCTGCTCGCCATAGGCTGCCTCATAGGCGGCCAGGAAGTCAGCCATCCCGGGGCCGGCCTCGGCGGGGTTGGCGGCGCTAGCGTACACGCCCTCAGCAGCCTCGCCGGCTGCCTTGAGGAAGTCCTCAGCCAGGATGCCGTCGGCGCCCATGAAGATCACGTCTTCCATGCCGACGTCGGCTCGCTGGCTCGCAAGGTAGGCACCCTCGGCCACGAAACCGCCGAAGTAGATGGCCTCAGGCCCGGCGGACTTGATGCGCTCCAGAAGCGGGCGCATATCGGTGTCGCCGACGTTCACGGCCTCGCGGGCCACTACCTCGCCGCCGGCCTCCACGAAGGCATCGGCCATGGCATTCACCAGGCCCTCACCGTAGGGGCTACCGTCGTGGATGGTGGCGACCTTGGTCACGCCCAGGGATTCCCTCATGAACTGGGCAGCGGCAGGGCCCTGAATCGCGTCGTTCCAGCAGACGCGGTGGAAGGCCTCGTTGCCGCGGGTGGTCAGAACCACGCCCGTGCACGAGGGGGAGACCATGGTGTACCCATGCTCCTGGAAGATGTCCATGGAGGCCAGGCAGCTGCTGGAGCACATCTGGCCCAGTACCGCCACCAGGCTGGGGTCGGAGACGAACTTGTTGGCTACAGTGGTGCCGCCCTCAGCCGAGCACAGGTCGTCCTCGGAAACGAGCTCCACCTCAAAGCCGTGGATGGGACCCTTGTCGGTCACTGCCAGTTGGGCGCCCCGCTGCTCATCGATGCCCAGGATGTCCAGGCCAACACCACTGAGCGCAGCCGAGAAGCCGATACGGATCGGCTCGCCCTTGGCTACGGTGACTACTCCCCAATCGTCCTCGACGGTGGGAGCCTGAACGTTGGTCTGGGATGCCGGAGTGGCTGCGCCGCCGCATGCGGCAACAACAAGAGCGAGGATCACAAGCGCGCTGACGATGCGAATCCCCTTCATGCTTCCTCCCCTCTGCCTCGCGTGGCTGCTAAGGTGCTCCACGCCAGAGCCCGACAGGACGTCGCCCCTTTGCTGCCGAGTACCACGCTGCACCCAGCCGTCGCCCGGCTCTACGCCGCGAAAACACCAAGGATTTGAGGATTATAACGTGCCCGCCAAACCGTCGCAAGCAAGTCAGGTTATTGCAGCCGGCGAGGGAAACGAGTTTTGGCCAAACAGGCGTCCAAAGCACCGTGCAGAGGAGTGTCGAGGCCTGGCCGTCAGGCCATATCCTCGACGGGGCTGGCAAGGACCTAGCAAATGCGCGGAAGCAGTTCGCCTGCCGGCAAGCGTATCAGCCGCGAAGTCCCATAGGGGGTTCGGCAGGTCACCCGCCCCGGGCGCCCATCGGTGACTTGCCCCACCAGGGCGGCGTCCCGCCCCAGAGGATGAGCACGCCAGATCTCCAGCGCCTGGTCGGCATCGGAGCCGGCCACCACGGCGACCATCTTGCCCTCGTTGGCGATGAAGAGGGGATCCAACCCCAGCAGCTCGGCCGCCCCCGCCACCTCAGGCCGTACCGGGAGCCTCGCCTCTTCGATCTCTACTCCGAACGGGCTCCCCTCGGCCAGCTCGCAGAGCACGCTCCCCAGCCCGCCCCGGGTGGCATCCCGCAGCCAGTGCACCTCCACCCCGGCGTCGAAAAGCGCACCCACCAGCCCGTGCAGGGGGGCGACGTCGCTGGCCAGATCAGCCGCCATGCTGATGCCCTGCCGGCGCAGCATCACCGCCATGCCGTGGTCGCCCAGGTACCCGCTCACCAGCACGACGTCGCCGGCCCGTACTCGGTCCCGCCCCAGTCGCCGGTTGGCCGGCACCCGCCCGACGCCGGCCGTGTTGACGTAGGCCCCGTCTGCCAGGCCGCGCGGCACCACCTTGGTGTCTCCCGTCACCACCCTGACCCCGGCCTCTCTCGCTGCCTCGGCCATTGAGCCCACCAGCCGCTCCAAGGTGGCCATGGGCAGGCCCTCCTCCAGGATCCAGGCGGCCGAGATCCAAAGCGGCTCGGCCCCTGCTGCCGCCAGGTCGTTGACCGTGCCACACACGGCCAACCTTCCGATGTCACCTCCGGGGAACTCGAGCGGCGACACGACGTAAGAGTCGGTGGTGAACGCCAGGGACTCGCCAGCCCCACACAGGACACCGGCGGGGAGCACGGCAGAGTCCCCCAACCGGGACAGCTCGGCGTCGTCCAGGTAGCGAAGGAAGATGTCGCGGACCAGTTGCCGGGAGAGGGCCCCGCCGCTGCCGTGGCCCAGCTGCACGTGCTCGTTCATCCGCCGTCCTCCGCGTGGTAGTAGGCAGCACAGGCCCCCTCTGAGGAGACCATACACGGTCCTACGGGGCTCTCGGGAGTGCACGCAGTCCCGAACAGTGGACACTCGGTGGGCACCAAGGCCCCCCGCAGCACGGCACCGCACTGGCACCCAGGCGGCTCGGGCGACGGGCGGGCTTCGAGGGCGAAGCGCACCGCCGCGTCCATGTCCGACCACTCGGCGCGCAGCCTCAGGCCACTGGCGGGCACCATGCCCAGCCCTCGCCATTCCGTGTCCACCGGCTCGAAGATCCGGTCCATGAGTGCCTGGGCCTGAGCATTGCCCCGATCCGAGGCCGAGCGCCGGTAGCAGTTGGCCACCGCCGGCTCGCCCCTAGCCACCATCCCCACCAGCTCCTCCACCGCCATGAGCACGTCGCTAGGCTCGAACCCGGCCACGGCACAGCCCAGGCCGTAGTCCTCGGGGAGGAACCGCCACGCGTCCGCCCCGATGATGGTAGACACGTGCCCGGGGCCGATCACCCCATCCAGCCGTACCTCCCCGGCGTCTAGCACTGCCCGCATGGCCGGCGGAGTGAGCTTGTGGAGGGACAGCACCGAGAAGTTGGCAAGGCCTCGCTGGCGGGCGCCCAGCAAGGTGGCGGCCACTGTGGGAGCGGTGGTCTCGAAGCCCACCCCGAGGAAGGCCACTTCCCGGTCCAGGTTTTCAGCCGCCAACCGCAGCGCATCCGCGGGCGAGTACACCACCCGCACGTCGGCGCCCCGTGCTCGGGCATCCTGCAGGCTCCCCTGGCTGCCCGGTACTCGCACCATATCACCGAACGTGGCCAGGATGACCCCATCGCGGCCCGCCAGCTCCACCGCTCGATCCACGTCGCCCTGAGAGGAGACGCACACCGGGCAGCCGGGCCCTGAGGAGAGCCGCACGTTGTCGGGAAGCAGTCCGCGCAGGCCGTGGCGGGCGATGGCGTGGGTGTGGCCGCCGCAGAACTCCATGAAGTGCATGGGAGGGGCGCCGGCAGCCAGGCGCCGAATCCGCTCGATCAGCCCGGCACAGGCGGAGGCGTCCCGGAAGTCAGAGAGGTAGCGCATCACTCGCCCGCGGACTCGGCCAACTCGCGGAGAAGAGCCAGCGTGGCTTCCGCCTCTTCGCGATCGAGGACGCCGATGGCAAAGCCGGCATGGATGATGACGTAGTCGCCTTCGCCTGCCTCCGGGGTGAGCAGCAAGCTCACTTCCCGCTCCACGCCCCCGATCTCGACGACCCCGATGTCATCCCGCTTCTGCTTGACGAGCACCGGCACGGCCAGACACATCACACACCTTCCTCTAGTTCCATACTAACGATCTATACGATAGAGGCCCTGCAGCCGCGTGCCAACTCCAGACACACGCGCGCCGCCTCGGGCACCAGCTCGGCGACAGCCGGGCTGAGGCCGACCACGAAGTCGAAAGAGATCCCTGGAACCGAGACCGCGTAGGCCTCCGGCGCGGCACCATACAGGGTCCTGGCCAGCGTCAGCAGCTCGGCCGGCTGCATGTCATGGGTGAGAAGGCGCGCCCTCTCCGGCTGGTCCCCCACCCTTTCCACGTGCACCCGCATCGGACCGGCCACCCGGGCGTCCACCAGGACCAGCCGCCGGTACTCGGCCACCAGCTCCGCCAGGTCAGATGAGACCTGGGGCAGGACTATGGCATCTACCTCCTGCCCCAGGTCATCCGTCCCATCGTCCGTTATGTCGAAAAGAGGCCGCCCCAGCTCTCGGCGCACCTCGTTCACGACCGCCCAGCCGAAGCCATCGTCCTGGCGGCTGACATTACCCAGCCCCAGGATCAGACCCCGCCCGTCAGCCACGCACGGCTCGGTCGAGCGCCTGCCCATCGGCCCCATACAGCGTCACCTCTAGGGGCATCTGCCCCAGGGCATGGGTGGAGCAGGACAGGCACGGGTCATGGGCCCGGATAGCCGCTTCTACCCGGTTGAGCATCCCCTCGGTGAGCTTGGTGCCGTCCACATAGGCCTTGGCCACTTCCTCCACCGACCGGCTCATGGCCCAGTTGTTGTGGCCGGTAGCGATAATGAAGTTGACCGAGGTGAGCTTGCCGTGCTCGTCGGTGTGGTAGTCGTGGAAGAGAGTGCCCCGGGGAGCCTCCAAGCACCCCACACCATGCCCGGTGATGGTGTCCGACGGCACGTACAGGTCTTTGGACATGATGTCCGGGTCATCGAGCAGCTGCCCGATCCGCTCCAGGGCATAGAGCGCTTCCACCAGGCGGGCATAGTGGTAGTAGAGCGTCCCCTGGACCGGTTTCCCGCCGCCAAGCGACTTCCACTCCGCCAGTTCTGCGTCTGCCTTCGGCGTACCGATCCGGTCGCAGACGTTGAGACGCGCCAGGGGACCGACCCGGTAGACGCCCTCTGGCCAGCCCAGCTTCAGGCTGTAGGGGAACTTGAGATACGTCCAGTCCTCCACCCGCTCGCCGATGTGCTCCAGGTAGTCCTTGGGGTCGAACTGGCTCACTAAGTTCCCCTGGCAGTCTATCAGGCGCACCTGTCCCTCGTAGAGGGCGAGAGACCCGTCCGTCCCCACCAGGCCCATGTACCCGCAGGGGAACGAGGCGAAGCTCTCGGCATAGTCCTGGTGTTCCTGCAGCCAAGCCTTGGCGATCCCGATCCCGTCCTGCACATCGGCGATGCGCGCCTCGAGGTCGGCCAGCATAGCGTCCCTGGCAGCGGGCGTAAGCGCTTGGTTGACCCCGCCGGCCACGGCGAACTCTGGGTGCACGCGCTTGCGCCCCAGCGCGGAGATCACGCTCTGGCCGTACTTGCGCAGCAGCACCCCCTTGAGCGCCACGCCGGGGTGCTCCTCGATCAGGCCCACCACGTTGCGCTTGGCCGGGGCGGCATCGAACCCCAGGAGCAGGTCCGGCCCTGCCAGCTCGAAGAAGTGCATGGAGTGCGACTGCACCACTTGCCCCATGTGCATCAGCTCGCGCAGGAGATGAGCCGTGCGGGTGGGGGTGACACCGTTGATGGCATCGCCTGCCTTGGCCGCCGCAAGGTGGTGGCTTACCGGGCAGATGCCGCATATGCGCGGCGCGATCTGGGGCATCTCGTAGTACATCCGCCCCTGACAGAAGCGCTCGAAGCCACGGAACTCGTTTACGTGCAGGCGTGCCTGCTGCACCTTGCCCGCATCATCCAGGAGGATGGAGACCTTGGCGTGCCCCTCGATCCTGGTGACGGGCTCGATCATTATCTTCTGGACCATCAGACCTCTCCCGGCCCGGCTCGCCCGTCAGTCGTAGTTGAGCCTGGACTCATCGAGTATTGGGACTCTCCCCTCGGCCAACTCGTTCAGCACGTAGTAGATCACCTCCGGACGGGGCGGGCACCCGGGCACGTAGACGTCCACCTTCACCACCTCTCCCACCGACCGGTCCGGCAGCGGCCGCATGATCTCGGGCGCTCCCGGGACTCGCCCCTGGACCGTGCTCGGGTTGTCCCGATAGGCAGCATCCAGGGCCTCGGAGATGGGCCAGTGATTGCGCATGCGGATGATGCCGCCAAACACGGCGCAGTCGCCGCAAGCCACCAGCACCCGAGCTCGCTCGCGCATCCGCTGGGCAACGTGAAGGTTGTCGTCGTTGTTGATCGCGCCCGTGAGCAGCCCCACGTCCACCCCCGACTCCGGGGGAACCTTGAGGTCGGTTATCGGGCTCGAGGTCAGCTCGACCTTCTGCAGGAGCTCGATCAGCTTCTCGTCAATATCCAGAAACGACATATGGCAGCCGGCACACGCCGCCAGCCAGTCCGTCGCGATCTTGGGCTTCGCCATCATCCCCTCCCAGCCACCATGCCGGCCATCACCCTGCCGCCTCAGCTAGCCCGACCAGAGCGGAGAACACCTCCCGATCGTCGCGGGTCCATGGAGCCGGCGGCACGACCTGGGCCAGCCGCCTGAGGCTGCCATCAGGCCCGGTGAAGTGGCCGGCCTTCTCGCTCCAGTGCAGCGCCGGCAGCACGAGGTCCGCCGACTCAGTCAGGCCGTTCTGGTAGCACGCGTGCACCACGGTGAACTCGGCCCCATGAGCCGGCAGCTCCGGGTTCACGGCGTCAGCCGCATAGACGTAGAGCAAGCGGCTACCAGTGGGCGCTCCGTCGGCGGACAGACCGTGCAGGGCCGCTCCCGCCGCGTTCACGCCGGCAGGCAGGCCCAGGAACCTGGCTCCGCGCCCCGCCAGCCGGCGAAGCAGTTCCGGGTCGGCCTTGGGGCCGTAGAGCACCACGACCGGAACCAGGTCGCCCAGGCTATCGCTGATCGCCTCCGGATCAGCGCCGTCCAGGCGAATGGCCTCACCGGTTAGGCGGGCCGCCAGGCAGTCGGCCAGGACCAACCGCGCTCCCCGATCACGAGCTCGCCGCATGAAGCAGGCCGCCACCTCGTGTTCCTCGTCCAGGTCGGCGCCCACTGCCAGGACCGCGGCTGCCCCCTCGATGTCGCTCAGCGTGGCCGTCTCGCCAGGAGCCTCGGCTACGGGAGCGCCGTCGAACAGGCCCAGTGCAGCCATCCGGCCGCCGAAGGCAGCCACGAAGGCATCGAGTTCCTCGTTAGTGGCCCGAGCGGAAGCGAGAGCGGTGATGCCCCCTGCCCCCGCGGCGGCCAGCCGGTCGCCCAGGGCGTTGAGCGCCTCCTCCCACGAGCAAGGGACCAGCTCGCCCTTCACTCGCCGCATGGGGGTGCGCACGCGGGGGACGGTGACGTACAGCGGTGCAAACCGGCCCAGGCGGCACAGCAACCCTCCGTTGGCCGGCGCTTGCCAGTCGCTCTCGATGCGCACCAGGGTGCCAGAGCGCGTGCGGGCGACGATCCGGCAACCAAGGCTGCACTGCGCGCAGGTGCTGGTCACCGCCGTCAGCTCCTCATCGCCTCCCATGTAGGCGCTTCGCCGGTCAACCAGGGCACCCACCGGGCAGACGTCCAGGCACGTCCCGCAGGAGATGCAGGAAGACTCCCCGAACGGCACGTCCAGATCGGCCACCACCGTGGAGTGAGCGCCGCGCTGTCCCATCTCCAGCACGTGCACGGCCGCTACCTCACTGCAGGCCCGGATGCACCGCCGGCAGAGCACACAGCGGTTGTGGTCCATGACGAAGTAGGCCCGGGAAGCGTCCAGGTTCTCGGCCTTGTCCGGGCGCGGATACGTCCAGTGGTCCAGCCCATGCTGGTAGGCCAGGGTCTGCAGCTCACAGTCGCCGTCCGCGGCGCAGTACATGCAGTAGTGTCCCCGCTCCGAGAACAGCAGCTCCAGTACGAACTTGCGGGCCCGCACCACCTTCTCGGAATGGGTGTGCACCCGAAGGCCGGGCGACACCGGGAAGGTGCAGGCAGGCTGGAGTTGGCCCCGAGGCTCCACCTCGACCAGGCACATCCGGCAGCCGCCGGAGTTGCTCAGCGCAGGGTGCTCGCACAGGGTCGGGATCTCGATCCCGGCGGCCCGCGCCGTCTCCAGGACGGTGCTGCCAGGCTGGGCCTCTATCTCCCGGTCGTTGATGAATATGGTAAAGGCCGCCATCAGACCTCCTGATTACCTCGCGTGACCTCGGGCGCCCTCACAGTACCGGCTCCCGGCTAGCCTCCTGGCGGCGCTTCTCCATCAGCGCCTGCCAGTCGAGATCGCAGCGCAAGCACCGCTTGCACTCCTTCTGAGCAGTGGCCTCATCCCACACGTCCTCGACCCGGATACTACGTCCCTTGGCGCCCGGCACCTCGGTGTAGAAGGGCTCCGCCCGGCTTGCGTCGGCGTAGTCCTCCGGCCGCCAGGCAGGCTCGGGCACCACGTACTCCTGGGAGAAGCGGGCCCGCCGAACCGCGCCCGTGCGCAGGAAGTGGTTCACAGTGGCCGCCACCTTGTTGCCCTCCGCCACCGCCTCCACCACGGAGGAATGCCCGATCACCGCGTCGCCGGCGGCGAACACGCCCGGCAGCGAGGTCTGGAAGGCTCGGTCCACGACGATGGCTCCGTCGTCGCCGACTTCCAGGCCTAGCGCCCGCAGCTCATCGGCACCGGGAACGTCCAGGCCGCGCTTCTTGCGCGTCCCCAGCGCCAGGATCACGGCGTCGTACCCGCCGCTCTCCTTGAGTTCGTCAAGGGTGAAGTCCCGGCCGAGCACCACGCCCAGGCGCAGCTCCACGCCCGCTCTCATCACGTTGGCGATCTCCGCCCGCAGGACGTCGCGCGGCAGCCGATGCTCCGGTATGCCCACGGCCATCATGCCGCCCGGCTCGTCCAGGGCGTCGTAGACCGTCACCGTGAAGCCGAACTGAGCCAGGCGCAGGGCTGCCGTCAGCCCGGCGGGCCCGGCCCCTACGATAGCTACCTTCTCCGGCCGGTCGTCGCCCAAACGTGGCGGATCCCACTCCTGCTTGAGCGCGCTCTCGGCCATGAAGCGCTTGATGCTCCTGATCGCTACCGGCTCGTCCAGCTCGCCACGTCGGCAGTGCCGCTCGCAGTAAGCCGGGCACACCCGACCGCAGACACTGGCGAAGGGGTTGGCCTGGCGATGGACCTCGAGCGCCTCGTCGTAGCGGCCCTGGGCCGTCAGCGTGATGTAGGCGGCGGCGTCCACCCCGGCCGGGCAGGCGCTGATGCAGGGTGCCACCGTCATCACGGCGCACTTGCCCGTGGGGCAGCGCCCATCCTCGACGTGCGCCCGGTACTCGTCACCGAAGTAGCGCAGCGTGCTCATCACCGGCGAAGGCGTGAGCTGGCCCAGCGCGCACAGCGAAGCGTCCTTCATCTCCTGGGCGATGACCGGTATGGCGTCCAGGTCGGCCTGGGTGCCCTCGCCCTCGGTGATCCGCCGCACGATATCTAACATGCGCTGCCCGCCCACCCGGCAGGGCACGCACTTGCCGCACGACTCAGCGGAGGCGAACTCCAGGAAGAAGCGGGCGAACTCCACCATGCACGTGTCTTCGTCCACTACGATCATGCCGCCCGAGCCCATGGTGGCCCCGGCAGCGGTGAGAGAGTCGTAGTCGATGGGCGTGTCCAGCAGCGAGGCCGGCAGGCACCCGCCCAGCGGACCGCCCGTCTGCACGGCCTTGAACTTCTTCCCCCGCAGCATCCCGCCGCCGATGTCGAAGATGATCTCGCGCATGGTGATGCCCATCGGCACCTCGATGAGCCCGGTGTTGTTGACCTTGCCGGTTAGGGCGAAGACCTTGGTGCCCTTGCTCTTCTCGGTACCTATGGACTGGAACCACTCCGCGCCTCGCAGCATCACCGGAGGCACGTTGGCCCAGGTCTCCACGTTGTTGATGTTGGTGGGCTTGCCCCACAGCCCTGACACCGCCGGGAAGGGCGGCCGAGGACGGGGCTCGCCGCGCCGGCCCTCGATGGAAGCCATCAGGGCCGTCTCCTCGCCACACACGAACGCTCCCGCACCCTCTTTGATGTGAAGCTGGAACGAGAAGCCCGAACCCAGGATGTTCTCGCCGAGGAAGCCATACTCGGTAGCCTGCTGGATGGCCCGTCGCAGGTTGCGCACGGCCAGCGGGTACTCAGCCCGGCAGTAGATGTATCCCTCGTCCGAGCCAATGGCATAGGCGCCGATGAGCATCCCCTCGATCACGCTGTGCGGGTCGCCCTCGAGGATGCTTCGATCCATGAAGGCACCGGGGTCGCCCTCGTCGGCGTTGCAGATCACGTACTTCTTGTCGCCCTGGGCGTTGCGGGCGAACTCCCACTTCAGCCCCGCAGGGAACCCAGCGCCTCCTCGCCCACGCAGGCCCGCGCGCTTGGCCTCGTCAATCACCTGCTCCGGCGTCCGCTCGGTGAGGACCTTGGCCAGCGCTCCGTACCCATCCCGGGCGATGTACTCATCGATGCTTTCCGGGTTGATGATCCCGCAGTTGCGCAGGGCCACCCGCACCTGCTTGCCATAGAAGGGGATGTCGCGATAGCTGGGAACCGCGGCCTGAGTCTCCGGCTCCTGGTAAGCCAGGCGCGGGACCACCCGCCCCTTGACCAGCGTCTCCTCGACCAGCTCCTCGACGTCAGCCGGCATGACCCGGCAGTAGAACACCCCTTCCGGGTATATTGTTACCACCGGGCCCATGGCGCAGAACCCACGGCAGCCCGTCTCCACCACTTGGACCTCGTCCGCCAGCCCCCGGCGCTCCACCTCGGCGCGCAGCCGCCGCAGTGTCTCGAGGGACTCCGAGGACTGGCATCCGGTCCCGCCGCATACCAGGACATGGGCCCTGTAAGTCCGCGCCATCACTCGCCTCCCACGTCCAGGCGGCCTACCACCCATTCCTCCACCACGCCGCCCTTGATCAGATGCTCCTCGATGATGCGGGGCACCCGATCCGGTGTGACGTTGCCGTAGGTGATGCGGGGCCGGCCGGCCTGTTCAATGTCCACCAGCGGTTCGTTGTAGCACATCCCGATACAGCCCACGGTGTTGACCGTGGCCTCAATCTGGCGCCGGTCCAGCTCATCCAGGATGGCCCGCATGGTGTCGCGCGCACCGGCCGCTATCCCGCACGTTCCCAGCCCGACGATGATGCGCGTGCCACCGCTCTGCCGCACATGGATTTCCCGCTGTGCCCGTTCCTTGAGAGCCCGGAGTTCCTCGATCGAGCCTATCTTGGGCATCGCCAAAGCTCCTTACTCAACTCATCCCCCGCCTGAGCACCTCGACAGAGCGGGTTAGGTACTCCCTCACCCATCGTGACACGTCCGTGGTCGTCAGGCAGCCTCCCACCTCACCTGCGGCAACGGAGCTGTCGAACTCGAACTCGCTGTCGTCTACCCGGTGCCGATACACCAACCTGGGCATCGGCTCTGAAAGCATGAACCCAACCAGCGTCCCGACCACATCACCCATGGGGGCCCGGTCTATGTGGGACAGGCCGAAGCTTGCCCGAACCACGGTGCACCCAGGCACCGACTTCACCTGCACCGAACCGCCCGTCCGCTCCGCCGCGGCCTGGAGAAGCGGCAGCCCCAAGCCCACTCGTCTGGTAGTGCGGGTGGTGAAGTAGGGGTCGAAGGCACGTTCGAGCGCCCCCTCCGGCAGGCCGCAGCCGTTGTCAGTCACGGCCATCTCCAGCCGATCCTGGGCCGAGTCCTCAGTGATCTCCACCTGCACCTCGGTCGCCCCCGCCTTCCTGGCGTTCTCCAGAAGATCTAGCAGGTGCAGAGAGAGCTCACGCACAGCTAGGCCCGGTCTCCTGAGCTCGCACCTGCTCTATCGCCTGGAGGGCCGCCTCCGGTGTCATGCCGCCCATCACCCGGCCGTCCAGCACCACCACGGGGGCCAAGGCGCAGGAACCCAGGCAGTAGACCACCTCCAGCGTGAACTCGAGGTCCTCGGTGGTCTCGCCGGCGGTGATGCCCAGGCGGCGCTCCAGGGCCTGGACGATCTTGGGGGTACCGCGGACGTGGCACGCCGTCCCGTCACAGCAGCGGATGACGTGGCGACCCCGGGGGCTCAGGTAGAACTGGCTGTAGAAGGTGACTACGCCATACACCCGGCTGAGCGGCACCCGCAGCCGCTCGGCGATCGCTTCCAGCACCTCACGCGGCAGGTACCCGTAGGCCTCCTGTGCCGCCTGCAGGACGGATATCAGCGCCCCGGACTCCTCGCCACAGGTGGCGAAGGCCTCTTCCAGTCGGGCCAGATCTACACTCGTCTCAGCAGCCATTCCCTTGCCTCACACGTCCCACACTGTTGTTCCCTGCGACCCGCACCATCGTCCCGCTCGCGTCCCGAAAGCACCGCTTGACCTGGTCCAGCTCTGGCGCCTCCAGCCACAGCCACGTCCGCGCCCCCATCTCCGAAAGACGATGGGCATCACTGAAGACGCCTACCCCGAAACGGCCCAGGTCTGGGTGCTGGCTCATCACCGCCTCCGGGTCCGCCCGAGGCGAGACCTCGATGCCGTCCAGGTCCAGCTCCGGCGGCACAAACCCGAGGCTGGCAATTAGGCTTCGGGCGGGCCGGTCCACGTGGGCGGCCAGCACCATCCCTCCCAGGCGATGCACGCTGGCTACCGCATTCTCCACACTCAGGGCGGTAGCTGCCTGCAACAACCGCCGGTTCTCGCCGCAGGGCCGTCCCTCCGCATCCACCAGGATCTGCTCGCCGAAGAACTCAGGCCGGTTCTCGGCCTCCCCCAGGGCCTGGTAGACCAGCGCTTGCATCCTCAGGGCAGAGTCCTCGTCCCCGAATATGGCCAGCAGGTCCACCTCCTCCCGGGTGAACACCTCGAGGCCCGGGAAGACCACAAGCCCGCTGCCCTCGGCCGCCGCCTGCACTGCCCCGGCGTTCTCTGCCGAGTTGTGGTCGGTGATGGCCACCGCGCCCAGCCCGAGCTCTAGGGCCCGCTCCACGATCAGCGGGGGAAGCATCTCCGCCTCGGCGCAGGCCGACAGGACCGTGTGGACGTGAAGGTCCATGGCCAGCCAGCGCCGGACCGGTCTCACCCCGGAACCCCGAGGCGCACCAATCCCGCCACCGTATTGAAGGTGTCGGTCGAGGTACTCAGCAGCGTCACGCCCTCTCGCTGGGCCAGCGCGATAGTCTCCTCGTCAGGGCGGGCCCCCTCGGTCAAGATCACACAGGCGACCTCCGTGAGAGAGGCGACGGCCACCACATTGCGGTGGCTCTGCAGGGTGACCCACGCCTCATCTCGCTTGGCCCCGGCCATGGCGCAACTGAGCAGGTCGCTGGCGTACCCCCCTCGGACCTGCCGGTCCAGGCTCCCGTCTGAAGGTGGGGTGAGCACCTCCAGCCCAAGCGCCTCCGCTACCTCCCGTACTGTCATCGCTCCTCCGTCCCCGGTCTAGACGCGATTCCGTCCCAGCCGGTTCCCCTCGCCCAAGAAGATGACCGCCTCTAGCCGGGTCCCGACCCCGACCTGAGACTCAAGCGACATCTCATCGGCACAGCGACGTATGTTCTGCAAGCCCATTCCGGCCCCAAACCCCAAGTCGCGAATCCAGTCGGGGGCGGTGCTAAACCCGGGCCTCAGCGCAGCTTCCACATCCTCGATCCCGGGGCCATCGTCGGTGGCGAGTATGCTCACCCTCTCCGGACGAACCTCGGCCAGTATCTCACCCCCACGGTCTGTGTGGATGACGAGGTTCATCTCCGCCTCATACGAGGCCACCGCGATGCGACGCACCGTCTCGGGGCGCCCCCCCAACCGCAGCAGCGCCCGCTTTATCTTCCCGGAGGCCTCACCGCTGCGAGCGAAATCCCTAGGACGTATGGAGTAGCGCAGCGTAAGGCTGGTATCCTCCGACGAGATGTCCTGAAAGATGTGGCTGGCCCGGTAGCGGCTTATCTCCTCCTCTCGATACCCCAGGTCGAGAGCCCGCACGAGGCCTCGGGTGATGTCACCACCGGTGACGATGCCCACCAGCCTGCCCTCGTCGTTCACCACCGGGATCCGCCCCACCGGACGGCGGGCGAAGGCCTTCACCGCCTCAATCACCGAGTCGTCCTCTCGCACGGTGAGCACGTCCACCGACATCCACTCGCGCACGGGGTCCGTGGGCCTGCCGTGCTCCAAGGATCGAATCAGGTCCAGCAGGCTGACGATCCCCACCAGCCGGTCCCCGTCGAGCACCGGGGCACCGTTGATGCCTGCCTGTCGGAGGACCTCCCCCAACTGCTGCATGGTCTGCGCGGGTGAGACGCACACCACCGACCTGGTCATCACCTGGCGCACACTAAGCTCGTAGACCAGCTCCTGCGCCTTGGTGAGCTCACTCCCCTGCAGGAGTCTCTGCGTCTCGATGGCGTCTCTATCGGTGAAGCTCAATTCCGTTCAACCCGGCCGTGTACAGACGGCCAGCGGTGGTGAACATGGTCTCCTTCACTCGCAGAAGCGGTATGCCTAGTTCCTCGGCCAGAGCCACCGTGTCGGGCTCCGGCTGCTTGTCTCGGACGAAGAGGATGGCCGCGTTGCCGGCCATATCGGCGGTCCGAACCACTTGGGGATGCGTGAGGCCTGTGAGCAGGAGCGCTCCATCTCGCGACAGCGACAGCACGTCGCTCATGAGATCAGCTCCGAAGGCGCACTTGATCTCTCGATCCAGTCCAGCGCCCTCAGTCAGCACTTCAGCCCCCAGCACCCGAGCGATCTCGCGCAAGGTCAATACGGCGCCCTCCACCCGGCATTTCCGGTCGCACCTCGCGGCCGACCGGAGATCAGTAAAAGGCCCGACTTGCGATGGGCAGCCACCCAGGCCAGTCAGGCGTTCCACTAGTGAACTCGATCACAAACTGACGGTACAATACCACATGGGGCGTGTACTAGCAAGTGAGAAACAGGGTGCCACTGGGAAGTGGCAGTGAGGCTATACAGGCTAGGGCAACCGCTGACCCGGTTGCCATCAGCGCTCAGGGCCCGGACACAGCACCACCCACGCTGCCGGGCTTACCCGTTGGCGTGGGTGATAGGTCGCTGCGCCACCGATGCGAGGTGAGCCGGTGGCGCGGTCCACCGGTCTAGGCGGCCAAGGGTAGGTCAGTCAGGCGAAAGGCTGAAATCTTGCCCCAGGATCACCTTGATGTCGGCACCGTTGGCGCCGGCGCCATCCGGCGACGTGCGCAGGTTCTGGCTGCTCAAGCCCAGGGCCGAGGCGAGCGCTGCCACTGTTGCCGGCTTCTCGGTGTAGATCACCATGACCGAGGACGTGTAGTCGCCCCGGTCCAGGTCGGAGGCGTCTGCTACCCGGAACCCTAGCGCGCGCAGGTACTCAGCCGCCGCCTCCGCCAGGCCGCGCCGCCCGCTCCCGTTCACCAGCACGATGGATGCGTTCTCGGCCGTGATCTCCGGAGACGCCTCCAACTCGTACTGAGGGGCCTCGCGGCGGGTTGACGGGGTGCGGAAGAAGCGGTCAATCACCGGCTCGATCTTCTCGGTTATGGGCAGAAGGACATCCCAGCCCTCGTCGGTGATGTACCGGCTGGTCATCGTCAGGTCAATCACGGCCATCTGGACGTTGTCGAGGTCGAGGCCGTTAGCAATGCGGGCCAGTCGCAGCAGGTCCTCCAGCGAGAGGTCCGTCTCTACGGTCTCGGAGAAGGTACGGTAGAGCGTCGGCAGCTTAGGGATGAGTTCGGCGACGGAGGTGTTCCGCAGCATCTCGTCGCGCAGCGCCACTAGGACCCTCTGCTGCCTGGAGGCGCGGTCGAAGTCGCTGTTCCCGTGGCGGGAGCGGGCGTACTGGAGGGCAGTCGTCCCATCCATGGTCTGGACGCCGGCCGGAATGCGGACCGTCATCACGCCGCCCTTGCCGTCCGGGAATTCGGCGTCGTAGATCTCGCGCTCCACGTTGACGGTGACCCCACCCAGGTCATCCACCAGCTTCACGAAGCCCGCGAAATCCACGCAGACGTAGTAGTGGATGGGGATGCCAAAGCTCTGCTCGATGGTGGCCCGCAGGAGCCCGGCACCTCCACCGGGGTAGTCCCGCGTCTCGCCGAGGAAGTAGGCGGTGTTTATGCGACTCTCCCCGTAGGGCCCAATGGGCACCCACAGATCGCGGGGGATGGAGAGCATGTTGATGGGCCCACCGGTGGGATCAATGGACACTACGATGAGAGTGTCCGACCGGGCCGGTTCCAGGCTCCCATCCTCCACGTCCAACCCCACCACCAGGATGTTGATCCGGTCGCGCTGCGGGCTGGCCATGGCTGCTGACAGGGCCGACTCCGGTTCCTGTCCGGTGGAAGACGAGCTCTGGGTCTCGCCGTTGGGGGCCTCTCGCTGGATCACCGGCACCGCCGGCGGATCGGGAAGCTCAAACTGCGCCGAGACCACCATATCTCTGGCCGCGGTATAGATCGTGTGTCCCAAGAGGCCACCCGCCCCAACCAGCAGCACCGCCATGAGTATGAGCAGCAGGCGGGGGGGAGAGTACGTGACGTGCATCTCAGCAGTTCCTAGTCATCGAGTTGCCTGGGCCGGCAAAGAACGAACCGCATTATAGCACTCCCTCCACCTCCAGCAACACCCCACCAGGGCCATCGCACTACACACGGCCTCACCCGGAGCAGGGAGGGCGCCCAGCTGCCCTCTCGCACGTGTGGGAGAGAGGGCTCCGTTATTTGGCTTCGCCAAATAACGTGGGTGAGGGCTCTGCCCTTGACCACTCCCCGGCTGACTCATATAGTAGCGCACGGTTGAGTGCGGCCACACAGTTAGCTTACCGCCGCGGAGGTGCGTTATGTCTTTGGATGGCAAGACCGTAGCCATTCTTGCCGAGGACCTCTTCGAGGACATTGAGCTGCTCTACCCCTATTACCGCCTGTTGGAGGAGGGCGCCCGCGTCGTGGTGGTCGGCAGCGGTGGCGCCAAGGCCTACCACGGCAAGCACGGCATCGCCGCCGAGGTGGACGTGCAGGCCAGCGAACTGGACCCCGCCACGGTGGATGCCGTTGTCGTGCCCGGTGGCTATGCCCCCGACCGTATGCGCCGTCACCAAGACATGTTGGATCTCGTTCGCGCTGTCTATGATCAGGGCAAGCTCATCGCCAGCATCTGCCATGCCCCCTGGGTACCCATCTCGGCCGGAATCGTCCGGGGCAAGCGCATGACCAGCGTCAGCTCTGTCCGTGACGACCTGGTCAACGCGGGAGCCCA
>JBMNTK010000054.1:0-19488 GCA_050945695.1 Anaerolineae bacterium | reverse complement strand
AGGTAGTCCTCGGGGAACTCCGACCGGCCCCATACCCAGAACCCGGCGGGGGTGGGGGCCTCATCGCCGGACACGGCGGCCGTCACTGCCAGGATGCGCGTGTCCTTCAGTTCCGGGCCTTCCCGCAGGGCCCGCAGCACCTCCAGCCCTCCCATGCCGGGCATCACCAAATCAACCAGGACCACATCGGGCCGGTACCGGTGGGCCAGCCGGATGGCTTCCTGGCCACTGTAGGCAGTGATGATCTCGCCCCCACTGCCCGCCGCCTCCAGCATCCGACGCAGGAGCTGCACGAACCCTCGGTCGTCGTCCACGATCAGGGTGCACCGGGTGTTAGCGGAAGGGGGCAGCGCCGCCAGCAACCGTGCCGAAGACACCGGCTTAGTGAGCACCGCATCGAACCCTGCCCCGTCCAGCACCTTGTAGGGGGCGGGCAGAGTGAAGCGGATGTAGGGCACGGGCTCGGGCAGGGCTAGAGGGCATGGTAAGGAGGCCTCTCCCGGGGCCGCGGTCTCGATCACGGCCAGCGGGCGCAGCGTCTGCCATTGATCGGCCAGCTCGGCGGCGTCATCCACCGACACCAGCTCGAAACCCTCCAGCCGGCGCTGGAGGTAGGTGAGGGCGGACTCGGTGTGGGCCAGCACTGCCAACCGGGGGACCAGGCGCGACCGAGGCAGGGGCAGGGCACTCGCCCGTCGCAGCCGGCCACTGGGCACATCCCTCAGGGGCAAGGTGAAGGAGATGGTGGCACCGCCCTCAGGCCGGTTCTGAGCCCAGATGCGCCCCCCGTGGAGGTGCACGAACTGGCGGGCTATGGCCAGCCCCAGCCCTTTGCCTCGTTCGGGCTGGGCCGCCGAGCCGTCCAGCTGCTTGTACTCATCGAAGATCCACTCCAAGGCATCCTCTGGTATCCCGGGGCCCTCGTCGCTCACCGATACCAACACGCTCTGTCCCTGTCGCCGGGCTGACACCCGGATGACCCCCTGTCCCGTGGCCCGAATGGCGTTGCTGAGAAGGTTGTAAAGGACCTGGCGGATGCGGGTCTCATCTATGTACACCAGGGGCAGCCCATCTGGGCCGTTGTCGGAGCCGTTGGGCCGCTGCCAATCGGTTTCGATCTGAATGCCCCGCTCCCCTGCCAGGCTCTCTACCCCGCGGACTGCCGCCTCCAGCACCCGGATGAGGTCGGTGTACTCCCGGCGGACGGGCATGGCGTTGGCGTCCAGGCGAGCTAGGTCCAGGATGTCATCCAGCAGGCTGGAGAGGTAGCCGGCATTGCGCTGGATCTGAGCGAGGTCTCGGCGCAGGGCATCGTTCCACTGGCCCACGCCATAGAGCCCGGGGTTGCGGTAGAGAAGTTCGCTGAAGCCCAGGATGATGTTCAGGGGGGTGCGGAGTTCGTGGCTAAGGCTGGCGGCGAAGCGAGACTTGAGCTCACGCAGGTGCTCGGCCTCCTGCCGGGCCAGGGCCAAAGCGTGGTTACTGCTTTCCAGCAGGCGGTAGGCCGTGTCCAGCGCTCGGATGGTGCGGTTGAGCTTTCCTTGGTTGTCGCGCAGCTGCTCCACCAGTGTCCTGGCGTCCGAACCCCGGCGATAGGCAAGCTCCAGCATCTCCTGCCAGGGGCACAGCCCCGCCCACACCAGGACGCCACCGGCCCCTACGATGAGAGCCATCCAGACGGCCGAGTAGCCCGGTGCGGGTACGAGCAGAAGGGCCAGCCCCACGGCTGCCCCGGTGGCCAGCCCGGCCAGGGGCCCCAAGAGGAGCCCGGCCAGGAGGGGAGGGACCAGGGGTAGGGCGGCCGTTGCCGGCTCGGGAAGCAGGTGGACCGCGGCCAGGGAGAGGGCCGACGACGCCCCGATGAGGGCTGAGGCGCTGGCCCGGGGGTAACGGGACTGCAGGAGGCCGGCGGCCACCAGGCTAGCGCTGAGGGCGAGGGTCAGAGCGATGAGGCGAGAGTTGGCGATATCAGAGCAGAGGTGAAGCCAGAAAACGAGCGTCAGAGCGGCTAGGGCCGGCAGAAGGTAGCCGAGCACCTGTGCGAGCCGCTCCTGTCGGCAGACGACGCCGGAGGCGGGGGCCGGCGTCTCAAGGACGAACTCGCCGCTCACGTCCATCTCTCCTCCTCCCTGCTGGCATTATACCGCAGGAGAGAGATAGCCACAGAGGCACAGAGACACAGAGGAAGGGACAGGGAATGGCCACAGAGGCGCAGAGACACAGAGGAACAGAGGATGGGTCTAACTGGATGGCGGTCCCGCAACCCCTTTGTTTCCCTTTCTCTTCCTTTCTTCTTTCTCTGTGCCTCTGTGTCTCTGTGGCCACTCCCTTGACACACCGCCCCATTCGGTTATCGTCGGCAGCAACCGCACTCCAGGAGGTTCCCCATGTCGCAGACCGGTGCCGACACCGCGTGGTTCACGCATGACCGTTTCGGCCTCTTCATCCACTGGGGCATCTATTCGGCTGCTGCCCGTCATGAGTGGGTGAAGAACCGGGAGAAGATCAGCGACGAGGAATACCAGAAGTACTTCGACCACTTCGACCCCGACCTCTATGACCCCACCGTTTGGGCTCAAGAGGCCAGGAACGCCGGCATGAAGTACCTGGTGGTTACCAGCAAGCATCACGATGGCTTCTGCCTCTGGGACTCCGCCCTCACCGACTACAAGGCCACCAATACCCCCGCCAAGCGAGACCTGCTCCACCCCATGGTGGATGCCTTCCGCGACCAGGGGTTCCGCGTGGGTTTCTACCACTCGGTCATAGACTGGCATCATCCCGAGTTTCCCATTGACGGCCTCCACCCCATGCGCGACGACCTGGAGTTCCGCGAGGCTAACAAGGACCGCGACATCGCCAAGTATCGCGCCTACCTTCACGGCCAGACCCGCGAGCTGCTCACCCAGTTCGGCCGCATTGACATCATGTGGTTCGACTTCTCCTACTCCTCCCGAGATTGGGGCTGGTCTAGGGGCAAGGGCAAGGAGGACTGGGACTCGGAGCGACTGATGCGGATGGTGCGGGAGCTACAGCCCGGCATCATCGTCAACGACCGCCTCGAGATCGGTGGCGATATCAAGACGCCCGAGCAGTATCAGCCTCGCGGTTGGCTCACGGTGGACGGCAAGCCGGTGCTCTGGGAGGCGTGCCAGACGCTTAACGGCAGCTGGGGATACGACCGCGACAACCTGGACTGGAAGTCCACCGACATGCTGGTGCGGATGTTGGTGGATACCGTCTCCAAGGGCGGCAACCTGCTCCTGAACGTGGGGCCCAACGCCCGGGGCGAGTTCGAGCCCAAGGCCATAGACCGGCTGCGGGGCATCGGCGAGTGGATGCGGCTGCACGGCCGGTCCATCTACGGCTGCACCGCCAGTCAGTTCACCCCGCCGCCTGACTGCCGGTATACGCAGAACGGCAAGCGGCTCTACCTGCACCTATTTGCCTGGCCCTTCCGCCACGTGCACCTCGACGGACTGGCCAACCGGGTGGAGTACGCCCAGCTGCTCAATGACGCCTCTGAGATCCGGATCGTGCCCATTGACCCCAACCAGCAGGCCCAGAACACCACCATGGGCGGCGTGGGGGCGGACACGCTCACCCTGCAGCTGCCGGTGCAGAAGCCGCCCGTCACCGTGCCGGTGATCGAGCTGTTCCTGAAGTAGAGTACGGGGTGACCCCGAGCGCCACAGACGTGAGGTGTAAGCCATGTCCTTTCTCGATCTAGCCCTCAAGCGTTACAGCGTCCGTGCCTATAAGCCCGATCCGGTGCCCGAGGATGCACTCAGGCAGGTGCTGGAGGGGGCCCGATTGGCGCCCACGGCCGCCAACCGTCAGCCCTTCCGGCTGATTGTGATCCGCACCCAGGGCAGGGAAGAGGAACTCAAGCGGATCTACGGACGCGACTGGTTCGTGCAGGCACCCTTGGTGATCGCCATCTGCGGGATGCCCGATAAGGGTTGGACCCGGGCCAGCGACAGCAAGAGCTACTGTGACGTGGATGCCGGCATCGTCTTCGACCATCTCACCCTGGCCGCTGCGGACGTGGGCCTGGGCACCTGTTGGATCGGCGCCTTCGACCCGGTCGCGGCTCGTGAGGTGCTGGGGCTTCCCGAGGGGGTCGTGCCCATCGCCTTCACCCCCCTGGGCTACCCTGCCGATGCCCCCCGGCCCAAGCAGCGCAAGCCCCTGGAGGAGCTGGTAGCCTACGAACGGTGGTAAGCCGGCCTCCACCGCTGGATGGGCAGGGCCGGAAGGGTTACAATGCTCACCACAGCTCGCAGATGGGATGGCCCGCTTTCTGGCGGGCCATCCCAGGCCGCAGCGAGGGGCTGTCCCTCGCATGCCGGCCCTCCAGCCCCCAAACGCGGCTGGGTAAGCTGTTAACGATAGGGGGTAAAGCATGGTTGCCGTAACGATTTCCCGTGAGCACGGTGCCCTTGGAACAGAGATCGGACGCCGGGTGGCGGAGCGGTTGGGCGGTCGCTATCTGGACCGGGAGCTGATCGAGATGGCCTTCCGGTATATCGGTCTGCCGACCCCGACCGAGGAGCCTACGCCCGGGGCACGCCGGGAGGCAGCCTCGCTGGGTCGTCGGATCGTGGACGCGATCACCGGGCCGCTGTCCTGGGGCATGGCGCCGGGGTTACGGCATGTGGACACGGGCTACGGGGAGATGGGAGAGAGCTCGCCCATACGGCAGGCCGCGGGCAGCGACGAAGCTTACGTGGTCCTGATGTCCCAGGTGATGGAACGGGTAGTAGAGGAGAACCCCAACTCGGTCCTCGTGGGGCGGGGTGGGCAGTGCGTTCTGGCAGGCAAGCCCGGGGTGCTGCATGTGCACATCTGCGCCACCCTGTCGGACCGCATAGAGCGGGTGGCTGCCGCCGAGGGGCTGGGTCGGCAAGAGGCCGCGGAGAGGGTTCGTGCTCAGGACGCAGGGCGGGCCCACTACATCCGCCACTACTACGGGGCGGACTGGCTGGAGCCCTCGCTTTACCACCTCACCGTCAGCACCAGCGGGTTCACGGTTGACGAGGCCGTGGAATTGATCCTGTCGGCCGCGAAGATGATCGCGGCCAGAGCCTAGCGCTGTTCCGCCGGGCGCTCTAGCCCACGAGCGCCCGGTCCAGTTCGTACTCCCTCATGAGGCGCTGCGCGCAGTCGGGGCAGACCCCGTGGCTGACGCCGGCGTGAGTGTAGCCCTCCTTCAGGCCCAGCTCCCGCCCACACCAGGCGCACACCAGCATGACCAGGAACTCGCGCTTTCCCGGCGCCAGTTCCCGGGCGAGCACTTCCACGTCCTCGGCAGTGAACAGGGTGCCATCCGTGCTGGCGATCGGGCTGAGTTGGGCCCGACAAGACTGGGCGCAGCGAATCACCACCGAGGATGAAGCCCCCAAGAGCGCGCCTACCTGTGCAGCCGTAAACGTCATAACGTGTCCCCCTGCTAACTCGTGACCGCGGCCATCCTTGCCGCTTGCCGGTTCGAACCGGTGCGTCCGGGCAGTGGTTAGGCGGCTGCGACGATACGCCAGGACGCGCAATGCTTCGCCCCGGGCCTGAGAGCGACTCAGGCCCTCGCCAGGGTCCTATGCTGAGCGTAGCTAGGTGATTACTGCTGCAAGAATCGTGCCAACGACCAGGTGAGGCATCGGGCTTCTCCTCGCTGTGGGCTATGCGGCTGGGCCAGTTTGGTCAGCCGGCCCCGCGGCGCTATGATGAGCCAGGACGTACCCGCCCCAATCAACTGGAGGAGAAGACTGTCCATGACGCCGCGTGAGATGGTTATCGCCCAACTGAACCACGAGGAGACACCCTATATACCCTATGCCATTGGCTTCGAGGGCGACGTGGCCGAGCGGCTAGATGCCTATTACGGCAGCACGCGCTGGCGCGAGCTGCTGGATAACCACCTCCGCGCTGTCGTCGGGGCCAACCTGGGCACCCCCGGCCCGGAAGAGGGGTGCCTTGTTCGTGACCTTCACGGTACCCTCTGGCGGACGGATCGGCGCCCGGTGCACCTGGAGGAGCCGGCGCTGAAGAAGCCCAGTCTCGAGGGCTACACTTTCCCCTCCATGGACGAGGTCTTCCCCGAGGGGCAGCTCGAGGCCTCGCGCCAGGCGGCGGAGAAGCTCCGAGAGCGCTACTTCGTCTATGCCGGCATCGGGTTCGGTCTCTTCGAGCGCACTTGGACCCTGCGCAGCTTCAACGAAGCCCTCATGGACGCCGCCGCCGAGCCCGACTTCTACGACGAGCTGGTGGAACGCATCTGCCAACACCAGCTGGAGCTGCTCGATCGGGTGCTAGAGCTTCCCATAGACGGCATTCGCTTCAGTGACGACTGGGGCTACCAGCGCGGGGTCCTGCTGGGGACAGAGCGGTGGCGGCGGTTCATCAAGCCTCGCCTGGCTCGCCTCTACCAGCGTGTCCATGACGCCGGCAAGTACGCCCTGAGCCATTGCTGCGGCAACGTGGCCGACATCGTGCCCGACCTGATCGAGATCAAGCTCGACTGCCTGGAGAGCATCCAGCCTGAGGCCATGGATCCCTACGAGCTCAAGCGCCTCTACGGCGACAAGATCGCCTTCTGGGGCGGCTTGGGCTCCCAGTCCACCATCCCCTTCGGCACGCCGGCGGCCATCAAGGCCGAGGTCGAGCGTCTCTGTCGGGAGATGGGGCGTGGCGGTGGCTACATCCTGGGGCCGGCCAAGAGCCTGCAGCCGGAGACTTCTACCGAGAACGCCGCCGCCGTGGTGGAGGCCTTCCTGGCCCAAGCAGGCGTGGAGTTGTCCGCCGGGTAGGGGCGCGTCAGCGGCGATGTGGGCCCGCGGGAGGCAAGTTGACGGGCCATTTATGGCTGTCATAATGGCGCTGGCCGATGGTAGGCTCAGATGTCAGCGTTAGCTTGTTAGCGGAGGCAGTGATGTTAGCTGTGACCAGCAGCCAGTTCCGTGAGCAAGGCCCACTTCCCGCACGGTTCACGTGTGACGGTGAAGGCGTCTCTCCGCCCTTAGAGTGGACCGGCGCCCCAGAGGGTACCGCCAGCTTTGCTCTGATCCTGGACGACCCGGATGCTCCTCGGGGCAGGTTCGTGCACTGGCTGGTGTACGACATCCCGGCTGCGGCCACGAAGCTGGAGGCGGACGCGGCCAGGCAGGCTAGGACAGGCGGGTTCAAGCAGGGGCGCACCACGGCGGGGAAGGTGGAATACACGCCGCCCTGCCCACCCCGAGGCTCTGAGCACCGCTACGTGTTCACCCTCTACGCTTTGGATGCCCCTCTGGGCCTAGAGCCCGGAGCGTCGGCCGCTGAGGTGCGAGAGGCGATGGAGGGCCACATACTGGCGGAAGCCCAGCTCGTGAGCCGCTACAGCCGCACTCGGTGAGGACCGATGCGCTAGACCAGAGGGGGGAGATCCTGGGATCTCCCCCCTCTTTCGCTTCTCTGTGGTCTGCTAGGGCTCAGGCTAGGCCTGGGCTCGGTTGAGGTGTGGGTTGCGGGGCTACGGTCTGCTCCCGCGGTATGTGTGTCTCGGGCTCGGCCACCGGGCGCGCGCCCAGTATCTCGGCCAGACGCTCCAGCCCCAGAGTCTCTTCCTCCAGCAGGGCCTCGACGATCTTGTCCAGCTTCTCGCGCTCGCGGGAGAGGATCTCTCGGGCACGGTTATGGCTGTGTTCCAGGAGGCGGTGGATCTCGCGGTCAATGAGCCGGGCGGTATCCTCGCTGTAGGTGCGGCCCTGGGTCAGCTCGTAGCCCAGGAAGGGCTGGGTCTCGTCGCTTTCCACGGAGATGGGCCCCAGCTCGCTCATACCCCAGCGGGTCACCATGCGCCTGGCCAAGGCGGAAGCCTGGGATAGGTCGTTCTCGGCCCCGGTGGTTAGGTCTCCCAGCACCACTTCTTCCGCGGCGCGGCCACCAAGCATCACGGCCAGGCGGTTGAGGAGGTAGGCCTGGCTTAGGTTGTACTGGTCCTCTTCTGGAACCTGATGGGTCACGCCGAGCGCCCGGCCACGAGGGATGATGGTCACCTTCTGCACCGGGTCGGTGCCCGGCAGTACCCAAGCGACCAGGGCATGGCCGGCCTCGTGGTAGGCGATGAGGCGACGCTGGCGATCGTCCAGCATGAGGCTTCGCACCTCGCCCAACTGGATGGTATCCAGGGCCTCGGCGAAGTCCTGCGCCGTTACCCGAGTCTCCCGATTGCGGGCGGCGATCAGAGCCGCCTCGTTGGCCAGGTTGGCCAGGTCGGCGCCACTCATGCCGGTGGTAGATCGGGCCAGGAGCTCCAAGTCCACATCGTTGGCGAGGGGCAGGGAGCGGGTGTGGACCTTGAGGATGTCGTGGCGCCCTTTGCGGTCGGGCAGTCCCAGGACCACCTGGCGATCGAAGCGGCCCGGACGGAGGAGGGCAGGGTCGAGCACGTCGGGCCGGTTGGTGGCGGCCATGACGATGACGTCCTGGCGGGCCTCGAAGCCGTCCATCTCACTCAGCAACTGGTTGAGGGTCTGTTCGCGTTCGTCGTTGGTGTTGCCGATGCCGGCCCCCCGGCGGCGGCCCACGGCGTCTAGCTCGTCTATGAAGATGATGGAGGGTGCGGCCTCCTTGGCCTGCTCGAACAGGTCTCGCACCCGGCCCGCTCCTACACCGACGAACATCTGCACGAACTCAGAGGCGTTGATGCTGAAGAAGGGGACGTTAGCCTCGCCGGCGACGGCCCGGGCCATGAGGGTCTTGCCGGTACCCGGGGGGCCCACCAGCAGCACCCCTCGCGGTATCCTTGCCCCCAGGTCGTGGTAACGCTGAGGGTTAATGAGGAAGTCCACCACCTGCTGGAGGTTCTCTTTGGCCTCGTCCGCGCCGGCTACTGAGTCGAATGTGACCTTGCGCTGGGTATCCACGTAGCGCCGGGCCCGGCTCTTCATGAAGTCGAACATGCCGGTCTGGGACACGCCTCCGGCCATCCGCCGGCGCGTCAGGAGCAGAAGCGCTCCCAGGAGGATGAACGGAAACACCAGCGAGAGGAGAGGCAGCAGCCAACCGCCGGAGACGGGCGCTGTTTCCACAACGACGTCGTGTTCGTCAAGCAAGGGAAGCAGCGCGGGGTCGCCCACGGCCTGAGGGAAGGTTGTAGTGAACTGGATGTAGCTGGGCAGGCCGGTGACGCTCTCCCCGTCGGCAGAGGGGGTGGCCAGGGTGGCGGGGACGGGGGAGGTGAACTCGCCGTTGATGCGGTCTCCCACGATCTGTACTCGCTCCACCCGGCCGGCTCGCACCTCATCGAGGAATACGCTGTAGGGGATGTTGAGCGCCTGCGGGCCTTGTGGCCAGATGAGCCACAGGAACCAGGCCACGACCAGGAGGATCAGGATCAGCCAGACCCAGTTGATCTTCACACCATCGGTACCTTCTGTCATTAGGTCCTCACACTTACGGTATGTCTATCTGGGAAGAACTAGGTAGCACATCGGTTGAGCGGGAAGGGCTGGTGGCGGGATGGGCGGGGGTGGCCCTGATTCGCGGGTTCTCACAGTCAATCACGACCCGATAGGCATACCTACATCGCTCCCACTCTGTCACAGTGCTGAGCAGTATGGCAAGTATACCACGCTGCTATGAGGATAGTAGGCAGAGGCCGGGCTGTCTAGAGGGGCGCGGGGATCCCAAATGCCTTCGCGCGCAGACGGCTCCCCGAGAGGCGCCCTGTTCCCGTCATCCTTAGATGCCCCTCCGTGTCATTCCGAGCGAAGCGAGGAATCTTCTGCTGGCGGGAGCCCTCACCCCCAACCAGCGCCATTTGGCATGGCCAAATGGCGGTCTCTCCCATTTCATGGGCGAGGAGGGCCCCATGCAGCACGCTCGAACTCACCAGGCTGTGGGAGATCAGATCTCTCGCTTCGCTCGGAATGGCATGGTGGGGGCAAAATGACAGAAGGGGGAGGCTAGACTCCCCTCTCCCATGGAATGGGAGAGGGGGCCGGGGGGTGAGGGCTCCCACCCGCCTGTCTCTGCCCCTTACAGAGTGTCGCTGTGGCAGCCTACCGGTGCAGCAAGGGGATGCGCGTCAGGTATAGGACGGCCAGCTGAACCGGCAACCTCAGTTCCTGGCCGGCCAGCGATCCCTCGTCCACCCGCACTACGATATCGGCAGTGTAGGTGCCCAACTGCTGCGGGGGCCGGATGGTCAGCAGCAATTGCTCCGCACCTGGGGCGGCATCCAACGACAACCAACCCGTCCCGCCACCGTCTACCCACGCACTCCAGGAGGCCGGTGAGCCGTCGCTGGTCTTGACGTAGACGGGCAATACCTCGGTGCCGGCACCGGGTAGGGTGTAGACCTCGACGCTATCGTGGCTCAGGATCAAGGTGGGGGTGCCGGTGGGGGTCGTCATGGAGACGTTCGGGTCGCCAGCGAAGGCGTAGTCGTACTGGAGCCCTGGCCAGTCGGCCCAGTCATCGTAGTCCAACCATAGGACGTGGCTGGGAGACCGGGGGTGCTGGAGGCGCTGCACTGTGGCGGCGTTGTAGTCATGGTAGGACTCGTACGCCTCGCCCAGAGTCATGCCCGAGGCCAGGCTGGATAGCAGCGTCGAGGTGAAGCCGTAGTACCAGTTGGCGTAGTAGCCCACCAGACCCGCTTCCAGGAAGGGCTGAGAGTACTCCGCTACCCGACGGAGGGCTTCCTCGTAAGTGGTCCCGTTCACGTCTTCTGAGGACGTCCCGGCGGAATAGCACACGTGGTTGAGCAGCACTATTGCCTGAGGGGCCATCCGCAGCTGCGAGCGGATCTGGTCCGGGCTTACCGACTCGTCGGCCCGCAGGCGCATCCCCCCGACCAGCATGGGATCCCCGCCCCAGCCCACGCCATGCCCGGCGTAGATGAGGACCCGGGCATCGGCGGCAGCGGCCAGGATATCGCTCCAGCGGTTGTTGGGCGGGTAGAACTCGACTACCGTCATGCCCATCTGGCGCAGGGCAGCGGACTCCTCCCGTGCGTTCTGAACGTAATCCAGGGTAGTGGGGCCCTCGAGTCCGTCTACGTCACCTACCACGTACACCACTTTCCAGTCGACGGACGCACCCGCCAGAGCGGCTTGGAGGTCTGATTGGCCACCCTCGGACGGGTCTACTGGTGGGGTGAGCGCGATGGTTCCGCCGGGGTCAGGCTCGGCGGCGGCGACAGGGACTGGTACGAGCAAAGAGGCCAGCAGCAAGCACAGTGCGAGCAGGAAGAGGCCCCTTCTCCGATTCTCACTTCTCATCAGTGTATCCCCCCTGAAGTGGTATCGGCTAAAGGGAGTAACATCTTGAGCGGCGCTTACTGATTTCTAACGGCGAGGCTCAAGTTTACTCATACGGTGGTTGTAGTCAAGCAGGCGTCGGTGACGCGTGACACGTGACACGTGACGCATGATGAGTGAAACGTGATACGTGACGCGTGACCCTCGCACGCCCGGCGCTCCCCTTTCTTGTCATCCCGAGCGAGCCGAGGGATCTACGGCGGAAACCCACAGTGGGAATGCGGGGCTAACGGGCCTTCGGCCGCCGGCGACATCCGTGTAGGGGCAGGCCGCCGCGCCTGCCACAAAGGAGGGACGACCCCGTCCGCCCCTACGGGTGCGCCTTAGGGGCGCGCACTCCTCGGCTTGGTTGTCATTCCGAGCGCCCCCACGTGTCATTCCGGGCGAAGCGAGGAGTCTCTTCCCTCTCTGCGCTTCCTCGGCGTTCCTCTGCGATCTCTGCGGTGAACATCCCCGACCGCTCGTGACGATTGACGGGGCCGGTGAGCGCGGCCATGATAGCCCTGCTGCGCCGGCAGCGCCCCACGTTTGTCCCTGGAGGGTAGCAATGGAGAAGCTGGCGATTGACGGCGGCTCGCCCTATCGAACGCGGGAGTTCCCCCGCCGGACCCCATTTGGCGATGAGGAAGTGGCCCTGGTCACCCAGGCGATCCGTTCCCAGAACCTGTTCTGGTCGGGCGGGACAATGGTCAACGAGCTGGAGGAGCGCTTCGCCGAGCTCTACGGTGTCCAGCACGCTACCGCGTCCTCTTCCGGAACCGCTGCCATCCACGTGGCCGTGGGCACCATAGACCCGGAGCCGGGGGACGAGATCATCACCGGCCCCATCACCGATGCCGGCAGTATCGTTCCCATCCTCTTCCAGAACGCCATCCCCATCTTCGCCGACATCAACTCCGACTACTGCATGGACCCGGAGGATGTGGAGCGCAAGATCACTCCCCGCACCAAGGCGATCATGGCCATCCACCTCTTCGGCAACCCTTGCGACATGGACGCCATGGTTGATATCGCCCGCCGGCACAACCTCTTCCTCATCGAGGATTGCAGCCAGGCCCACGTCACGGAGTACAAGGGGAGGCTGCTGGGCACCTTCGGCGATATCGCGGCCTTCAGCCTCCAGCAGTCCAAGCACATGACCACAGGGGACGGCGGCATCACCATCACCAACCGGGACGACCTGGCCGGACGCATGGCCGGCTTCCGCGACAAGGGCTGGGCCCGACGCCCCGGCTGGGGCCCGCGCACCTACATGTTCCTGGCCCCCAACTACCGCATGACCGAACTCCAGGGCGCGGTGGGGCTGGCGCAGCTCCCTAAGGTCAAGGGCGTGGTGGCCCGGCGCAACCAACTCGGCGACTACCTCACCTCGCTCATCCAGGACATCCCCGGCCTGGATCCGGCCCCGGTGACCGAGGGTGGCAAGCACTCCTACTGGCTCTATCCCATGCGGGTGCGGGGAGTCGCGGCGGAGGACTTCGCTCGGGCGCTGACCGCCGAGGGGGTTCCCGCCGGGGCCGGGTACATCGGCCAGCCCATCTTCCTCTGTATGGAGGCCCTGGCCAACAAGAAGACCTTCGGCTCCTCCGGCCATCCCCTAGACGGCTGCCACGGAGGCCGGCAGATCGAGTACACCGCTGGGATGACCCCGCGGGCCGAAGAGGAGCTGCAGCACATGGTCACCCTCAGCCTGAACGAGAACTACACCGAGGGTGACATAGAGGACATGGCGGGCGCCATCCGTAAGGTGGCCCAAGGGCTGGCCCAGAGGTGACCGTGCGGGTCGGCACGGCGACCGTTGGCCCGTGGACCCAGGTGGGCGAAGAGGCCGGGGCCATCCTGTCAGAAACGGCAGTCTCCCTGATCGCCCGCCTCTGGAACTAGAGGCGCGACCAGCGCGGGTACGGCAGCGGTCACAATACCTGTGACCGCTGCCCTGCTTTTCGTCCTTGCTCCTACATCCAGGCCCGGCGGCGCATCCACAGGAACATGGCCACCGGCGTAAGCACTATCAAGGCAATGGCCAGGACGAAGGCCGTCCCCCCCGTCCATTCCCCCAAGGGGGCCACGGGCCCGAAGAAGTTCATCCCGAAGAACCCGGTGAGGAACGATATGGGCATGAACAGCGTTGTAATGATGGTGAGGGTCTTCATGATCTCGTTCATGCGGTTGTTGACCGCTGAGAGGTAGATCTCGATGGCCCCGTTGGCCAGGTCGCGCAGGTTCTCGCCGAGGTCGTAGAGCCGCACCAGGTGGTCGTAGACATCCCGGAAGAAGACCCGGCTGCTGGGGTCTATCACGGCATAGTCATCTCGGGCCATGTGGTTTAGGACCTCTCGCTGGGGGGCAAGCACCCGGCGCAGCCGCAGGAGCGAGCGCCTGAGGGCGAATATCCGCTCCAGCATGGGCGGCTCAGGGCTGGCGAAGATGTCATCCTCCAGGGTCTCGAGGGCTTCCTCGACGTCCTCCACGGCCGACATGTAGCTGGCCACCAGGTCGTCCACCAGTCGGTAGGTCAGGTGCATCGCCCCGGGCCGTAGTCGCTTAGGGTCGCGTTCCAGCGCCGCCCAGATGCGATCTACGGCGGAGATGGGCGTGTCGTGATGGGTGACCAGGTAGCGGGGCCCGAGGAAGAGGTCCAGTTCCAGGGTGTCGAGGTGTTCGCCCCCGTCGGGGTTGAAGCTGACCGCGTGCAGTACGATGTAGAGGTAGTCGTCCCAGTCGTCTATCTTGGGGACGTGGCTCTCCTGGAGGGCATCGTCCACCGCCAGCGGGTGAAACCCGAACGTCTTCTCCAGCACCGGCTGACAGACCTCCGGCGGCTCGCCCTGGAAGTCCACCCAGAGGACGCCCCCTTCGTCTGCGAGCGCTGACTCGATCTGGGCGGTGCTCAGCCCCTGTAGGACCGTACCTTGGGACGAGATGTACAGCGATCGGATCATGCCATCCACCTCCCGCGTCTGGGCGGATGGCCGGAGTATAGGCGGGCGCCGGTGGCTCAGCTAGCCCCGCCGAGCCCTTGCATGTCCGCAAAGGGTGGAGTAGTTACGTCTACATGGAGCGCTAACGCGAAGGGTGATATGAACGAGGGACAAGATGACGAACGGGGCGGGCGCCGGCCTGGTTCCGGGCAGTCACAGCTGGCCCCGGGGCTATGGATAGCCATCGCCGCCACCGTGGTGGTACTACTGGTATTCCTGGTGTTCGTACTGTTGCAGTACCTTACCTAGGGCCTGACGGCGCCGCGGTGCGGCGGGCACGGGCGATGAGGTAGTCCATGATAGGGTAGGTCAGGCTGCCCAGGAGGCCCGAGAGGCGATAGACCAGGCTGGCCTCCAACCCCGGCAGTATCACGTAGCGGCCCTTGCTCACCCCGTCGAGGATGGATGCCGCCACTTGGTCAGGCGACAGACAGGTGCCTTTGCTGGCCAGGGCCTTGGTCTCGATGGGCTTGAACTGGTTCTCGTAGGCCAGTTGGGGCGTATCGCAGTCGGGCGGGAACACTACCGAGACCCTGATCCCGTGCGGTTTCATCTCCGCGCGCAGCACCTCGGAGAACCCGCGCACGGCGTACTTGGAGGCGCCATAGGCCGTATACCCAAACACGCCCAAAAAGCCGGCCACCGACGAGATGTTCACGATGTGCCCTGACCCGCGGGCGATCATCCCGGGCACGGCCGCCTTGGTGACGTATACCGTGCCGAAGTAGTTGACCTGCATCATCCAGCGGAACACCTCCAGGTCCAGCTCCTGGAAGTAGCCCGGGTGCGCCACGCCGGCACAGTTGAAGACCAGATCGGGCAGGCCGACGCCTTGCTCGGCCTCGGCGACGGCTGAGGCCGCCTGTTCGGCGTCGCCTACATCGGCAACGCTGTAACCGAAGCGCTGTTGGGGTGAGATGCGACCTGACTCAAGCTGGGCTAGGGCAGCGGCAAGCTTTTCCTCGTTCCTGGCCACCAGCCAGACGTGAGCGCCGCGGGTGGACAGCAGCCGGGCTGTCGCCAGTCCAATACCGCTGGATCCGCCGGTGACGAGCGCGGTCATTCCGCCGAAGTCCATGGAGGCTCCTTACGGATGCAAGGGATAGAAGATGGCGTATAATATGGCCGTCCGGGTCACTCCGGCCAAACTTGGCAGCGGCCGGGGCTGGCCAGGCCTTGCCCGCCCGGGCTTCTCCAGTCAGCATTGGGACCGGTACCTTCCGGCCCACATTTCCCCGGAGGATTGACAGTGAGCGAACAGCGACCTAGCAACACAGTATGGTGGGTGATCGGTATAGCTGCCGCCCTGATCTTGCTCCTTGTGCTCTGTCTGGCATGTGCGTTGGGTGGCCTGCTCATCATTCGCACCAACGCCCCCAGCCCCCAGTCCCTGGGGCCGATCCCCGAGAGGGCGGTCACGGTGCCTGCCATTCCCAGGCAGGAACCTGGGCCGGGCTTCCGGCCCGATAGCGGTGCCCTGGTGCTCCGGGTTGATACGGGCAGCCCCGCGGATGGGCTGGGCCTGGAGCCTGGCGATATCATCATCGCTGTCAACGGTCGGGATCTGGGGCCGAACCTTACGCTGCGGCAAGCACTCCAGAGCGCCGAGCCCGGTGACACCGTCAGCATCACTTGGTGGGTGAGGACCACCCGCGACGTCCGCACCGCACCCATCGAGCTGGTTGCCGATCCGGACGGCACCGGCAATGCCTACTTCGGCATCGAGTACCGGACATTGCCCTGACCTCTCCCTTCGGTAGCGAGGACTGGCTGAGCGCCCGCCCCCGCCAGGGGCGGGCGTCCCGCTTGCCGGCCCCCGAATCCCTCGGCCAGGAGGGGCCTTCCCCGTAGTGCCGCGGTTCCCTTTCCTCGCCACCTCCATTGTGCGCAGCTAACTCAACCGTGTCATGATTGCCGATGCCGAAGAGGCTTCGGCGACCGCGCCCCCTTAGGAGGGCCGTTGGCCAACGCTGAGTTCACTGTTTCCGGCGCCTATCGCTACAACCGCTCCGGCCCGGCGCGCTGGATCATCTCACACGTCAGGCGCTACCCGATCTATCTGCTGGGCACCCTGGCGACGACGGTGGTCGCCAACTGGATGGCGTCTCGGGCCCAGGTTGAGATCGGTCGGGCCTTCGATCACGTCGCCAGCCCGGGCCGTTCCCTGGGCACTCTGCTGGCTATCACCCTGGGCGTGCTGGGCTTCGGGCTGGGTGCGGCCTTGCTCGGTCTTCTGGGCAACGTCCTCAACGAGTTCCTCGCCCAACGCCTGGAGCGTGACGCCCGGGATGAGCTTTACCTGAGCCTGCTGGGCAAGAGCCTCACCTTCCACGGGCGCCAGCGGCTGGGTGACGTGATGGCCCGAGCCACTAATGACGTCCGGCAGCTGAACTTGATGTTCAGCCCCGGCTTGCGGCTCATCATCTCCTCCGGGCTGAGCCTGGTCATACCCATCGCCGTGATCGGCGGCATCAATCCCCGGCTGCTGCTCGTTCCTCTCCTGTTCGTGCCGGCGCTAGTGCTCACCGTCTGGCACTACAACCGTGAGCTTGCCCCGGTGGCGGAAGCGCAGCAGGTGCAGTTTGGCGCCATCAACGCCCGGCTCGCCGAGGCCATCTCCGGCATCGAGGTGGTCAAGGCCAATGCCCAGGAGCCTAGGGAGCAGGAGCACTTCCTGGCCGATGCCGCTCACTACCGAGACTTGTCGGTGCGCCAGGGCGAGATCCAGGCCCGCTACTTGCCGCTGCTGGCCTACTACGTGATGTTCGCCCTGGGCTTCGTCCATGTGCTGCTTCTCTACCGGCAGGGGCAGGTCACGGTGGGAGACATCGTCGCCTTCCTGGGTCTGCTGGGGCTGCTGCAGTTCCCCACCTTCATCTCCATCTTCACCTTCAGCCTGGTGCAGCTGGGGTTGGCCGGGGCCAGGCGCATCCTGGAGTTGATCGAGGCTCGGACGGAACTGGACGAGAACAAGGAGGGGGTCGCCAAGCCAATCGTGGGAGATGTGGTCTTCGAGGACGTGAGCTTCTCCTACGATGACACCCCCGTCCTGCACCACATAAGCTTCCATGCCCGGCCGGGAGAGACCATCGCCATCGTTGGCCAGACCGGTTCGGGCAAGACCACCCTGACCCGGCTGATCAACCGCATCTACGACGCCACCGAGGGGCGGGTGCTGGTGGACGGGATTGACGTGCGGGACTGGAGCATCGAGGCCCTTCGTTCCCAGATCTCCACCATCGAGCAGGACATCTTTCTCTTCTCGCGCAGCATCGCCGAGAACATCGCCTTTGGCGCCCCGAGAGAGCTCAGCCGGGAAGAGATCGAGCGCTATGCCCGGGAGGCCCAGGCCCACGACTTCATCATGGCCCTGCCCGACGGCTACGACACCATCGTCGGAGAGCGCGGGGCGACCCTCTCCGGCGGTCAGCGACAGCGCATTGCGATTGCCCGGGCCTTTGCTACTGACCCTCGCATACTCATACTCGACGACTCCACCAGCGCCATAGACAGCGCCACCGAGGACCAGATCCAGGCGGCAATGAGCCGAGTGAGCCAGGGGCGAACCACCTTTCTCATCACCCATCGCCTCTCGCAGATCCGCTGGGCGGACCGGATTCTCGTGTTGCGTCAGGGGCGGCTGGAGGATCAGGGAACCCACGAGGAGCTGTTGGCGCGGTCGCAGCCCTATCGGAACATATTCGCCCGCTACGAGGCCCCTAGACCTGCCCAGGCAGGCCAGGCTGAGAACCCTTCCGGCGACGTGGCTGGGGGCGACCAGGACCAGAGGAACGGGGACGAGGGAGCACCCGGGCGCAGTGAGGGTGCGGCTCGCCCTATGGGACGGAGGCAGTAGCTGTGGGTTTCATCCTGGATGGGCTGGGCACCGAGGAATACGATCGCAGCTACGGTGACCGCGAGCTTCTGGGGCGGGTAGTCCGGTACTTCCGTCCGGAGCGTCGCCGCATGATCATCGTGGCGGCGATGATCGTGCTAGTGTCTCTCTTTGGCTCGGTCCGGCCTCTGCTCATCACCCAAGCCATAGACCTGCTTGCCCGCCAGCCCAGTTCGCAGACGCTGGTGCTGTTGTTCTTGGGGGTGCTTGCCTCTGGGGCATTGGGCTGGCTCTTCAACTACTGGCAGCAGCGGGCCTCGTCCCGAGCGGTGGGCAATGTGGTGTTGAACCTGCGCCGGGACGCCTTCGATGCCGTCATCCGCCGCGACATGTCCTTCTTCGACGTCAACTCCTCCGGCAAGCTCGTCAGCCGAGTGGTCTCAGACACGGCGGACTTCACCCGTGTGGTCACCCTGGTGATGAACCTCTTGAGCGAAGGCCTGCTCGTGGTTCTCATCCTGATCGTGCTCTTCTACGTGGAGTGGCGCCTGGCGCTGGTGGTCCTGGCCATGTCACCGTTCGTCGTTGGCTTCGCCCTCCTCTGGCGACGGATTGCCCGGCAGGTAACCCTGGCGGCCAAGCAGGCTCGGGCCCTGGTCAACGCCAATGTCCAGGAGTCCGTGGCCGGCATCTCTGTGGCCAAGAGCTTCCGACGTGAGGCCGAGCTATACAGCCGGTTCCAGGACATCAACCGGGAGGCCTATCGGATCGGGCTGCGCCGGGGGATCGTGATGGAGACCGTCTTCCCCCTGCTCGACTCCCTGGCCGCCATAGGCACGGCGGTCCTAGTGTACGCCGGGGGCGCTGCCGTGTTTGGGGATGTGCTAACCCCTGGTACCTGGTACCTCTTCATCCAGGCCATGGCCTACTTCTGGTTCCCCCTGACCAGCATTGCCTCCTTCTGGAGCCAGTTCCAGGATGGCCTGGCCGCGGCAGAGCGGGTGTTCTCTCTGATGGATGCTGAGCCCAAGGTGGTGCAGACGGATGCCATCCCGGTGGGCCGGCTGCGGGGAGAGATCGAGTTCCAGCACGTCTACTTCTCTTACGTCCCGGGGGAAGAGGTCTTGCACGATTTCTCTCTCCACGTGCGGCCGCGGGAAACGGTGGCCTTCGTGGGCCACACGGGGGCGGGCAAGAGCAGCCTGGCCCGGCTCATCGCCCGGTTCTACGAGTTCGAGCGCGGCCGCATCCTGGTGGATGGCATGGATATCCGCAGCCTGGACCTGGCCTCCTACCGGCGACAGCTCGGGCTGGTGCCTCAGTCTCCCTTCCTCTTTTCGGGCAGCGTCCTGGATAACATCCGTTACGG
>JBMNTK010000053.1:0-19554 GCA_050945695.1 Anaerolineae bacterium | reverse complement strand
CCATCGGCCTGGCCGCCCTGCTCACCGCCCGCCAAGAAGGCGCACGGGTCGCCACCCTGGACCTGATCCCGGAGAAGCTGGCGGTGGCCCGGGCCCTGGGCGCCGAGCTGACCATAGACCCCAGCCAACAGGATGCGGCCAAGGTGGTCCTGGACTGGACCGGCGGCGAGGGGCCGACGGTGGTGATCGAGGCTGTAGGCTCCCCCGGCACCACCCGCGCCGCTCTGGACTACGTCGGTTCCGCTGGCCGGGTAGTCATCGTGGGCATCACCTCCGAGGAGGTCCCCTTCCCAGTGCCCCTCATGGTGCGCAAGGAACTGGACATCCTGGCCTCTCGCAACAGCCGCGAGCAGTTCGGCCGCGTGATCCCCTTGGTCGAAAGCGGCGCCGTGGACCCCCGCCCGCTAGTGTCTCATACGCTGCCCTTCGAGCGCCTGGGCGATGCCCTCCGCCTCATCCAGGAGCAGCCGCGCGCCACGCGCAAAGTGCTTCTCTCGTTCGTCGGCAGCCGCTAGAAACGCAAAGGAGACGGGTGAGCGACACCCGTCTCCTTTGTCATCCGGGCTAGCCCCGGGGGCTATTCCCAGCTGAACCGGCGCACGAACGGTGGGATAGCCTTGATCGCCTCGATCGTTATCACCCGATCGCCGGCGAAGCTGTCGTAGAAGGCATTGTCGTCCATCTTGTGGGCGATCAGCCAGGGGCAGAAAGCGAAGAGGTAGTCCGGCAGCGGTTCCCCGTTGGACAGCATCCCGGTGCGGAACCAGTTGAAGAGCTCCACGTAGAAGTCTCGGTGTAGCTCGTCCGAGACCTGTGGGTAGCGCCCGTCGTCCGTGGCTCCCCACTTCCAGCCGCCCTCTCCCACGATCATCGGGGGCACGAAGCCTAGCTGCTCCTGAAGGATGGCGGCGTAGACCCGGAAGTTCAGCACGGCGTTGATGTCCTCAGTGTAGCTGGGCGGGTGGTTCATTCCGTAGGAGTGAGGGATGAAGAACATCCGCCCGAAGAGCCTCTCTCCCCCTCGTTCCTTGATCTCCGCGATGGCGTCCCGCAGCCAGTTCTCGGAGACGAACTGGAGGCCGACGTAGCCGCCCGCGTTGTACACCGCCTCGCAGGCAGCGATCAGGTTCTCCGTGAAGACCGCCTGATCGGACTGTCCATCCGGCCATTCCTGAGCCACCGAGGGTTCGTTGTAGATCTGCATGTAGGGGGGAACCCCCAGGCTCTGCAGGATCTTGATGTCTCGCTCCCACTCGTAGTAATGCTCGTAGGGGCGCAGCATCTTGCGCCAGACCACCATGATGCCGGCATCGCGGAAGCGGGGCGCCATCTTCTGCAGTTGGATCTCGTCCCCATAGAGCACGAGGGCCCACTTCATGTTCATGTCCAGCATACGCTGGATGTTGCGGTCTATCTCTTCCTCAGTCGGGTAGGGGTCTACCAGGAAGTGCACCCCCCGCCCGTTGTCGTTGGCCGGCCGCGGCCAGTCAGGCAGGGCCATTGCGGGCAGGTCATCCCGGAGGGCCATGGGCCGCGGTGTCGGGGTAGCTGTCGGGCTGGGCTCCGGGGTGAAGGTGGGCGTGACCGACGGCGTGGGGGTCAGCGTCAGGGTAGGGGGCGGCGTCGGCGTCGTTGCCGGTGTCTGGGTGCTGGCCAGGGCCCCCAGGGTGGGCGAGACGCCGGCCGTCGGGGACGATGTCCCCGCGGTTGGGGTAGCAGCCGCAACTGTGGTCGTAGCCGCCGCCGAAGGTGAGGCCACCGCTGTCACCGTGGCCGTGGACGCCGCCACGGTGCTGGCCGGTGGAGGAGTCACCGCCTGCTGGGTAGCGGGAGCCAGGGCTTGCTGAGTGGCAACGGCCGCAGCCTGTTGGGTGGCTATACCTTCCTGCCAGGGAATCGGCTCGCCGGCAGCTACTGGTCGGTTCTGGTCGGCGACGCAGGCCAGCAAACCTCCGACCGCCACCAGGACCAGCACGGCTGTAAGCGCCAGGGCGCGAAGGCCGTCATCGGGTTGTCTCATCGGTTACCTCCGGGTGGGCTCTGGGAGCCCACCGGTGCGGTGTCGTAGATAGCAGTTGCGCCCGAGTCTAACATAAGTCACAGCCTGCCGGTAATGGGGTGCGCCCCCAAGTGAGCGGCGGCCTCTTCCGCCCCCGTCAGTAGCTTTGCGTCTTTGCGCCTTTGCGTGAGGCCGACAGGGCCCCGACCGGCCCTCCCGCCGGCGCGCTTGTACTACCCGACGCAAGATGGTATACTAATACTTGGAGCGATATGGCTTCACCCAAGCGACTCCGCGCGCTTGTCCGTCCGTCTCCGGCCCGAGTTGGCGGGCCGAAACCCGCGCTCGCATATCGGTGTAGGCGCGTGCCTATGCCCTCTCAGCGCCACCGTCACTCGCCCCTGACGTCGGCACGGTGATATCGTAGACAGCGTGGTTGGACCGCGGCAGTGGGCCAGCCGGGCCCATCGGGGGTGCAGCCAGAGGCAGGAGGTTCATCATGTTCCGGCAGGGCGATCGAGTCGTGCACCCAAACCACGGTGCTGGCATCATAAAGGGCATCGAGACCCCGAATGGCACGGATGGCATGGGTGAGTACTATGTGATCGAGCTGTACGCGAACCGGCTCACCATGCTGGTGCCCGTCGGCAACGCCGATACCTTAGGCCTACGGCTGGCCGACAGCAGCATGGTGGACGAAGCCCTGCGAGTGCTGGTGCAGGACCCGGCCGAGCTCCCGAGCGAGTTCAAGTCTCGCCAGAAAGACCTGATGGACAAGCTACGGTCGGGCGATACCCGGCTGATCGCCGAAGTATGCCGTGACTTGTACCACCGTAGCCGCGCCAGCCAGCTTACCAGCACCGACGCGCGGGTCCTCGAACAGGCCCGCAATTTCGTGGCTACCGAACTGGCAGCAGTGCGGGGATGCGAACCGGAAGAGGCCTTTGAGGAACTGGCCAGTCTCCTAGATGGAACCCTGGCCGACTCTCCGGCCAACTGACAATACTCAACCCTATCTCGATAAGCGAGGAAGCAGGAGGCATATGCCAAAGCAAGAAGACACCATCGAAGTGGAAGGGACCGTAGTCGAGACCCTTCCTGATACCACCTTCAAGGTGAAACTGGACAGCGGTCACGAGGTACTGGCCTACTTGAGCGGGAAGATGCGCAAGTTCTACATCCGCGTCCTACTGGGGGACCGGGTGCGAGTAGCTCTCACCCCGTATGACCTCGAGCGGGGCCGGATCGTATACCGCTACCGGAACCCCAGCGCCGAAGCCGTACGCTAAATGACCGAGGCAGAACCTCGCCGAGGCCGACGGCGGCGGTCACGCCGCCCTTGCTCTAGGCGCGAGGCTGCGCCGCCAGCCGGCAACGTCGGCGTCCGCCGAGGCGTCATCAAGTGGTTCAACCGTGCCCGTAGCTACGGCTTCATACAGTGCGAGGATGGCAGCGAGGTCTTCGTCCACGAGAGCGCTGTCGTCCTGGGCACCAGTGACCTGACCCTGGCCAAGGGACGCGAGGTGGAGTTCGAGGTCCGCGAAACCCCTAAGGGTCAGCAAGCCGTCAACGTCGTGGTGGTGAACGGTGGCGCCACGGCCCCCGAGCCCGAAGCCCCCACCCAGGTGGAGGCCCCCTCACCGCCCAAACCCAAGCCCGTGGCTACCTCCCTGGACTTCACCAAGCGCTTGCCCAACTCCTGGAAGCAGCGCCCGGTTACCTTCGTCTACACCTACACCATCTACGACCGCCACCACGACTAGAGGTCATCCATCGCCGAGCCGGCCCGCGTGAAGGTCACCGCACCCACCGGCACGCCGCCTGCCGCGGCCAACGCGGCAGCACAGGCGCCGATCGTCGCCCCCGTGGTGTAGACGTCATCAACCAGAAGCAGCCGGCGCTCCCGTACCCGGGCGTGGGCGGAGAAGGCTCCGGCCACGTTCTCCTTGCGCTCGGCCACCGAGAGCCCTACCTGCGGTGGCGTCTGGCGCACCCGGGCTAGGCACCCCTTGGGCATCGGCAGGCCGAGATGGGTCGCCAGGGCGCCGGCCAGCAGCTCTGCCTGGTTGTACCCACGCTCCCGCCGCCGGCTCCGGTGCAAGGGCACCGGCACCACCCAGTCGGCCGATCGTGCCCAAGCACCCAGCAGGGCAGCCATCTCGGCCGCCATCGGCTCGGCCAGAACCCGCTTGCCCTCGTACTTGAGCGCGTGTACCGCCCGGCGTGGCAGCCCCGTGTGCACGCCTACCGAGTAGATCGGCAGCGGCCACGTCCCTCCCTCTACCTCAACCAGAAGGGTGCGAGGCTCACCGGCAGGGACCACCGTGGACAGGCACGCCTTACACAGCCACGCGCCTTGCCCACCACAGCCCAGGCAATGCGGCGGGTAGAGCAGATCGAGAATGCGATCCCGAAGCCCCGCCCAACCGTGTGCCATAGCGAGGCGCTAGATCACGGAAAGGACGCCGGAGTTCTTGACCGTGATGACCGCCGGCCCCAGGAGCACGATGAAGAGCGCAGGCATGATGAGGAAGACTAGCGGGATGAGCATCTTGATCGGGGCTTTCTGAGCCGTTTCCTCCGCCCTCTGGCGACGCTTCATGCGCATCTGCGCCGCCTGCACGTGGAGGATGCGCCCGATGCTGGCCCCCAGCTGATCAGCTTGGATGATGGCCGCCACGAAGCTCTTCACCTCCGGCACTTCCACCCGCTCCGCCATATCCCGCAGGGCCTCGCGCCGGAGCTTACCCACCCGCACCTCGGCCAAGACCCGCCCGAACTCGTAGGTGAGGGCATTGTCCCACTTCTCCACCACCTTGGCCAGGGCGGCATCGAACCCCAGCCCGGCCTCCACGCTGATGGTGAGCAGGTCCAGCGCGTCCGGGAGGGCGCGCATGATCTCCGCCTTGCGGGCCCCTATCCGCGCCCCCACCCACATCACCGGCAGCATATAGCCGAGCGTGCCCAACAGCAGCCCAAACAACAGCCCCGGCCCTGCCCCCATGCCGAGGGCCTGAGAGAGCAGGAACACCACCACACTGGTCCCAATGCCCGACAGGATGCGCAGGCCGATGAAGTCCACCGCCCGCAACCCGCCGGGGTTGCCGGCCAACTCCAGCTGCCGCCGGGTGCGCACCATCGTCGCCTGGGGCGCCATCGCCGCCAGCCTCCGAGCCAGCCTCGAGATCGCCGGCTTGACGATGCGGTCGGTGAAGCTGCGCTCCAGCTCCAAGTCGGCCAAGGTCTGGCTGCGGGAAGCATACTGGACCAGCCGTTCCTTGACGCGATCCTCTGACCGGGATCCAGACAGCCCCACGGCTATGAGGGTGATGCTCAGCGTCACCATGAAAGCCAGAAGATACGCGGCAGGGTTCATAGAAGGCACCCCGTCAGACTTCGATCTTGACGATCCGGCGGATGATCAGGAATCCCGAACCGGTCATGAGCACCCCGATCGCCACCATCACCAGGCCACAGGTGTCCGTGAAGAGCTGCGACATGTAGGGGCGGTTGATGGCAAACAGGATCAAGGTCACGGCCACCGGCAAGCACGTCAGCATGTAACCCGACAGCATCTGCTGCGCCGTGAGCACCCGGATCTCCCCTTGGATCCGCACTCGTTCGGAGCTGGTGCCGCTGATCGTGTCCAGAATCTCGGCCAGGTTCCCGCCAACCTCGTGCTGAACGTTGATGGCCGTAACCATCATGTCCAGGTCCTCGCTGGGCACCCGGTTGAGCATGTTGATGAAGGCCTGCTCTTGGCTCAGCCCCAGTCCCACTTCCCGGACCACCCGTCCGAACTCACCGGCAATGGGCTCGGGCAGCTCAGAAGCGACCACCTCCATGGACTGCAGCATGCTGTAGCCGGAGCGCAGGGAGCTCACCAGCAGCCCCAGTGCGTCCCCCAGCTGCTCGCCGAAGGCCTTGAGCCGAGCGGCTTGGCGCCGCCTCAGGTAGATCCGGGGCAGGAAGAACCCAGCAAACGCCGCCACCACGGCGAGCGCCGGCATAGCGAACACCAAGAGGGCCAGCAGCGCACTCATCACCGCCGAGAGGAGCGACAGGACCACGAACTCCGACACGCGCAGCTGCAGGTCTGCCCGGGCCAACTCCTCGGCCAGGCGCCGGCCGTAGGCCCGCTTGCGCAGCATCTGGTCCAGCTGGGCGGCGATGGTCCGGCGCTGGCGCACCTGCACCACGTCCGCCCCGCCGCGGGCCGCATAGGCCTCCAGGCGGTCCTGGATGACGCCCGATTGGCCTCGCGCCAGCCTCCAGATCACCCAGGCCGTGGCGCTGATGCTCAGCACTATGGCTATGGCAACGAGAAAAGCTACCTGCATGGCAATGCCCCGTTACAGATCGCGGATGGTTTCCTTGATGCCAAGAAGCGCAGGTGGCACCGGCATGCCGGCGGCCTCCAGTCGCTCCGCGAAGCGAGGGCGAATCCCGGTGGGTTCCAGGGTTCCCACTATCTTCCCGTCGCGCTCGCCCTTGCGGCGGAAGCGGAAGAGCTCCTGCATGACGATGGTCTCGCTCTCCAGGCCCTGGACCTCGGCGATGCTAACAACTCGGCGCGACCCGTCCCGCAGGCGCTCCTGATACACCACCAGGTCAATGGCCGAGGCGATCTGCTCTCGGATGGCCCTCAGGGGTAGGTCCATCCCCGCCATCAGCACCATCGTCTCCAGGCGGGAGAGGGCGTCACGGGGGCTGTTGGCATGCAGGGTGGTCATGGAGCCATCGTGGCCGGTGTTCATGGCCTGGAGCATGTCCAGGGCCTCCCCGGCGCGCACCTCACCGACGATGATCCGGTCGGGCCGCATTCGCAGGGCATTGACCACTAGGTCGCGGATGTTGATCTCGCCTCGGCCCTCGATGTTTCGCTCCCGCGATTCCAAGGTCACCACGTGCTCCTGCTGGAGCTGAAGCTCGGCCACGTTCTCGATCGTTATGATGCGCTCATCATCGGGCACGAAGGACGAGAGGACGTTGAGCAACGTAGTCTTGCCGGAGCCGGTACCCCCGGCGATGAGTACGTTGAGCCGCCCCTTCACGCAGATGTCGAGGAACTTCATCGCCTCCGCAGTGACCGAGCCGAAGCGTACCAGGTCGGAGGCGGAGAGCGGCTTGGCGGCGAACTTACGGATGGTGAGCACCGGGCCCACCAGCGAGACGGGGGCGATGACGGCGTTCACGCGCGAGCCGTCAGGCAGGCGGGCGTCCACCATCGGCGAGGACTCATCAATTCGCCGGCCGATCCGGGAGACGATGCGTTCGATGATGCGCAGTTCGTGCTCGGCGTTCTCGAAGGTCAGCCCAGAGAGCTCGATCTTCCCCGACCGCTCCACGTAGATGCGGTTAGGGCCGTTGACCATGATCTCACTAACGGTCTCGTCTTCAAGGAGAGGATCCAGGGGGCCAAAGCCCAGGATCTCGCTGACGATCTGGTCGAACATCCTCCCCCGCTCTACGCGGCTGAGGATGATGTTCTCCTGGGCCAGGAGGGTATCGAACAGCTCCCGGATCTTCTCCTCCACCCCAGCCCGATCACCCAGGTCCTCGTTCTCCAGCTCGGAGATCAGTCGGGTCTGGATGCGGCTCTTGAGCTCCCGGTAGGCATCGCGCACATCCGGGGTGGGCGTGGTGGGCATTCGGCGAATCTTGGACTGGCCTGCGTCGCGGCCGGCGCTGCCGTTGCCGTTTCCTTCCAGTCGCCTAAGTAATGACACTACTAGCCTCCGCTGCTGTTACCAAGGGGTAAGCTACGTCCCAAGAAGGGCAACCGGAGTCGCGAGCGCGGGCGCTCTTCAGGGGGTTCCTCTGCGGCCGCCTCCGCGCCTGTCAAGGCCTGAGCCAGCCCCAGGACCGCCCGACACAGCGGCGCTTCTGGGTCCATTTCGTAGAGGGGACGGCCCTGGTTGGCAGCCAGGATGGGGCCGGCCTCGTCGTACGGGATGGCCGCCAAGGCCCGCATAGACAGCGAGCGCTCGATATCCTCCACCTTCACCCCGTACCGGCGACCCGCCTGGCTGATCACCAGGCTGTAGCGCTCCGGCTCGATCCCCATCGCATCGAGGACCTCCAGCATCAGCCGGCTGCTCTTGATGGAGGGGATGTCGGGAGTGGTGAGGAGCAGCAACCGGTTGCTGGCATCCACGACCGCCAGCAGCGACTCCCCCAGGTAGTGCCCCCCGTCCACGATCACGAAGTCGGCCCGCTGTTGTAGGGCCGTCAGGGTGCGGCGGATACACTCCCCGGTCACCAGCTCGGCCTGCTCCGGCCGCGGTGGCGCCAGCAGCACCCGTATGCCCGAGGGGTGGCTCACCGTCATGTCACCCACGAAGGTGGCGTCCAATTCATCCACGTGTCGGGCCAGTTCACCGATGTGGCGCTGGTTGACCAGGTTGAGCATCACCCCCACGTCGCCAAACTGCAGGGAGGCATCCACTAGCACCACCTTCTGGCGGGTGAAGGACCGCAGGGCCAGCGCCAGGTTCACCGCTATGGTGGTGCACCCGGAGCCCCCCCGCGGGCTGAACAGGGTGATGACCTTGCCCTCGGACTGCTGCTCGGCCGTCTGTGCCTGAGTCTGCGTCCGGGCAGCATCGTACGCCTGGCGGATCTTGGCGGGGACCTCGTCAATGTCGAACGGCTTGATAACGTAGTCCCGGGCTCCCGCCCGCATGGCCCGGCGCAGGTAATCGAGCTCCGTCTGCACGGACATCATGATCACCTGCACGCCGGGCATGGTGGCCGTGATGGCCTCTGCTACCGCCAGCCCGTCCATGCCGGGCATATTTATGTCTAGCAGCACGACATCCGGTCGAGTCTCTCGCACCACCTGGAGCCCGACTTCACCGTCGTGGGCAGCGCCCACCACTTCCAGGTCGGGCTCGAAGCGGAACAGTCGCTCGATGTCGTTGACGACCTCCGGGCTGTCGTCTACCACGACAATCCGTATCATTAGGCACTATCCTTAGGGACGGCGCGTTGCGTCCGCGCCGATTCCCGCTAGCGAATCTCCAGGCTACCCTTCACCCGGATCTCACTGGTGGTCACGCCCAGCTTGGAGGGAATGGGCACGTTGAACCGGCGCATGATGTACTCGAGGGTGACGGCCTCGGTGGAGGGCACCTCGATCTCGTCTTCGGAGCGCAGCGCCAAGGTGATGCGCGCCTGGCCCTCGTCCACCTTGTCAATGAGCCACTTGAGCACCAGGGAGTCCTGGGGAGTGACGAGCAGCGTCACCTGGCTGGCGTTATCGATGGGAGGCGCAGTCTGCTTCTCGCCGGTCTCAGAGACGGCTGGCGGCCAAGGCCCCACCCGCAGGACTTCTACGTCCTGCAACACTGTCTGCACCGCCATGCGGGTGATCTGATCGCCGCTACCATCCAGGGGCAGCCTGATCTGTGTCGCGGGGTCCACCTCCGCGAGCTCGAACGAGGCCAGGATGTTCACCCGGTCTCCCGGCTTGAGGGCCCCGCCCACACTGGCCAGGTCGCCGATGGGGAAGGCCATGGCCACCCTACCCGGCTGGAACAGGCTGGCTGCACTCTTGCCTATCAGAGCAGCCTGCTCGCGGTCGTAGTACATCTCTACCTGCAGGATGGTCCCCTGGGGGATGTCCATCGCTGCCGACATCCCCACCGCCTCCATCGGGTCGCGCACAGCCGAGGGAGGCACGGCCTCGCCCCGCTCCACGCGCACCAACTGGATCGCCTCCAGGGTGATCTCGTCCCCCTTGGCGATGTTCTGGGCCGCGCGCACCACCGGGGGCGGCTCAGGGGTAGGGTCCAGAGCTGTCGCGGTCTGCTGCTGGCTGACCAACACCAGCACTAGAACGCCGGCCATCAGGCCGATGAGAACGCCGACGAATATGATCGCCTTTCCCTTCAAAGGGGTCCTCCTCCAACGTCCACATCGGCGGGTGTGTGCCCCGCCCCAGACCTAACCATGGTTGCGGAAAAGCATCGGCAAGCAGTAGGGGCCGGTCTCCGGGGGAGGGCTGGCCACCGGGAATCGCCGCAGGCTGGTCAGGTTGTTGACCTCGTTGCCCTCACGGAAGCCTCCGTGGACCTTGTCTCCGCCTACGTCCACCTGCGCGTAGAGGTCGAGCAGGCCGGCCTCACTCAGGTGCAGGACACCGGGAAAGCTCACCCTCACCTTGGCCCCCGGCGTCAGCGAGGACGCCGGTATGGTCGCCCGGAAGCTCGGGCGCTTGTTCCCGCAGGCTTGATCGGCGCAGTACCCACCCAGAGAGTCGAGCGGCCCTGCCGGCGGCGCCGAGACTGCCCGCCGAGCATAGACCTCCAGCACCACCACATCGCTCTGCGGACCGGTGGCGTAGGGCCCCAGTGCGTCGGCGCCCAGGTTGCCCACCTCCACGTGCAGGGACAGGTACTGCCCCTGGTAGGGCGAAGCCGGGGTGGTACTGATGGAGAGGATGGCCAGATCAGGCCCCGCCACGATGTCAATGTCCTTGCTGATGTCGTCGTAAGGGTCAGCGTCGCTGGCTGCGCCCCGGATGCTGACCTCGGCCACCAGCCCAAGCGTAGGGTCATTGCTGGCTATGGAGGACGCTACCCGGGCCGAGAAGGACGCGCTGCGCGCTTCTGTTCCCAGGGAGCCCACGACCAGGCGATAGCTGCCGTCGCCCACCGGCGACCAGCCGCTCCCTCCCTGCCATTCCAGCCCCGGGCCCAGCTTCGCCACCAGCTCTACGTCCTGGGTTTGGCCCCCGTAGTTGCCATAGGCCACCGTGTAGGTCAGACGATCCCCGGCCTTCACCACGTTTCGCCCGTCCGACACGCTCACCCACAGGTTGGGCCAGTGCACCAACGGGGTGCGAAGGGTGGCGCTCTTGACCGTCACCCCGCCGTGGGTGGCCCAAGCCGCCGGGGCAAGTACCTCCCTGACGGTCTCGCTTATGGGATCGTCCACCCGCACCTGGTACTGGAAGGACTGGGACTGCCCTCCCGCCAGCCCCGCCACCGGCCAGCTGAGCGTGGCCCCGGCCGCGGACCCATCTAGCCCCCTGGTGAACGGCGGTATCCGGTCGTACACCGTGATGGGCCCGGACGTCTCGCCGCCCACGTTGGTGACCAGCACGTTGTAGGTCAGCACCTGCCCGGGCAGCACTGCTCCCTGGGCAGGGTCCACCGTCTTGGTTATGGTCAGGCTGGCCGGCACTCTCACTGTGTGCTGCACCTGGGCCGAGATTGCCGGTACTCCGGTACCGGTCAGCTCGGCCCCCACTATGACTTTCTGGCCATGTGCAGAGGTATCGGCAATGCGCCCCACGATCTTTAGCTCTCGAGGGCTATCTACCGTAAGCCCCCCTAGGTTCCATGCCACCGACTGACCGGAGACGCTCGCGGCAGGCTCCACCGAGACGATCTGCACCTCGGGTGGTAGGGCCGCCGTCACGCTCACCCCAGAAGCGTTGTCGCCGCCGTCGTTCAGGACGGTGAACCGGTAGGTCACCGTCTGGCCGCGCAGGACTGCGCTTGCCGGGCTAGGGTCGGCATTGCCCACCATCGAGAGCCGGGGATAGGAGGTCACCGGGTGGGAGAGGCTAGCCACCGCGGCCACCGGCAAGTCCGGGGAGGAGCCCAGGAACACCAGGCCGATCTGGGTGCCATTGGCCAGCGGGCGCTTGACGCGCGCCTGCAGCCCCACCGAACCCTGGTAGCCCTCCGGGACTGCGCCGGTCAGGTACCAGCGCACGCTATTGCCCTCCAGATAGCCCCCATCCAGCGGCTGGACGTCCACCAGCTTGTTGGGGTCGAGGGCGACCGAGAGCACGACGTCCCGGGTCCCGCCGCCTCCCCTCACGGCGAAGTTGAGCCGGTACTCCACAGTGTCAGCCGGGCTCAAGGGAGTGCCCGCCGCTGGGATGGCCGAAGCCGTCCCGGTGATGGACAGCGGCGTGGCGGATATGCTCACCAGGCTGGAGTTGTTGGCAGAGTTGGGATCCCCCACCATGTTGCCATCCAGGTCCGGGGCAGGCGGGAAGCTAACGCTGGTGAGCGTCTCCAGCGTCTCCGCCCCTTCCGGAATCTGGCCCACGAGCGCGGTGAGCTTGACGGTGCCCGACGCGCCTGGGGGAACGTTCCCCACTTGGTAGCGGAAGGTCTGCGGACCAACCGCCATCCAGCCCAAGGACTGGTTCTGCAGGTAGGGCGGAAGGATGCACTCTACCTCGACGCCCTGAGCGGCAACGCCCCCAATGTTGGAGTACTGGGCGGTGAAGGACACGAAGTCGCCCGGCCGGACGTGAGACCGGTCCGCGCTCAGCGACACGGCCAGGTCCGCGGGCGGGGCGTCGTACACCACCCGGAGGGTCTCCAGCCTGGGCGTGCGGGTGAAGTCAGGAGGATCACCGGTGAACAGGGCACGGAAGCGGATCTGGGCTGCATCCTCCAGCCGGGGCGAGAACTCCACTCTGTTGGCCCCGGGGGCGGAATCGCCGAGCGGCTCCCAGCTCGTCCAGGAACCGTTCACCGGTCGCCAGCAGTACTCCAGTGCCAGCGCCCCCGCAGGAAGGACCGCTTCCCATTCCACCCGGATCACGTCCGGCGCCATGCTGGCATCAGTGCCGTTGTAGAGGGTGATGACCGGTGTTTCGTACTTGCCATCGGGGGCGTAGAGCTGGCCCACGCCGGAGATGCGACCTCGGAAGATGGTATCCGTGGCCGTGTTGGCAGCGTCGGTTCCCCCCAGGGCGTAGACCCAGTCCCCGATCTGTACCAGGCCGTGGTAGGCGCGCACTTGGTCGTTGGGGAAACGCACCCCCGTCTGCCAGGCGTTCCACTCCACCGGGTCCGGGTTCCAGTCATAGAGGGGGAAATCCGGGTTGTCCGGATCAATCAGGGCCGCCTTGACGTTGCTTTGCATCCCGGCTCTGGGATCATTGGGGTCAGTGCGTCCACCGACCAGCAGGATTTCCTCTCCACCCACCAACACGGCACCGTGTCCGTGCAGGGGCACAGGGAGGCTGGCCCCCGACTCCCACCAGTGGGAGAGGTAGCCGCCCGCGTCAATGTTGGCCGCGGCCACTGCCACCAGAGCGGTGGTGTCGCCCGTCTGGGCATCGGCCGAGCTGCGCCCGCCCATCAGGTAGATGGTGGCTCGCCCCTCGCCTTCCCAGACCAAGGCCCTCGCCGCGGCCACACCACCGGCGAAGCTAGGGGGCAATTGGGAGTTCGTCCCCCCGGGGCCAATGAGCGAGTCCCAGCCGGTGAGGTCGCCCGAGGGTAGAACGTGAGTGCGAAAGACGTTGGGGACAGTCTGGAACTTGCCCGCATAGGCGATGCCGCCGACGAGGTAGACGTCACTGCCCCGCACTGCCAGGGCGCTGTAATAGAGGCCAAAAGGCAACGACTGGTTGTCGGGCAGCTTCTGCCAGGCGCCGGTCAGCCCAGTCACCGGATCAATGTTCGCCCGGTAGACCGCCCGGGAGACGGGGTCTGTTGCCTTGGTGAGGCCACCGACCACGTAGATGCTGGTCACGCCCCCGGTCTCATGGACGAAGGAACTAGCGCCGACCAGCTCCACGGGCAGCTGGGGGGCGTCCTGCACGGCGGCAATACTGCCATCATCGGCCAGGCGCAGGACAAAGACCCGCTTGCTGAACTGGCCATCGGCGAGGCGGCCGCCCATGACGTAGATCCGGTTGCCCCAGGAGGTAGCCGTAAGCTCCTGCAAGGGAACCGGCAGCACTCGGGCGTCCCGCACCCACTCCCCGGAAAGCCCGATGGGCATGAGCTGCACCCCGCTCACGTCTCCTTGGGGGTTGCTGATCAGCCCGGTACGCTGGAAGGTGCCGCCGGCGAAGTCCGGCACCACATCCAGCACTGCTTGGGTGACAAAGGCGGCGGCCGGCAGGCCGCGGAGCATCAGCAGACTGAGCCCCAACAGGATGCCGGCCACCACACGGCGCGGTCTTGCCGCTGCGCTCAAGGCGCACCTCCGCTAGTGACAGTTTAGAGGCGTGGTCGTCCTCAGATACAGATCCCGGACATAGGTGCCGGCAGGGGCGCCCACCGTGAGGGTGATGGGACCCTCCGCGGGTGGCCCGCCGATGACGTTGGTGAGCACGTCGTAGAGGAGCCCGTTCTTGTACATGGTGACCGAGAAGGTGTACTCGCCGGGCTCTACATCCGGGAAGACGTAGGAACCGGTCTCAGAGGCCGTAGTCTGAGCGTAAAGGTTCCCGTTCCTGTAGATGGACACCACGGCGTTGTCGCCCGTGGTCTCGTACTCCTTCACCTGGCACTCGGAGCCGATGTTGTTCACGCGGTCAGCGATCACGCTGTAGATATCCACCAGCTCATCGGGTCCGTTGACCTGGAAGAAGTGAGGTTTGTCCGGGTGCGTGTCTTCAGTGGCCATGGCCGGCAGGAAGGCAGGATCGAAGTCATCACCCACGGCGATGGTGAAGATGATCACACCGGCCTGCTTGGCGATGTTGGCCTGTTCGATGGCGTGTTGCACCGCCATGTCGTTGCAGGCGGGAGAGTCCTCCCCCTCACCGCTGAACCCGGTCCAGCGCCCATCCACAGTGCAATTGGCGGCCCCGTCTGTCGCCAGGATTATCACCGGCACTCGCCCCGGGTCGGCCACGCCATTGGGCAGGACGGTGTTGCGTGCTAGTTGCATGGCCGCCGCCAGCGGCGTGCCGCCCTCCACCCCCAGGGAGTCGATGATGGCGTTGACCGAGGCCACGTTCGAGGTGAGCGAGGAGCGCACCTCAGGGTCGTAGTAGACGTTCGTCCAGGCGGACGAACAGAGCGGCGAGTACCACTCCCCGTATCTGCCCTTGGGGAAGGTAACCAGGCCCACGCGGTCGCCTTCCTCGGGCAAGAGCTGGTTATTGAACGCGATCAGAGCCCGCTTGGCAGTGGCCAGCTTGGTCTCCTGGCCGGGACGCCACCGATCCCCCATGCTCTGGGACACGTCAATAACGGTCACCACGTCCACCGGCATGTGGAACCCGCCCGCAGTCGCCCCTGCCGTCAACCGCGGCTCCCAGGCCGAGACGACGCCGGTGATGGCACGCCGCTCGGTCATGGGCCGGCGGAGCTTCACCGAGCATACCCCGAGGTCGGCGCAGCCTCCCTCGCCTCCGGGCTCCACCCACTGCTTGAAGTAGCCGATCAGCCGCTTGTCCTGGCCTTGGAAGTCGAACCCAACCAGTTCCAGACGGACGAACCCGGCGATCTGGTACTGGACGTTGGAGCCCTGCCCCTGGATGGCGCTATAGACGGGGAGCGTCACCTCGTTCTTGCCGGTGTCAATCAGCTCCTGGATGGCAGCCGCTACCTGGGAGCTGTTCTGGACGCCCGGCCCGGCGAAGATCCAGTCCCCTACGTGCCATTCACCGCTGTTGGAAGGGTTGCGGATGTTGTCCACCAGCGTGGGGTTGCTGGTGTGGCCGGGGTTGGCGTTCCAGGACACCCAGCCGAAGTTGCCCGGGGCAGTCTTGTCCCCCCAGAAGGTGTAGGGCGGGCCGATCAAGGGCTCGCCGCCGTGAGAGGCAAACGTGTCCAGGGAGATTGCCGCCGGGAACAGGTCTCCGGCCGAGCAGACCCCACAGGAGACCCATCCCATCGAGGTCTCCGAGGCGCTGAAGGAGCGAACCCCCACTAGGTGGGCCAGGTAGGCAGGCACCCTGCCCCGGCCCCGTACCAGCACCCCGGCCACTCCCTTCCCGTCCACTTCGGTCGGTGGGGCGAAGCTGTCGTTGTTGACGGGCTGGAGGGGGTTGCCATCCAGGTCGCAGTAGTAGACCTCTAGGTCCTCCGGATGGACATGGTTGGCGCTGGCATAGCGACGAGCCTGGCTGAGCACGCTGGCGTTGGTGGTAGCACCCTGCCGGGCCAGCTCCCGCGCCCCCGCCATTGCTGCCGCGTCCACGGCATTGCGCACCTTGCGCTGGAGGGCATAGGCGTTGCCCGCATCCACCACCAGGGCCACGATGCCCAGTAGGCCGATCATCCCCAGCCCGATGATCACCAGCGACTGGCCTTCCTGACGCCTGATCAACCAACGCAACAAACGCTTCATGGTCCCTCCCTCACTCCACGTTCAGCGTGGAGCTGGCCCGAAGGTTCAGGGGTCCCACCAGGACAACTGGCGAGCCGCCCCCAAAGCTGGGGACGGCAACCCGGGGGAAATCCGCCCGATATCCGACCACCACATCCACTTGGGCATCGGGCACCCGGTCCTCCACCGGTGGCTCGATCTCTATGGTGATCGCCCGCCGGTCGAGGGCACCCAGCTGAGCCTCCATCACAGCCTCTACCTCCTCATCCGGAGCCATAGGGTTGCGCACGAGGTAGTTGGTGCCCACTCGGGCGGCGTTGGCGATGGTGATCTGGCAGTAAAGCAGGAAGCCTGCGTATAACAGTCCCACGAGCAGGCCCACCACCAGGGGAGCCACCAGGGCGAACTCCACCGCGTTCTGGCCCGCCTGTCGAGTTTTCTTTGGCAGCACTGTGGGACGCTTCATCGGATCGGCACCGTCGTGGTCCAGCGGATGGTGTAGTACGGCGGCAGGCCCATCCGTCCGAAGATCGGCAGGGACATCATGCTGGAGAAGGTCCGCAGCCGGTACACCACTGTCACCTTCACCGGCTCACCCGGGGCAATGCCCTCCGGCGTCTCCGGGGGCAGCACCACCAACTCCTCCATGTTCAATCCACCGGCCCGGGCTTCATGTTGGACCATGTCGGCGTAGCGAGCATACTCGGGATCAGAGGGGTTTGGGTGCATGGAGGCGTAAGTGGCGCCGGCCCGCGAGGCGTTGATGACCGCGATGTAAGAGGAAAAGGCCACACCGAACTCAAACACCGCCAATACCAGCAAGATCAGGAACACCGAGGCGAACGCCGCTTCGACCAGGGCGCTGCCCGCTTGTCCCTGTCTATCGACTTCGTTGCTCGCCATGGCTCCAGTACCCCTCAAACACGCCGAGCCCCACCACTGGTCATGTCCAGCCGGTGGGGCTCGGCCAAGCTAGATCCGCAATTTCGATCCTTGGCTTGCTCCCAGAGGGCAGTGGGCCTAGCCGCCGCTCCTCATGGTGTTAGGATCGAGCCCCTCAGTGATGGTGTTGAAGATCTCGCCCACCCTGTCACCGAGCAGAATCAGCGCCGCAATCACTACGAGCGCTACTAGAACGAGGATCAAGGCATACTCAACCAGACCCTGCCCCTCTTCCCGGCGGAACGGCCGACGGATGAAATCCATCGCTAGGAGAACGTACGGCATAAGTGTCATCATCGCTTTCACCCCCTTTCGACCTCTTCGACCTGCAGCCGCTCCCGAATCAGCAATGAAAAGGGGCGGATAATCCTTTGCTGATCCGAGTAACCGACTGCTTGTACGTTAATCTAGGCATTAGGGGCACTGTTCTGAATAGCTCGGGAGTACCAGAAGCGTAAAGGCACCGTAAATCCTGCGTTAGGCTCGCGCCTCCGCCAGGTCATGGACGTGGACCCAACCATGCCGAACGGCATACATGGCGGCTTGAGTACGGTCCGCCACTCGCAGCTTACGCAAGATGGAGCTCATGTGGTTCTTGACCGTCTGCTCGCTTATGTTGAGGTGTCGGGCCAGTTCCTTGTTGGACAGGCCGTGGGCCACGGACACCAGCACTTCCATCTCCCGCGCGGTGAGAGGCGCGCAAACCTCTTCGGGCAGCTCGCCCTCGGCAGCCACTCCGCTGAGTCGGTGGGTAAGCCAAGCGGATAGCTCCCGGCGGCTCATACGCTTCCCCTGCACCACGTACCGGCCTTGCTTGACGTCCCGCAGGGACGCGAGCAGTTCTCCGGGAGAGACGTCCTTGGCGAAGTAGGCGGCCACCCCCACCCGATAAGCCCGCATCATCTGCTCTTCGTCGTGAAAGGCGGTGAGCATCAGGACCCGCGTGTTGCTGAGCTCCTGATGGATGCGCTTGGCAGCCTGCAGACCATCCAGAGTCGGCATGTTCACATCCAGGATCACGACGTCTGGCTCGCAGCGGCGCGCCTCCCGCAGGGCCGCCTCCCCCGTGTCGGCCTCGCCGACTATTTCCACCGAGGGATCGGCCGCCAGAATGTGGCGCAGCCCCTCCCGGAACACGGGGTGGTCATCTGCAATCAGAACCCGGATGCATTCCATCTCGGCCGTCTCGATCATCCGCTCAGCCGACCTCCAAGCTCAGGGCCCAGTAGCCCTGTTGGTGTCTGGTGGGTATATCGGCAGCTATGGCAGAGACTTTAGAGGTGAAAGCAGCGGGAAGGGGGATGGAACGCAAATGACGCTGACGGAGCGCCGACCCTTGCTGACCTTGAGGTACGATCAGCGAGTATCAGCGCGGCATCAGCGTCATCTACGCTCTGCGGTCTGGGGCGTCCCTCTATTCCGAGGGGATTACCAGCTCCTGGCCCACGACCACCAGGGAAGGATTGGCAATGTCGTTAGCCTCGATCAGAGCCTGCAGGCTGACCCCATACCTCTCAGCGATCCCGGAGAGGGTCTCACCCGCCTGCACCACGTGTACCCGGGCGGGAGCGGTAGGCTCAGGCTCTGGAGTATCGGTAGGCACAGGGGTGGGCGTGGCCACCGGGACGGGGGTGTCCGTGGGCACCGGCGTCGGGGTAACAGGGACGGTTGCGGTGAAGGTGGGCCGCGGTGTCATCGTAGGGGTAGGGTTGCTGAATTGCTGGGCAGCTTGCGGGGCACATGCTGCCACCAACAGGGCCAGAGCTGACCCCAATATGGAGCGACGTTTCATGAATCCTCCGCTTCCGTGAGGTATCGCAAGAGCGCGGTGGTGTTGGCCTTTGCGGCTTGGTCCATCTCTCCCACCGGCCCGATGCAGGACGGGCAGCCAAACTCACAGGGACAGGCTTCTACCTGCTCTAGAGCTGCCTGCAACACCTGTGCCTGCCCTCGATATAGCCGTTCGCTTAGCCCGATCCCCGCCGGCACAGTGTCATAGACGAAAAGCGTCGGCTCTCGAGTGAACACTGAGCGAACCTCGGCAAACACGCCCAGGTCCCGCGAGTCGCACATGAGAAAGAGCGCGGCCACGTGCCGGGTCAGGTTCGCCACGCCGGTGAGCGCTCCCTGCAGCATCTGGGGCGCCTCGGCCTGCAGATGACAGGAGCGGCACAGCGTCACCAGGTTCTCGAGGGCATTCGCCTGCTCGAAGTCGGCCGCACCGGGCCCGTAGCCGAACTCCCGCAAGGGCCGGATGTGATGGACGTCGTGCTCGCGGCCGGGCGGTTCGGGCGCCCCGCACTGTCGGCAACGGAAGCCGTCTCGCTCTCGCGCCCGGCGCCGCTGCAGCCGCCAGTTGGGGCCGTAGTCCGCCACCGGTACCCGCCACAGATTCCTCTCGATGAGGGCCTGAACGGTGGGCTCGGGTAGACTAACCCAACACGCCGAGGTGTGCATCTGTTGCTCGGGCAGGTGGATCCGGCCCCAGCCCACGTTCTCGTGGGTGTAGAGCTTGATCTTCTTGAACACCGTCGCCAGCGCTGCCACCAGCACCTCGCCGTGCGCCG